>JAHFVC010000055.1 GCA_023264765.1 Mycobacterium sp. | reverse complement strand
ACAGGCAGCCACTGATCCGGCTGCGTGAAGCCTTCACGCTCAGCGAGTCCCAAGCTCGCCACCGGCCGCCCGCCTACCGCGGGTGGTACGGACTGCCGGAGCGGATCGCGGTGACCCTGACCGCCCTCGGCCGCGAAGGCCCGCGCGACGAGGCCGCCTCGGACGCCCTGAGCGTCGCCGCCGAACTCCTCGAACTCATCGCCCGCCGGGCGCCGAGGCGGGCGGTCGGGCCGGTGTTGGCCCGGATGGACACCGCGGCCGGAGCTCTCGACGGCGCGACCCGGACCGTCGCCCAACGACTTTCGCTTCAACTTGCCGAAGCCGTCGAACTCCGGCTCGGGCAGTTCGAGCCCGAACAGGTCGCACAGCTGCGACGGCCGGGACTCCCCCATTCCTGGTCCGCCATGGCCGGTCTGATTCGGGCGCAGCTGAATTGGCGATCCCCCATCCTGCGACACGCGGTCCGGCTGGCGGTCGCCGCCACCGCCGGGGTGGCGGTCGGGCGGGCGGCCGGTGCCGAACACGGGTACTGGATCGCGGTCACCGTGCTCATGGTGCTCCGCCCCGAGACCGCACACACCTACACGCGGTGCATCGGCCGGATCACCGGTAACGCCGTCGGCGTGGTCGCCGCCTCGACCTTCACCGCGTTGCTTCATCCGAGCGGCCTGGCGGCGGCCGCACTCGCTGTGTTCTTCCTCGGAATCGCCTACCTGTCAGCGCACTTCGGTTATCTCGTCGTCAGCGCGGCACTTGCGGCGGCGATCATCTTCCTGCTCGACGTGGGTGGCGGTGTCGATGCGGCCACCGTCGAACAACGCTGGTTCGCGACGGTGATCGGCGGCGCGCTGGCGGTGATCGTGCACGTCGGTCTGCCCGACAACGCCCTGGTGCGGTTACGGCAGCGGGCAGGCGAGTTGCTGAAGACCGAGATCGACTATGCCGCGGCGGTGATCAAGGCCTTCGTGCACGATCTCGACCATCCGGCCGAGACGCTGTCGGCCGCCTGGCAGCGGGCCGCCAACGCGCGCACCGCTTTCGAGGCCGCCGCGGGCGCGACCCGCACCGACGATCCCGCGATACGACGATGGTTGCGCGCGTATCGCGCGTCGCTGAACGCCGTCACCACCAGTTGCGCCACCCTGGAATCCACACTGCCCATTCACCCGTCGCCCACGCTGAACCGAGAATTCGTCGGTACCATCGACGGTTACGTCAAAGCGCTGATGGGCAATCCGGCAACACCGGCCGCGCCGTGGCGGGTGGACGCCGAGCAACTGGGCACCGCGGCGGTTGCGGTCCGCGAGGCGGCGCCGCTGCTGCGCGCGCAGGACGGCCCCGCCCGCGTGCTGGTGGCCGAACTCGCCACCATCACCCGGGTGGTGGTGGACATCGCCGCCGTCAGCCCCGCAGACCTGGCGGCTAGTCCCTGGCCCACTTCGGCCGGATGAACACCCCTTCGGCTTGCACGGTCGGGCCCTGCGCATCGGCGATCGTCCCGACCGCAAACGTCTTGACCCCTTCGGTCCGCACGATCCGCGCCTCGATGTGGAGCTCGCCCAGCGGGGTGGGCCGCAGATAGCGGATGCTGATGGTGCCGGTGAGCCGCGGGCTGACGGCCGGACTGGCCGATTCACCGAGCACATGGTCCAGCAGCAGTGCCGCCACTCCGCCGTGCACGTGTCCGGGCGGGCCCTCGTAGGCCGCCCCGAGGGTGAAGTCGGCGAACACCGACCCGTCCTCGTGGTGCTGCACTGCCAGCGGCGGCGCGATGGGGTTGCGCAGCCCGATGACCGCGTTGCCCCACGGCATCCGGTCGCCGTGGGCGGTGAACCGCACCCCGAACGGTCCGTCGAGCTGTTCGCTGCGCAGCGCCGCGGTCGCCGCGTCGATCTGTGCCTTGGCCGCGGCGACCACATCCGGGGCCGCCGCCGATCGGATTGTGGCGTCGATCAGCTCGCGCACCGACTCGGTCAACGGCCGGTAGATGGTGCGTAGGCGCTCGACGTCCTCGGCACTGAGGTCCTCGAGGGTGAAGTCCAGCATGCAAGAACTAGAACACGTTCTAAGTGTCGTGTCGAGTCCCGCGTTGCCGCAGCGGCCAGCGCGCCGGAGCAAAAGTTCCTACGATGGCGTGGCATGGCGGCACCCCGAGTGGACGGATCGCGCCGGGAGCTGCCCGCGACACTCGTCGATGTGGCAGGCAACCGGTTGCGTGCCGCGATCCTGTGCGGGGCATTGAGTCCCGGCGAGAAGATCATCGAAGAGCAGTTGTGCGCCGATCTGGGAATCAGTCGGGCGCCTCTGCGCGAAGCGTTGCGGCTGCTGGCACAGCAGGGTCTGGTCGAGCATCTCCCCCGGCGCGGATCACGGGTCACCGACTGGTCGCCGACCGACATCCTGCAGCTGTTCGACCTACGGCAGGTACTCGAACGGCACGCCATCGAGATCGCGATGCCCCTGGCCGACCCCGCGTCGGCGCTGGAACCGGTACGTCGCGCCCTCGACGAAATGTCCTGCGCGGTGGACATGCTGGACCGCGATGACGCCCACCGCCGTTTCCACGCCGCCGTGGTCGGGCTGGCGGCCAACCGGCAGCTGGACATCGCACTGGAGCCGATCCTGCTCAAACTGCAACTGCCGATGGCCATGAATCTTCGTGAGGAAGCCCGCCACCATCGCGCCGGGGACGGCGTCGATCGGCACCGGGCCATCCTCACCGCGCTGGAATCCAACGATGCCGCGACGGTGCTCGCCGCGCTCGAAGACCATGGACATCTGCGCTACCTGGGCCTACCCGAACATCGCTAACACGATCGACACACGCGCGTACCGCGTTCGCCATCATTCTGTCGACAATCGACAGGCATGGGTTCAGATGCGCGCTTCGACGGCGGTCCGTCGATCTGTCCGTCGATCGCCGAAATCCTCGACTCGCATGCCAGCGGCACCGGCTCGCCTGTCAAGACCGCGGCCCGGGTGGCCGACGCCATCGCGGCCCGCGGAGACGACGGCACCTGGCTGTCCACCGTGCCACGCGACGAGCTGCTCGCCGCCGCCGCCGAAATCGAGAACCGGCCGGGGGCAAGGACTCTCCCGCTGTACGGCGTGCCGTTCGGGGTCAAGGACAGCATCGACGTCGCCGGCGTGCCCACCACGCTGTCCTGCCCGGACTACGCCTACATCGCCGAGACCACCGCTCCCGCCGTCCAGCGCCTGCTCGACGCGGGGGCGCTGTACATCGGGAAGACCAATCTGGACCAGTTCGCCACCGGGCTGAACGGCACCCGCACGCCGTACACGGTGCCGCGCAGCGTCTTCGGCGGCGAACTGATCTCGGGTGGATCGAGCTCGGGTTCCGCACTGGCCGTCGCGCTGGGGCAGGTGCCGTTCGCCGTCGCCACCGACACCGCGGGATCGGGCCGGGTGCCCGCCGCCCTCAACGGGGTGGTCGGCTTCAAACCGTCGCGCGGACTGATCAGCACCGTCGGCCTCGTACCGGCCTGCAAATCGCTGGACTGCCTTTCCGTGATGGCGGGCTGCATCGACGACGTGGACCGCGTTTTCGACGTGATGGTCGGACGTGATGATGCCGACGCATGGTCCCGCGACCGCGGACCGCGCCACGACGGCACGCCCATCCGGGTCGGGTTGCCGCCGGTCGATGAACTCGAGTTCTTCGGTGACGACGCCATGCGCGCCGCACACCTGGGTTTCCGCGAGCACCTGGAACGCCAGGCCGTCGTCGTCGAGGTGTCGCTGCAGCCATTCCTGGCGGCGGGCGCGTTGCTCTACCAGGGTCCATGGGTGGCTGAACGCCTGGTGGAGTTCGGCGATTTCCTTGCCGCCCAGCCCGATTCGATCCACCCGGTGGTCCGGGACATCTTCCGCAGTGGGCTGGCATACACGGCGGTGGACGCATTCGCCGCCCTGCAGCGACTTCAGGAACTCAAGGCCGAGGTGGGCCGCCTATGGCAGTGCATGGACCTCCTGGTGGTACCCACCATCGGTACCACCTTCACCGTCGAACAGGTGCAGCAGCGCCCCATCGACTGCAACACGATGCTGGGCCACTACACGCATTTCGGGAATCTGCTCGACCTGTTGGGCGTCGCGGTACCGCTGGGCGTCACCAGCGACGGCCGGCCCTATAGCGCGATGCTGCTGGGCAATGCACTGTCCGACGACACCGCGTTGACGCTCGCCGCCCGCATCCTCGATGAACCCAGACCCGCAGCCTCCGCTGCCCAATCGAACGTCAAGGAGCACGTATGACCTCACTCGCCGTCCCCGCCGAGCCGTCGGCATTCTCGCTCGTACCGGGCCGCACCGCGCTGATCGTCATCGACATGCAGCGCGACTTCCTGCTGCCCGGCGGATTCGGTGAGAGCCTGGGCAACGACGTCGATCAGCTGCTCAAGGTGGTCCCGCCACTGGCCGCGTTGATCGCGGCGGCTCGCGAAGCGGGAATCCTGGTGATCCACACCAGGGAGGGCCACGAACCCGATCTCTCGGATTGCCCGCCCGCCAAGCTGTCTCGCGGTGCGCCGTCGAAGCGGATCGGTGATCCGGGCAAGTACGGGCGCATCCTGATCCGGGGCGAGTATGGCCACGACATCGTCGACGAACTCAGCCCCATCGAGGGCGAAGTGGTGATCGACAAACCGGGCAAGGGTGCGTTCTACGCCACCGCCCTGCAGGACGTGCTCACCGAGGCGGGTATCACCCAGTTGCTGGTCACCGGCGTCACCACCGAGGTGTGCGTGCACACCACCACGCGGGAGGCCAACGACCGCGGTTACGAATGTCTGGTGGTATCGGACTGCGTCGGTTCGTATTTCCCGGAGTTCCAGCGGGTGGGGCTGGAGATGATCAAGGCCCAGGGGGGCATTTTCGGGTGGGTCGCGGACACCGCCGCGGTCATTCCCGCACTGCAACAACTCACCACGAACGCCGCCTGAGGAGGACCCGCCATGTCCACTGACGTCTCCGATCCGCCTGCCAGCGCCGATCCCCCCGCCCAGAAAAGCCAGCCTGCGTTGTCCATCCCGTGGTGGACCCGCGGTGACACCAACGCGTTCTTCGGTCTGGGATTCAACATCCTGGTCAACGTCCTGACCCTGACCGGGTTGATGATCGGTGTGATCAACGTGGCGCCGGGCGACGTGCTCGGCACGGTGCTCCCCGCGCTCGGCGTGGCGCTGATCCTGGGCAATCTCTACTACACCTTTCTGGCCCGCCGACTGGCCCGGCGCGAGAACCGCACGGACGTCACGGCTTTGCCTTACGGGCCGAGCGTGCCGCACATGTTCATCGTCGTGTTCGTCGTCATGCTGCCGGTGTACCTCAATACCAAGGACGCCATGCAGGCCTGGGAGGCCGGGCTGGCGTGGGCGTTCATGATCGGCATCATCGTGATGATCGGCGCGTTCGTCGGCCCCTATATCCGCAAGCTGACCCCGCGCGCCGCGATGCTCGGCACCCTGGCCGGCATCTCCATCACCTTCATCTCGATGCGGCCTGCCGCGCAGATGTGGGAGGCGGCCTGGATCGGCCTGCCCGTGCTGGCCATCATCCTCATCGGGTTCTTCACCGATATGAAGCTGCCTTTCGGTATCCCCGTCGGCTTGGCCGCCCTGCTCGTCGGCACCGCGATCGGGTGGGTCGGCGGTTACATGTCGGCACCCGATGTCGGGCAAGCGGTTTCGGACATCGCGATCGGCATCCCCGATCTGCGGGTGGACATGTTGTTCTCCGGGCTGTCACATCTGGCCCCGCTGCTGGGCACGGCGATACCGCTGGGTGTCTACAACTTCACCGAGGCGATGAGCAACGTGGAGAGCGCGGCGGCAGCCGGGGACAACTACAACCTGCGCAGCGTGCTGCTCGCCGACGGCGCGGGCGCGGTGATCGGGTCGGCGTTCGGTTCGCCGTTCCCGCCCGCGGTGTACATCGGTCACCCGGGCTGGAAGGATGCCGGGGGACGCGCAGGCTACTCCCTTGCCAGCGGCGTGGTGATCGGGATCTTCTGCTTCCTCGGGCTTTTCGGCGTGCTGGACGCGTTGTTGCCGGTGCCGGCGATCGTGCCGATCTTGCTCTACATCGGTCTGCTGATCGGCGCGCAGGCGTTCCAGGCGGTGCCTCGCTTGCATGCGGTGGCGGTGGTGGCCGCGATCCTGCCCAACCTGGCGCAGTGGGCCAGTGGTCTGATCGACAACGCGCTCAACGCCGCCGGGACATCAGCTTCGGCGGTCGGCCTGGAGAAGCTCAACGGCGCCGGCGTGGTCTACGAGGGCTTGCAGACCCTCGGTGAGGGCGCGGTGCTGGTGGGTCTGATCCTGGGCACCATGGTGGCCTTCATCCTGGAGAAGAAGTTCCTGTACGCCGCGATCGCCTCGGTGGTCGGCGCCGCCCTGTCCTTCATCGGTCTGATCCACGCGCCCGAGGTGGCCTGGGCGGCGAATCCTCTAGTCGCCCTGGGCTATCTGTTCTTCGGGATCGTGTGCGCGGCGTACTCGCTGTTGCCCGGGTCGAAGGACCCGGTCGAGGTCGACGAGTCCGATATCGTCGCCGGGCACTGACGCTCAGTCGGCGACGAACGGGACCTGGGTCCCGGGCGCGAGCACGACGTACATCCGGCGCCACGGATCGGTGTCGATCAACTCCCACTGGTGACCCGTGCCGGTGGTGTCCTCGGCGAGCAGCACGTCGCCGGGGGCGAGGGTGAATTGCTCACCGTCTCGGGTGTGGAAACGCAGCGTGCCCGTCAGGGTCACCACCAACTGGCGCACGGGCGCGGTGTGCCAGGCCAGTGAGCCGCCACCGGCGGTCTCCTCGACGGTGACGTGCGCGGCCGACATCGCCACCGATACCAGATCGGCATTGCGCCCGGGAGTCATGTCCAGCGACCCCACATCCACATGCGAGCCGCCTTCGTCACCGGTCCACAGCCGCACACACCTGATCATGAGCCCCACGGTAGTGCCGGAGACGGTCATCACACCAGGTCGGAAGGGTGTCATAGCTAACCTATCTTTTCGTGGGCAGTTGTCTACGAAGTCGCTTACGCTGATCCCATGGCCCCACGCACGCACAGCGTCGACCCCCGCGCCGAGCGGGTGCGCACCCGGCTGCACGAGGCGGCATTCGCCCTCGCCCACGAGCATCCGGTCGACGAACTGACCGTCGCTGGCATCGTCGGCCGCGCAGGCGTCAGCCGACAGGTGTTCTATCAACACTTCCGGGATCGCGACGACGCCGTCGCGGCCGCCTTCACCGTGGCCTTCGCACACGCCACCGCCGACACCGACAGTGACCCCCGGGTCCGCATCATGCGGTTGTTCGACTTCGCCGGTGAACACCGCACGATGTATCGCAACGTCATCTACAGCGCGGTCACCCAACCGGTCGTCGCCGCGTTCCGCGCCGAACTGGCCCCCGCGTGCGCCGAGATCGCCGGACAGGGCATGGCCGTCGTGACCCCCATCGCCGGCCTCACCGTCGAGGGCGTCACGCGATTCCTGGTGGGCGGCTTCATGGAAGTACTGCGCTCCTGGATGGACGACCCCGCCCCCTCCGACGCCCGCGATCTCCGCGACCGGGTCGCCGCCGCATTCGACACCGTCAACGCGCTGCTCACCCTCCCCGACTCCCTGGAAAGGCTCTAGACCATGGGCAAGCACCACTCACCCGCGCCCACCGCACAGGAACCACAACTGACCCGCACCCACGTCCGCAACGTCGCGCTGGCCATGGTGACCTTCACCGTGCTGGTGCTGGCCATGATCGCCAGTTACGCGGGCGCGTTCGCCAAGCCGACGCTGCACCATCTGTCCGTGGCCGTCGCCGCCCCGGCCCAGATCACCGACTCGCTGCGCGGGCAGCAATCACTGGACATCACCGCGGTGCCCGACTCCGCGGCCGCTCGGGATCAGGTCTTGCAGCGCAAGGCCGACGCCGCCTTCGTCGTCGACGCTCCCGACCGGCTGGACATCATGGTCGCCGGCGGTGGCGGGCGCAGTGTCGCCAGCGCCGCCGAAACCGTGGGCCGCGCCGTGGCCGCGAAAGCCGCTCTGGCACCGGCGGTCACGGACATCGCCCCGACATCGGCGGGCGACCCGTCGGGCACCGTCGAGTTCTACGCCGTCATCTTCGTCTCGATCGGCGCGTCGGTCGGCGCCGCGGCGTTCGGGCGGATGGTCGGCCCGGTGCGCCGGGCGTCCACCCTGGCGTTGCGCACCTTCACCCTGTCGGCTTACGCCGCACTGCTGGCCGGCGTGGTGACCGTCTACGTCGATGCCGCCCTCGGTGCCCTGACGGGACATCCGTGGCAGGTCTTCGGTGCGCTGTGGCTCTACGCCATGGCCGTCGGCGGTGCGGTCACCGGGGTGGCCGCGGCATTCGGCACGGTCGCCTCCATGACACTGACCGCGTTCCTCGTCATCGTCGGCAACGCCGCGGCCGCCGGCCCGGTCGGACGGCCCCTGCTGACGGGCTTCTACACCGCCTTCAACCACATCGTGCCGCAAGGTTCGGGGGTATCGCTGCTGCGCAGCGTCGAGTATTTCGCCGGGCACGGCGCGCTGACGCCGCTTGTCACACTGCTGGTGTGGGCGGGCACAGGTTGCGTACTGGCGGTGGCCGCGACGGCCTGGCGCGAACTCGCCGGTCGGCGCACCCCGGCTCCCGCAGCCACACCCGAACCGGTCCCCGCGGTGTGAGCGAGTTCCGACCGTCGTGATTTGTGGAGTTTCGGCCGTACCGGGTGCGGCTGAAACTCCGCAAATCGCGGCTGGGGGGCGCGGCTGAATTATCGTCCGTGGCATGAGCGCACCCACCGAGCCGTACTACGACCTCGGCTCCTACCACCGCCGGGTCGAGACCCCCGAACCCGCCGCCCAGACGTGGTTCGACCGCGGCATGGTGTGGGCCTACGCCTTCAATCACGAAGAAGCGGTGCGCTGTTTCGAGCGGGCACTCGAGCTCGACCCCGATCTGGCCATCGCCCGCTGGGGCATCGCGTACTCGGTCGGACCCAACTACAACAAGGCGTGGGAGGCGTTCGATCCGGTGGATCTGGCCGCCTCGCTGGCTCGTGCCCACACCGAACTCGGCCGCGCCGCGGGCGGTCGCGCCTCCGCCGTCGAACGGTCCCTCATCGGTGCGCTGGCCACCCGGTTCCCCACCACCGATCCGCAGGATCCCGAAGCGCTGGAAGCCGGGCACGCCGCCTACGCCGACGCGATGACCCGGGTCGCCGACGAGCATCCCGATGATCTCGACGTCGCCGCGCTGGCCGCCGACGCGCAGCTCAACGTCACCGCATGGGCGCTGTGGGACAGCGCAACGGGAAACCCCGCGCCGGGTTCACGGGTGCTGGAGGCCACCCGCATCCTCGATGCGGCCCTGGCCACCCCGGCCGGGCAGGCCCATCCGGGCATCCTGCACCTCTACCTGCACGCCCTCGAAATGTCGGCACACCCCGAAAACGCGTTGCCCGCGGCCGACCTGCTGCGGGGCCTGGTGCCCGACGCCGGCCACCTGCAGCACATGCCCAGCCACATCGACGTGCTGTGCGGTGACTACCGGGCCTCGATTCTGGCGAACCGGGCGGCCGTACGCGCCGACCGCGAATTCGTCCGGCGTGAGGGGCCGTTGAACTTCTACTCCCTGTACCGCGCCCACGATCTGCATTTCGTCGTGTATTCGGCGATGTTCGAGGGGCAGTCAAGGGTGGCTCTGGAGGCGGCCGATGAGCTGTCCGGTCAGTTGACCCCAGAGCTGCTGGCCATCGAATCCCCGCCGATGGCCGACTGGCTGGAGGCCTTCGTGCCGTTGCGGGTGCATGTATTGGTCCGATTCGGTCGCTGGGACGACCTGATCGCCACGCCGCTGCCCGATGATCAGCAGCTGTACTGCACCACCACCGCCACCATCCACTACGGCCGCGGCGTCGCCTACGCGGCGCGGGGCCGGCTCCCCCAGGCCCACGCCGAACGGGCGGCGCTGGCGGCCGCGTACGCGAGCATCCCGGAGACCCGGTATCTGTTCAACAACACCAGTCGCGACATCCTGGCCATCGCGGTCGCCATGCTGGACGGCGAAATCGCTTACCGGGAGGGACGATTCGACGATGCCTTCGCGCACCTGCGGGCGGCGATCGACCTCGACGACGCGCTGCCCTACGACGAACCGTGGGGCTGGATGCAACCGACCCGGCACGCGTACGGCGCGCTGCTCCTGGAGCAGGGCCGGGTCGAGGACGCCGCCGCCGTATACGCGGCCGACCTGGGCCTGGACGACACCTTGCGCCGCTCCTGCCAGCACCCCGGCAACGTGTGGAGCCTGCACGGCTATCACGAATGCCTGCAACGGCTGGGCCGCGACGCCGAGGCGACCATCATCGGACGCCAGCTCGAACTGGCGCGGGCCCGCGCCGATGTCCCGGTTAACGCATCGTGTGCGTGCCGTCTCGATGTGGTAACAACCGCGAAAGACTGCTGCCACTAAAGGCGCGTCTCGAGCGCGACAGCCGGTACCAGGACTAAGGTGTTGGGCAGGCAGGGGTTTCGCGCTTCGCAACGGGGCGACTGCGCGACGGCCCCTCGCCGTTTGGGGGATTCAGTGTCCGTATCAATGTCCACAGCCGCTCACCGGTCGGACGAACCGATGGCGGCCCTTGTCGACATCATCAAATTCGCCGTCGCCGAGTCGGTGCGTTCGGCAGGCGGCAGTCAGCGGGACATCGATCGTGTCGCCGTCGCGGCCGCCTACGCCGCATGGTGTTGGGGTTCCGCGGCGGCGTTCGAAACCGTCCCGCAGGTTTGTCACCAGATCTAGCCGTGCCTGAGGTGTCATCCGGCGGTTGAGTAGGCTCCGGAGCGTGGCCATCAGTGCGCACGACCTCGATCATCTGCGCCGCTGCGTCGAACTCGCACAGGTGGCGTTCGACGACGGCGACGAACCGTTCGGATCGATTCTGGTCGACGAAGCGGGCCACACCGTGTTCGAGGACCGCAACCGGGTCAAAGACGGCGACGCCACCCAGCACCCGGAATTCGCGATCGCCCGGTGGGCCGTCGAGCACCTGAGTCCGCAGCAGCGCCGCGCCGCGACCGTCTACACCTCTGGCGAGCACTGCCCGATGTGCGCGGCAGCGCACGCCTGGGTGGGCCTCGGCCGCATCGTGTACGCGGCGTCGTCGGCACAGCTGAGCCAGTGGTGCACGGAATGGGGCACGCCGCCGTCACCGGTCGCGGCGCTACCCATCGCCACGATCGCCCCCGACATCCCCACCGACGGCCCGGCCGCCGAACTGACCGACCGCATGCGCGCGCTCTACGAAGCGAAGTTCCGGCCGTGAGCGATCCGGATTGGGTGGCCCATGCGATCTGGTGGCAGATCTATCCGTTGGGGTTCGTCGGCGCGTTTCCCGCCGACCCGGCCCCGCAGCCGGGCGAGCACCGACTGCTGCGGATCGTCGAATGGCTGGACCACGCGGTGGAACTCGGTTGCTCCGGGATCGCCCTGGGCCCGGTGTTCGCCTCACGCACCCACGGCTATGACACCACCGATCATCACCGCATCGATCCCCGGCTCGGGGAGGACGCCGATTTCGACGTGCTCGTCGAGGAAGCGCACCGGCGCGGCTTGAGGGTGCTGCTCGACGGCGTCTTCAATCACGTCGGCACCGACTTCCCGCGCTACCGGGAGGCACTCGACGGTGGCGACGCCGCGTGGTTTCGCAAGGGGCGCGACGGATTTGCCACCTTCGAGGGCCACGGCGAGCTCATCGCGCTCAACCACGCCAACCCCGACGTCGTCGACTACACCGTCGAGGTGATGACGCACTGGCTGGATCGCGGCGCGGACGGCTGGCGCCTCGACGCCGCCTACGCCGTGCCGGACCGGTTCTGGGCCTCGGTGCTGCCCGCTGTCCGGGAACGACACCCTCAAGCGTGGTTCGTCGGCGAGGTGATCCATGGTGACTACCCCGCCCAGGTGCGGGCCGCCGGTTTCGACTCGGTCACCCAATACGAATTGTGGAAGGCGATCTGGAGCAGCCTCAACGACGGCAACTTCCACGAGCTGGATTGGGCGTTGCAGCGCCACAGCGCATTCCTGGACACTTTCGTACCCCTGACGTTCGTCGGGAATCACGACGTCACCCGGATAGCCAGCCAGCTCGCGGATCCGCGCCACCTCGAACACGCCCTGGTGCTGCTGCTGACCACCGGCGGCACGCCGAGCGTGTACGCCGGCGACGAATGGGGCTGGCAGGCCGTCAAGGAGGAACGAGCCGGCGGGGACGACGCGGTCCGGCCCGAATTCTCTGTGCGGCCAACCGGTTACAGCAACGTGCTGGCGCTGCACCAGTACCTCATCGGGCTACGGCGCAGGCACGCGTGGCTACACACCGCGCGAACCGAACCGATCCAGGTGAGCAACACCGGCTACGTGTACCGCACCCGCACAGACGACGGCGAGCTGACGGTGGCACTCAACGTCAGCAATGACCCGTTGCCCGTGACCTTGCCCCGGCCCGGTCATATCGCGGCAGGTTCCGGAGCGCCACCGCCGGATTTCGTTGCAGATCTGGTGGTCCCGCCGCACGGATGGGTGATCGTCGAACCACGGTGAATAATTGCCAACAGCAGGAAATCAAATGGTCGACGGGCCTAAGCTTTCCCACCGATGACGACGACATCCGAAAGCCCGCCGTATTCCGATTCGGGTGACGCCGCACTTCCCGTGAAACCGAGCCGCCGCCGGTTCCTGTCCCGTGTCAGCATCCAATCCAAACTCCTGGTGATGCTGCTCGCGACGAGCATCCTGTCCGCCGCCGTGGTCGGTGCCATCGGATATCAGTCCGGCCGGGAATCGCTGCGCAATTCCGTATTCGACCGGCTCACCGAAATCCGGCAATCGCAGACCCGCCAACTGGCCACCCAGATATCGGATCTGAAGAATTCGTTGGTCATCTATTCGCGGGGTTCGACCACCACACAGGCATTACAGGCTTTCACCGCAGGATTCGATCAGCTGGCCAATGCCACGATCAGCCCACAACAACAGCAGGCGCTGTCGAGTTATTACGACAACCAATTCGCCAAGGTCGAGGACAACCAGACCGGCGACGTGGTCGACGTGTCGGCCCTGCTCCCCGCGTCCAACGCCGAGAAGTATCTGCAGGCCAACTACACGACACCGTTCACCGATTTCGACAAGGCCATCCAGTTCGACGACGCCCGCGACGGCAGCGCCTGGTCGGCGGCCAACGCCAGGTACAACGACTTCTTCCGCGAGATCGTCACCCGCTTCGAATTCGAGGACGCACTGCTGCTGGACCCCCGCGGCAACGTCGTCTACAGCGCCTACAAGGGCGTCGATCTGGGCACCAACATCCTCAACGGGCCGTATCGCAGCGGCAATCTGACCGACGCGTACCTCAAGGCAATGCAATCCAACGCCGTCGACTACGTGGCGATCACCGACTTCGGCGACTATCAGCCCGCACCGTCCCCCACCGCCTGGCTGGTGTCACCCGTCGGCGACGTCGGACACGTCGAAGGGGTGCTGGCCCTGCAGTTCCCGATCTCCAAGATCAACCGGCTGATGACCATGGACAAACGCTGGGAAGAATCCGGCATGGGCAAGACCGGTGAGACCTACATCGTCGGGCCCGACGACCTGATGCGCTCGGACTCCCGGTTGTTCACCGAGGACCCCGAAAAGTTCAAGCGAGAGGTGATCGACGCGGGCACCCCGCCCGATGTCGCGGAGAACTCGATCCGCCAGGGTGGCACCACCCTGGTGCAACCCGTGGGCAGCGAAGCCACCAAGTTGGCCCAGCGCGGCCAGCGCGGCACGTCGATCGCGCGCGACTACCTCGGCCGGGAAACCCTGCAGGCGTACGCGCCGGTCGACATCAACGGCCTGCACTGGGCGGTGATCGCCAAGATCGACACCGCCGAGGCGTTCGCCCCGGTGTCCGCGTTCACCCGCACCCTGGTGCTGTCCACCGCGGCGATCATCTTCGTGGTGTCGATCGCGGCCATGCTGCTGGCCCGATTGTTCATCCGTCCGATCAGACGGCTGGAGGCGGGCGCCCAGCAGATCAGCTCCGGCGACTACGGTGTCACCGTCCCGGTCCAGTCCAAGGACGAATTCGGCGATCTGACAGTCGCTTTCAACGGGATGAGCCGAAACCTGGCGATCAAGGAGGATCTGCTCAACGAGCAGCGCCGGGAGAACGACCGACTACTGCTGTCGCTGATGCCCGAACCCGTGGTGGCCCGGTACCGGGAGGGCGAGGAGACCATCGCCCAGGACCATCAGGATGTGACGGTGATCTTCGCCGACATCGCAGGTCTGGACGAGTTGTCCGCGGACCTCAGCTCGGATGCTTCACTGGCGATCGTCAACCGGCTGGTGCGCCAGTTCGACGCAGCTGCCGAGAGTCTCGGGGTGGAACGCGTGCGCACCTTGCACAACGGCTACCTGGCCAGCTGTGGACTCAATGTGCCCCGCCTCGACAACGTCCGGCGCACGGTCGATTTCGCGATCGAGATGCAGCGCATCGTCGGCCGCTACAACGGCGAGACGGGCAGCAATCTGCAACTGCGGGCCGGCATCGACACCGGAACCGTGACCAGCGGTCTGGTCGGCCGGTCCAGCCTGGCCTACGACATGTGGGGCGCGACAGTGGATCTGGCCAACCAGGTGCAGAGCGGCACGTCGCAGCCGGGCGTGTACGTGACGGCCCGGGTGCGCGACGCGGTGAGTGACCCGAACCTGTTCGTCGCCGCAGGCGAGATCGCCATCCCCAGCGGTTCGGAGCCGGTGTGGCGGCTCACGGAGCGCAGACCGTGACCGAACTGCTCGACGCATCGTGGTTCTTCTGGGCCATCGGGGTATCCGTCGGCCTGCCGGTCGCCCTGGTACTCCTCACCGAGCTGCGTAACGCGCTGGCCCGGCGCGGCAGCGCCCTGACCCGTGCAGTCGGACTGTTGCGCAATTTCATCCTGCCGCTCGGCGCACTCCTGCTGTTGCTGACCAAGGCCAACGAGGTGGACGCCGACGCCACCCCGGTCCGCGTCATCGCCACGGTGTTCGGCTTCGTCATCCTGGTACTGCTGCTGTCCGGCTTCAACGCCACCTTGTTCCAGGGTGCTCCGGAAGGCAGCTGGCGCAAACGGATTCCGTCGATCTTCCTGGACGTGGCGCGATTCGCGGTGATCGCGGTGGGGCTGGCGATCATCTTCTCCTACGTCTGGGGCGCCAACGTCGGGGGTCTGTTCACCGCGCTCGGCATCACCTCGATCGTGCTGGGCCTCGCCCTGCAGAACTCGGTGGGCCAGATCGTCTCGGGTCTGCTGCTCTTGTTCGAGCAGCCCTTCCAGCTCGGCGACTGGCTGGACACCCCGGCCGCGAGGGGCCGGGTCGTTGAGGTCAACTGGCGCGCAACGCATATCGACACCGGCAGCGGCATGCAGATCACGCCCAACTCGGTGCTGGCGGCCGCGTCGTTCAACAATCAAAGCCGGCCGCCCGGCGATCACTCGATCTCGGTGGTCAGCGTGTTCGCCCTGGACGACGCGCCCGACGAGGTGTGCGCGGTGCTGACCCGGGTGGCTGCCAACCTCCCCCAGCTTCGGCCCGAAGCACGGCCGAAAGCCGTTGCCATGGGCGGTCTCCAGTACAAGACGACAATCCCGTTACGCACCCCCGCCGATGACGGTGCCGCGCGAGCCACGTTCCTGCGCTGGATCTGGTACGCCGCGCGGCGGGCGGACCTGCATCTGGACGAGGCCGAGGACGATTTCGCCGTCCCGGACCGCGTCGACGACGCGTTGCGAGTGGTGGCGTCGACGCTGCGGCTGCACGAAGGCGAGTTCGGCGAGGTGCTGCCCTACGTACGGCTGACCCGGTATGGCGCCGATGAGACGTTGCAGGCCCCCGGGCAGACACCGACCCACATGACGTTCATCGTGAAGGGCCGGGTGCGGCTGACCGCGGTACGCGCAGACGGTTCGATCGTGACGGTCCGGACCGCCGAGGCGGGTGACTTCCTGGGCCAGACGGCATTGACCCGGGAGCCGGTGGTGGCGGGCGCGCACGCGCTGGAAGAGGTGACCGTGCTACAGATCAGCCGCGCCCGCGTCGAAGAGTTGGTGGCCCGAAAGCCGCTGCTACTCCAGGAGATCGGCCGCGCTATCGAAGAGCGTCGAAGCGCCGTGCGTGAGGCGCTGGCCGGCTCCGAGTAGGTCACGGCGAGTCACGACGCGGTCTCAGGCCTGAGTCTCAATCGTTAGCCAACCGCGATATCGCGGCCCGTCGTGTTACACGTGTGGCATTTGGGACGCGTGATTCACTTTCTCACGAAGATAAGCAGCGGCAATTGCTTAGATCTCGTGAAGAAAGGTGGGTTTGTTGCCGTTATGAAGTTCATCAGAAAGATTCGTGGAGAGTGGCTCCGCCGGGCGGCGGTGGTCGCCGCGACCGTCGTCGCACTGCCCGGGTTGATCGGCTTCGCGGGGGGTTCGGCGACAGCAGGAGCATTCTCGCGACCGGGCCTGCCCGTCGAATACCTCGACGTCCCGTCGGCGTCGATGGGCCGGGACATCCGCATCCAGTTCCAGGGCGGCGGACCGCATGCGGTCTACCTGCTCGACGGTCTGCGTGCCCAGGACGACTACAGCGGCTGGGATATCAACACGCCGGCCTTCGAGTGGTACTACCAGTCGGGCCTGTCGACGATCATGCCGGTCGGTGGACAGTCCAGCTTCTACACCGACTGGTACCAGCCGTCGAAGGGCAACGGCCAGAACTACACCTACAAGTGGGAGACGTTCCTGACCCAGGAACTGCCGGCCTACCTGGAGACCAACAAGGGCGTGTCGCGTACCGGCAACGCCGTGGTCGGTCTGTCGATGGCGGGCAGCGCTGCCCTGACCTACGCGATCTACCATCCGCAGCAGTTCATCTACGCGGGCACGCTGTCGGGCTTTTTGAACCCGTCCGAGGGTTGGTGGCCGATGCTGATCGGGCTGGCGATGAACGACGCGGGCGGCTTCAACGCCGAAAGCATGTGGGGCCCTTCGTCTGACCCGGCGTGGCGGCGCAACGACCCGATGGTCAACATCAACCAGCTGGTCGCCAACAACACCCGCATCTGGATCTACTGCGGCACGGGTACGCCGTCGGATCTCGACACCGGCACCGCCGCGCAGAACCTGATGGCGGCCCAGTTCCTCGAAGGGTTCACGCTGCGCACCAACGTCACCTTCCGCGATCGCTACATCGCTGCGGGCGGTAACAACGGCGTGTTCAACTTCCCCGCCAACGGCACCCACACCTGGGCCTACTGGGGTCAGCAGCTTCAGATGATGAAGCCCGACATCCAGCGTGTGCTGGGGGCGCAGAACGCCACCTAGTCCACAAGAACCACAGGGAGCCTGCCGCAACCCCCCGAGCGGCAGGCTCCCTGCTCTTGTCTGTCAGCCCTGCACCGTCGGGCGGATGGTGAGATCACCGATCTCGACGTCGCGCGGCTGCTCGATGACGAAGGCCACCGCCCGCGCCACGGCCTCCGGAGCGATTGCGATCTCGGCCATCCTGGAACGGGTTTCGGCGTCGGCGTCGGGGCCACCGAGCTCGGTGCGGACGTAGCCCGGCGAGATGCTGGAGGTGCGGATCACCCCATCGGTCGATTCCTGCCGCAGCGCCTCCAGCACGGTGCGCACCGCGTTCTTGGTCGCGGCGTACACCCCCATGTTCGGCACGATCTTCAGCCCCGCCGTCGAGACGGTGGTGACGAAATCCCCATGCCCCTGACGCAGGAATACCGGCATCGCGGCGGCGATCCCGTTGAGCACCCCCCGCAGATTCACGTCGATCATGGCCGACCAGCCCTCGAGATCACCGGCGGCCACCGGGCCGAGCGACGCGATACCGGCGTTGCTCACCAACACATCGAGGCGGCCGAATTCGGTCACCGCCGCGGTCACCAATTCTTCGGCGTCCCCGGGACGCGTCACATCCGCGGCCACGTGTACCACCTCGGCGCCCTCCGCCCGCAGCGAATCCCGAAGGGCCACCAACAAATCGGCGCGCCGCGCACCCACCACCACTTTGGCTCCGCGGCCGGCCAGCAATCGCGCCGTGGCCGCACCGATCCCACTACTGGCGCCGGTGATCGCGACGACCCTGCCCCGTATCGGGTCACTCACGGGCGAAGCACCAGCTTGCCGCGGGTGTGCCGCTCCTCCAGGTCCCGGTAGGCGGCGCGCACGTCGTCGAGCGGATACACCTTCGCGATCGGGACCTCGAGCTCGCCGGCCGCGACCAGACCGGCCAGCTCGGCGACCACCGCCGCGGTGGTGGCCTCCGCGCTGCCCACGCCCAAGACGCCGAATTGCTCGATCGCGGCGAAATCGATGATGGTGTCGACCCTTTCGCGCGCCACCCCCAGGTCGTTCACGGCCAGCGCGACGTAGCCGCCGCCGAAGAAATCCAGGAAGGCATCGACCCGTCCGGACGGCGAGGCCGCGCGCAGCCGGTCGGCCAACCCGTCGCCGTAGTTGACCGGGATCGCCCCGTGCGCGCGCAGCCAGTCGTCGTTGGACGGCCCCGCGATCCCGAGCACGGTCGCCCCGGCGCGGGCGGCCAACTGCGCGGCGATCGATCCGACACCACCCGCCGCGCCGGCGATCGCCACGGTGTCCGGCGCGGTCAGCCCGACCGACCCGACCGCCGCGTAGGCGGTCGAACCTGCCACATACAGCGATCCGGCCACCTCCCAGGGCACGCTCGCGGGCTTGCTCGCGAGCTGATCGGCGGGCACCGTCACGTACTCGGCGTGACTGGAGCGCCGTAGCGAGAACCCGAGCACCTCGTCACCGACGGCAAAGTCCGTGACGTCAGAGCCGCGATCGACGACGACGCCGGCCAGGTCACTGCCCTGACCGGACGGGAACGTCGCCGGCCAACGGTCGTGCAGGAACCCCTTGCGGATCATCGCCTCGCCCGGGTTGATTCCGGCCGCCTTCACCTCGACGAGCACCTCCCCCGCGGCCGGCCGGGGTCGCGGTACCTCCCGGACCTCCAGGACGTCGACGTCTCCGTATCGGTCGAATTGCACAGCTCTACTCATGAGGGCTACGACGAGGGTCGGCCCGCAAGTATTCCGCCGCACGGCGATTCACAGCCGGATCCGGCCCATTGCCGACCTACAGTGACGCCATGACCACCGATGCCGACGGCAACAGGGCGCGCGTCGATCCGGGTGCGCTCGCCCTGGCCACGGTGGCGGGCGCCGTCGCGTTCATCTTCGGCGGCGGCGACTGGGATGTCCTCGCCGTCGTCATCGGCGTGATGCTGCTGCTCATCCTGCTGGCCCACCACCACGCCGCGCCGGCGGTGCGCACGCCGCGGGCGCTGCTGCTGCGCGGCGCTTTCGGCGCCACCACCGGTCTCGCGCTCTGCATCGCCGTCGCGCCGGCCATCCAGTTCGGCATCATCACCCCGTTCTTCCATCACGAGGAGGACGACGGCTTCTCTCGCGACGCATGGCACACCACGATGGCCATCGCGGCGCTGTGGCTCGTCGTCGCCGCCTTGCTCACCGTCTTCGAGCCGCGGATCGCGCGCTGGTTGGACCGGGCGCGGTAGACCACTGCCAGCGACCTCCCAGGGTCGCGACCTAACGTCGGCGCGATGACCGAGCGTCGGCAAGCACGTTCGATGAAGCCGGTCCTGCGCGGGATGCTGCTCGACATCGGGCCCGCGCTGGGCGCCTACTACGGGCTGCGCGCACTGGGCTTCTCCGAGTACGTGGCCCTGCTCACCGCCACCGTGCTGGCCGGAATCAAGGTTGCCTACGACGCGATCAAAGCACGCCGGCTCGATCCTTTCGCCGGCTATCTGATGCTGAACTTCGGCCTGAGCCTGGCCGTGGGACTCGCGACCTCGAATGCCCGGATGCTGATGGTGGGCGACACCCTGGTCGGCGGTATCGGCGCGGTCATCTTCCTGGGCAGCTGCGTGATCGGCACGCCGCTGACCCAGGTGGTGGCCGAGCGGGTGCAGCCGGATGGGGACCCTCCGCAACCCGATGAGCTCGCATTCAAGCACCGGGTGCACGTTCTGCTCTCAGCGATATGGGGAGTCGGCCTGCTGCTGGGCATGTTCCTGAGTCTGGCCATCATCTTCTCGCTGTCCGTCGACGTCGGGAAGGGTGTGAACACGGTGGCATCGCTCGCCCTGACCGGCGCGCTGATCCTGATCACCGTGGTGGTGGCCAAGGGGGCGGCATCGCGATGGGAACAAAGGACCGCCCCTCAGAGTTGAGTCCGTCAGGTTCAACTTTGGAGGATTTATGCCTGAAGCCACTGCAGTCCCGGTGTTGTTCGTCAGTGAGCCGATCGTGCTCCCCGGCATGGTCGTGCCCATCGAACTCGACGACGCCGCCCGTGCCGCGGTCGATGCCGCGCAAGCGAGCCAGTCGGGCAAGCTGCTGATCGCACCGCGCCTGGATGACCGCTACCCCACCTACGGTGTCATCGCGTCCATCGTGCAGGTCGGTCGGGCCCCGAGCGGAGGCGCCGCCGCCGTCGTGCGCGGTGAGCGCCGAGCCCACATCGGCTCCGGCACCACCGGCCCCGGTTCGGCGCTCTGGGTCCTGGTCAACGAGGCCGAGGAAGCTGACGTCACCGACGAGACCAAAACACTTGCCGCCGAATACAAGAAGCTGTTGCTGGCGATGCTGCAGCGCCGCGAGGCCTGGCAGATCGTCGATGTGGTCAACAAGATCAACGATCCGTCGCAACTGGCCGACACGGCGGGCTACGCCTCGTACCTGACCGACGTGCAGCGGCGCGAGCTGTTGGAGACCGAGGACGTGACCGCACGGTTGCGTCAGCTGATCGCGTGGACGGGTGAGCACCTGGCCGAGGTCGAGGTCAACGACAAGATCGCCGAAGACGTCCGCGAAGGAATGGACAAGCAGCAGAAGGAATTCCTGCTGCGCCAGCAACTGGCCGCGATTCGCAAGGAACTCGGTGAGGGCGAACCCGAGGGTTCAGATGACTACCGAGCCCGCGTCGAGGCCGCCGACCTTCCCGAGAAGGTCCGTGAGGCTGCGCTGCGCGAGGTCGGCAAACTGGAACGCTCCAGCGACCAGAGCCCCGAGGGCGGCTGGATCCGCACCTGGCTGGACACCGTCCTGGACCTGCCGTGGAACGTCACGACCGAGGACTCCACCGACCTGAAGGCGGCCCGCGAGATTCTCGACGCCGACCACCACGGTCTGGACGACGTGAAGGACCGCATCGTCGAATACCTGGCGGTGCGCGCCCGCCGCGCTGCGCGCAACATGGCGGTCGTCGGCGGCCGCGGATCCGGCGCTGTCATGGTGCTGGCCGGCCCGCCCGGAGTCGGCAAGACGTCGCTGGGTGAATCCGTGGCACGCGCGTTGGGCCGCAAGTTCGTTCGCGTCGCCCTGGGCGGCGTGCGCGACGAGGCCGAGATCCGCGGGCACCGGCGTACCTACGTCGGCGCGCTGCCTGGCCGCATCGTGCGGGCCATCAACGAGGCGGGTTCGATGAACCCCGTCGTGCTGCTCGACGAGATCGACAAGGTCGGCTCGGACTACCGGGGCGACCCGTCGTCGGCGCTGCTCGAGGTGCTGGACCCGGCACAGAACCACACGTTCCGTGACCACTACCTGGAGCTGGACCTGGACCTGTCCGACGTCGTGTTCCTGGCGACGGCCAACGTCATCGAGAACATCCCGTCGGCCTTGCTGGACCGCATGGAGCTGATCCAGATCGACGGCTACACCGAGGACGACAAGGTCGCCATCGCACGCGACTACCTGTTGCCCCGACAGGCCGATCGTGCGGCGCTGACGGCTGACGAGGTGACGCTGACCGATGCCGCCCTGCGCAAGATCGCCGCGGACTACACCCGCGAGCCGGGGGTGCGGCAGTTCGAGAGGCTGTTGGCCAAGGCATTGCGGAAGGTGACGACGAAGCTGTCCTCGTCGTCCGAGCCGTTGGTGATCGACGAGCCGGATCTGGTTGAGTACCTGGGCCGTCCGCGGTTCACCCCGGACTCCGACGAACGCACCGCGGTGCCCGGTGTGGCCACCGGTCTGGCGGTCACCGGACTCGGCGGCGATGTGCTCTACATCGAGGCCGGTTCCACCGACGGTGAACCGGGGCTCAAGCTGACGGGCCAATTGGGTGACGTCATGAAGGAGTCCGCGCAGATCGCGCTGTCCTACGTGCGCGCCCACGCCGAGCAGTTGGGCGTCGACCCGAAGGCCCTGGACCGCCAGATCCACGTGCACGTGCCCGCGGGTGCGGTGCCCAAGGACGGCCCGTCGGCCGGCGTCACGATGGTCACGGCGCTCGTGTCGATGGCGACGGGACGGCAGGTCCGCGGTGATGTCGGCATGACCGGCGAGGTCACGCTGAACGGACGGGTGCTGCCCATCGGCGGCGTCAAGCAGAAACTGCTTGCCGCGCAACGGGCCGGACTCACGACGGTGTTCATCCCGCAGCGCAACGAACCCGATCTGGACGAGGTGCCCGCCGAGGTGCTGGCTGCGCTGGAGGTCAAGCCGATGACGGATGTGGCCGAGATCGTCGCGCAGGCGCTGGAGCCCGTGGCGGAGCCGGCGACCGTCGCGGCGTAGCCGGGAAGTAGAAAGCGGACGCGCGTGTTCCCATGGACACGCGCGTCCGCTTTTTGACAGGAGAGACATGCCACGACGTGGTGAACCGCTGCGCAAGCTCGGGTTCCTGACCATCGGCCGCTTCGACGTGGACAACCCCGGTCCCGGTATCGAGGAGACGCTGCACACGATCGAACATGCGGAGACACTCG
>JAHFVC010000326.1 GCA_023264765.1 Mycobacterium sp. | reverse complement strand
GTCCTGGGGGTCCAGTCCGGCCAGCAGCACCGCATCGACGCCGGCAGCCCGGGCGGTGGCCAGCCACTGGGCGCCGGTCAGCAGCGTCGGGACGTCGCCCGCGGCGAGGAAACGCAGGCACAGGGCGATCGCCGGGAACGCATGCCCGGGATCAGGCCCGGCGACCACCGCGACACGCACTCGCCCACCCTGCCACACGCCGAACCCTCTACCCTGAGGGACATGACCGAGCAGCAGGTGACCCCTGTGGGAGCCGCCAACATCGCCACCGTCGAGGCATTCCTGAACTCACTGCGCGCACCCGACCTGGATGCGGCCGCCGAGCTCCTGGACGAGAATCTCGTCTATCAGAACGTCGGCTTCCCGACCATTCACGGCAGAAGCCGGGCGATCAAGCTGTTCCGGGCCATGGAACGGCCCAGCCTGGGCTTCGACGTCAAGATCCACCGGTCCGCCGCCGACGGCGCGTCCGTGCTCAACGAGCGCACCGACGTCTTGATCTTCGGCCCGGTGCGGCTGCAGTTCTGGGTGTGTGGTGTCTTCGAGGTGCACGACGGCCGCATCACCCTGTGGCGTGACTACTTCGACCAGTTCGACTTCGCCAAGGCCATCGTGCGTGGCGTGCTCGGTGCGGTGATCCCCGCACTGCGGCCCCAGCTGACATGAGCGAACGCACCAAACCGAATCTGTTCCAGCTGATCGGCTACTGCTGCAACAGGCGACTGCCCGATTCGATGCTGGACTGGGTCCGCAACGACCTGACAGGCCCGGGCGCCACCCGCCGTGTGATGATCCGGGTGCTCGTCCCGGCGGTGCTGATCCTGATCCCGTTCTGGTTCGTCCCCACCGACTTGGTCACGCGGGCGAGCATGACGATCCCGATCCTCATCCCGTTCATCTACTTCTCGCACGCCCTGAACAAGATCTGGCGCAAGCACATGCTGCGGGTGCACGGCCTGGATCCGCATCTGATCGACAAGATCCAGCGCGAAAAAGACGCCGACAAGCATCAGTCCTACATCGAACGGTTCGGCCCACGCCCCGACGGTGTGGAGACGGGCACGCACGACCTCTGAGCTAGGCGCCGCGCAGCCGGCCCAACTCGTGGTAGGCCTGCGCCCAGCCCTGCAGCCGATCGGTGGCTCCGGTGAGTTCGTCGCGGTGCCGCTGCGCCGTCATCGGCGAGTTCACCGAGGACACCAATTGCGCTGCCGCGGTGACTATTTCACCGTACTGCCGGGCACCGGAGTGCAGCTGGGCGGCAAAGGCGTCGATGGTCGGCGTCAGATGGGTCCGCGACTGCGGTGACGACGCGGCGGCCCGCTCCATGGCGGTCACCTCGATCGCTGTCGCGCCCATGGTCGACGCTGTCTGCGCTGCAACCAGAGAGATCTCGCGCAGTTCGTCGGCGGGCAGCAGCCGCGACCGCCCCAGCACGCCCAGCAGCGAGAGCAGTCCACGCTCCGAGGACGCCAATGCCACCATGGGCGCCCGGGCTGCCGACCCGCGGGGTGGCAGCCGCCGGGGCGCGCCGGTCTCGGGCAGCGGCTCGCCCCGCAGCCACCGGTACCGCAGGAAGAGCAGGGTGGTGGGGAACGCGGCGGCGGCCGCGATCGAGCCGGTGACGATCAGCGCCCAGACCGGCGTGCTCCACGACGCCAGCAGTCCCGTCACCACCACCCAGAATGCGGTGGTGGCGGCAAAGAACCAGCCCAGCCGCCGAGCCCAGCGCCGCTTACGCAGGAGCTTCGCCCGTGGGTCCGCTGCGGCTGCCAATTTCTGGGCAAGCACGTCGGAGAATTCCGCCGCGGTGTCGACACCACGCTGAATCAGCCCGGAAACAGTTTCCCGGCGCCCCGACTGTGCACTACCCGCCATGTCGAAACCTACTGGGACAGACGATCTTCGGGCGCGGCGGCCGGCGGGTTGACGGCCGGGGTGGCCGGCGTGGCAGCGCTACTACCGGCAGGCAATTGGTCACCGCGCATCGACGCCCTGATCTGCTCCAGCCGGGAGTGGCCCGCCATCTGCACGCTCGCCTGCTGGACCTCCATCATGCGGCCCTGCACCGAGTTCTGCGCCAGCTCGGCGGCCCCCATGGCGTTGGCGTAGCGGCGCTCGATCTTCTCCCGCACCTCGTCGAGGTTCGGGGTGGTTCCGGGGGCGGCGATCTCGCTCATCGACTGCAGCGACTTGCTGACCTGCTCCTGCATCTTGGCCTGCTTCAGCTGCGAGAGCAGCTTGGTGTGCTCGCCGATCTTCTGCTGCAGCATCATGGCGTTCTGCTCGACGGCCTTCTTGGCCGACGCGGCAGCCTGAAGTGACTGATCGTGCAGGGATTTGAGGTCCTCGACGCTCTGCTCACCGGTCACCAGCTGTGCGGCGAACGCCTCGGCTGCGTTGGTGTACTCGGTGGCCTTGGCGGCGTCACCCGCGGCGGTCGCCTGGTCGGCCAGGGTCAGGGCCTGACGCACGTTGGCCTGCAGCTTCTCGATGTCGGCGAGCTGGCGATTCAGGCGCATCTCCAGCTGACGCTGGTTACCGATCACCTGGGCAGCCTGCTGGGTCAGGGCCTGGTGCTGGCGCTGTGCGTCCTCGATGGCCTGCTGAATCTGTACCTTCGGATCCGCGTACTCGTCGATCTTCGAGTTGAACAGCGCTGCGATGTACTTCCAAGCCTTGACGAACGGATTGGCCATGGGAACGTTTCCGCCTTCGAGTCTGTCGGGATTGCGCTTTTGCTTGGTGCCAACCTATCGGTTCACGCACATGTCAGGCCACCGCCATGGACGGAATCTGGGGAATGACGACCTTGGTCGTCACATCGATACGGCCCACGCCGTTGGCCGCGCCCGCCTCCTGGCGCGCCATCTGCTCGCCCGCGTCGAACAGCACCCGCGACAGGGGCACATCGAGGGCGTCACAGATGGAGGAGAGCAGCTCGCTGGAGGGTTCCTTGCGGCCCCGTTCGACCTCGGAGAGATAGCCAAGGCTGACCCGGGCGGCGTCAGACACGTCACGCAGGGTCCTGCCCTGAGTGGTCCGTGCATGCCGCAGCACGTCACCGATCACTTCGCGCAGCAATGTCGTCGTCATACACCGATCAACGCGACCTGCCCGCCGTGGGTTCCCGATCTCAGGATCGGGTCCGGGAATCCTTGACCGCCGACACCACATAGTCGATGCCCGTCAGCACCGTGAGCACCACCGCGACCCACATGATGACCGTCGCCGTGGTCAACCACAGCCCCGACAGCGGCAGGATGAACAGGCCGATCGCGATCGCCTGAACCAGCGTCTTGAGCTTGCCGCCCCGACTCGCCGGGATGACGCCATGCCGCAGTACCACCAGCCGCAGCACCGTCACGCCGATCTCGCGGATCAGGATGACCACGGTGATCCACCAGGGCAGATCGCCGAGCATCGAGAGACCGATGAGCGCCGCGCCGATGAGCAGCTTGTCGGCGATCGGATCGGCCAGTTTTCCGAACTCGGTGACCATCCCATAGCTGCGGGCCAGTGCGCCGTCGAAATGATCGGTGATGACAGCGACCGCGAAGATGACGAATGCGACTGTCCGCCAGACTGTTTCGTGCCCGTCGCCGATGAACAGGGCATAGACGAAAACCGGCACCAGCACCAGCCGTACGCCTGTCAGCAGATTCGCGACATTGGCGACGGACGCGCGGGGCACCGTGGGATCAGTATCTGGTTGGCCCGGCACGGGCATCAGAATATCGGTTGCCCCAAGCGATACTCTCGCTGCTGTGAATGAGGCGCCTGATCAGCTGGTCCGTCCCCTGATTGTGCGCAGGGCCCGCACGTCCGATGTGCCGGCCATCAAGGCGCTCGTGGACATCTACGCGGGGAAGATCCTGCTGGAGAAGAACCTGGTCAACCTCTATGAGGCGGTCCAGGAGTTCTGGGTGGGCGAGCTCGATGGCGAGATCGTCGGATGCGGCGCCCTGCACGTCCTGTGGGCAGATCTGGGCGAGGTGCGTACGGTCGCCGTGCACCCCAAGGTGCGCGGCCACGGCGTCGGGCACCGGGTGGTGGCCCAACTGCTGGACGTCGCACGTGAGCTGCACCTGCGACGCATCTTCGTACTGACCTTCGAAACCGAGTTCTTCGGCAGCCATGGCTTCGCCGAGATCGAGGGCACACCGGTGACCGCCGAGGTGTACGAGGAGATGTGCCGCTCCTATGACACCGGTGTGGCCGAGTTCCTCGACCTGTCCTATGTGAAGCCGAACATCCTCGGCAACACCAGGATGCTGCTCGCCCTCTAGAACTCGTCCTCGTCGTCGTCGGCGCCGTTCGCGTCGGCCCCGCCCCGGATGAGTGCCAGCGTCCCCGCCAGTTCGTCGGGCTTGACCAGCACCTCACGGGCCTTGGACCCTTCGGAGGGCCCCACGATCTGGCGGGTCTCCATGAGGTCCATCAGGCGGCCGGCCTTGGCGAAACCGACCCGCAGCTTGCGCTGCAGCATCGAGGTCGAACCGAACTGGCTCGAGACGACGAGTTCCACCGCCTGGAGGAAGACGTCCATGTCGTCACCGATGTCGGGGTCCACATCGGTGCGCTCCCCAGCCGGCTTGGCCTTGGTGACACCGTCGATGAATTCCGGTTCGGCCTGAGCCTTGGTGGCCTCGACGACGGCGTGGATCTCCTCGTCGGTGATGAACGCACCCTGCATACGGGTCGGCTTGTTGGCACCCATCGGCAGGAACAGCCCGTCGCCCATACCGATCAGTTTCTCGGCGCCGGGCTGGTCCAGGATGACGCGGGAGTCGGTCAGCGACGAGGTGGCGAAGGCCAGCCGGGACGGCACGTTGGTCTTGATCAGACCGGTGACGACGTCGACGGAGGGCCGCTGTGTGGCCAGAACCAGATGAATGCCGGCGGCGCGCGCCTTCTGGGTGATGCGCACGATGGCTTCTTCGACGTCGCGCGGCGCCGTCATCATCAGGTCGGCCAGCTCGTCGACGATCGCCAGGATGTACGGGTAGGGCTTGTAGACCCGTTCACTGCCCAGCGGGGCGCTGATCTCGCCCGAACGCACCTTCTCGTTGAACACGTCGATGTGCCGCACCCGGGACGCCTGCATGTCCTGGTAGCGCTGCTCCATCTCCTCGACCAGCCAGGCCAGCGCCGCGGCGGCCTTCTTCGGCTGCGTGATGATGGGCGTGATCAGGTGCGGAATGCCCTCGTACGGCGTGAGCTCGACCATCTTCGGGTCGATCAGGATCATCCTGACTTCTTCCGGAGTGGCCCTGGCCAGCAGCGACACCAGCATCGAGTTGACGAAGCTGGACTTACCCGAGCCGGTGGAACCCGCGACCAGCAGGTGCGGCATCTTGGCGAGGTTGCACGAGATGAAATCGCCCTCGATGTCCTTGCCCAGGCCGATCACCAGCGGGTGATGGTCGCGGCGGGTACTCGGGGCGGTGAGCACGTCGGCCAGACGGACCATCTCGCGGTCGGTGTTGGGCACCTCGATACCGACGGCCGACTTACCCGGGATGGGCGCGAGCATGCGCACGCTCTCGGTGGCCACCGCGTAGGCGATGTTGCGGTGCAACGCGGTGATCTTCTCGACCTTGACGCCCGGGCCGAGTTCCACCTCGTAACGGGTGACGGTGGGCCCGCGGGTGCAGCCGGTGACCGCGGCATCGATCTTGAACTGTTCCAGCACCGAGGTGATGGCGTCCTTCATGTGTTCGTTGGCCGCGGTGAGTTTCTTGGGCGGTTCGCCCGCGACCAACAGGTCCAGCGGCGGCAGCACATAGGGACCTTCGACGACGCGGTCGAGCACCAGGGTGTCGTCCTGCGTCTTCTTCTTGGGCGCTTCCAGCTTTTTGCGGGGCGGCTTGGGCGCCTCGATGGCGCGGGGCTCCGGCAGCGTCGGCTCGTCGTCGGCGATCGGTTCCGGCAGCGGGTAGTTGTCCATCGGCGTGCCGGCGGTGCGGGGCAGTTCGGCAGTGGGCCACTGCTGCGCGTCACCGTAGTCTTCGTCGTAGTAGCCATCTGAATAGTCATCATCGAAGTCATCGGCTGTCGCCGACTCTTCGTATTCGTCGTCGTACTCGTCGTCGTAGTCGCCGTCAAAAGCTCTGGTGCGGAACATGTCTCGCAGGGTGTCCGGCAATTCCCGGATCGTCGTCCCGGTAACCAGCAGCAGACCGAACAGCACACCGATCACCAGCAGCGGCGTGGCGATCCATACCGTCAGCCCGTCGGACAACGGTCCGCCGATCGCGAACCCGATGAAGCCGGCGGCCTGCCGGCGCGCCTCGGGGTCCGCGGGCGCACCCGACCAGATGTGCCACAAACCGAGCACTGGGAGCGCGATCATCACCGCTCCGAGGATCAGCCGCGGGCGTGCGTCCAGATCGGGTTCGGTGCGCATCAGCACGACCGCCACCGCGCCGAGGATCAGCGGCACCAGTACCACCGCTCCCCCGATGACGGTGCGGACCGCGATATCCACCCAGCCGCCGACGGGCCTGGCCGCGTCGAACCAGGAACTCGCCGCGACGATCACCGCGACGCCGAGCAGAGCCAGGGCGATGCCGTCCCGGCGGTGGCCGGGTTCGAGCTCACGCGCGCGCCCGACCGATCGAGCCGTCGACCCTGCGCCCTTGGCCAGCATCAGCCAACCGGCCCGGGTGCCGCGTCCGACGGCTGCTCCCGCGGTGGCCAGCGGTGACGGGTTGCGGCGCGGAGCGGGCCTGCTCGACTTCGCGGGCTTCTTGCGGGGAGCAGCAGGGCGCGCGGGTTTGGCGCTCCCGCGGGCGTTGCTCGCCGAACCAGCCTTCGACCTGGTCGAACGGGTCGAGGACCTGGCTGCGGTCTTGTTGGACATGCCCTCAAGCCTAGTCGCAATAGCCCCAGATTCAACATCTGCCACACCCGTCACAAAAGGGTCTCAATTGCTTACCAATACGTCATAACGTGCGGAAATGCCCTTCGCTGCCAAGCTTCGCTGTGCCGTGTACGCCGCCATCGCGGTCGTGGCTTTCATCGCCACCTGGAGCCAGAACGTCGCCTACCTGGGTAGCGCGGCGCTGGCGGACTTCCCCACCGACCTGAAAATCAACGCCGCCACCCGCTCGTTCACCGTGGATCTGCTCTTGCTGTTCCTGGCCGCGGCGATCCTCATGGTCGTCGAGGCGCGCCGCCACGGCGTCCGCTTTGTGTGGGCCTACATCGCGGGTGGTCTGTTGATCGCCATCAGCGTGACGTTTCCCTTGTTCCTCATCGCCCGCGAGTGGCGTACGTCGGGCACCGACACCGCCCGACTGACCATGGTGGACACCGTCCTGCTCACGGTCGTCGGCATTCTCACCCTGGCGATGGTCATCTGGGTCGACTGGCTGTGACCGCCGCCACGTCGCCTAGGTAGGCTAGACAACTGTCCGGTCACACTCACCGAGGAGTCCCATGCCCGTCACCGTCATCGCCACCTTGCCCGTCAAGCCCGAATCCGTCGATCTCGTCCGCGAGGCCGCCAAGACCGCGATCGAGGCTGTGCACTCCGAGCCCGGCTGCGACCTGTACTCACTGCACGAGACCGACGGCACCTTCATCTTCGTCGAGCAGTG
>JAHFVC010000325.1 GCA_023264765.1 Mycobacterium sp. | reverse complement strand
GAGTTGCTCGCATGCCGTTCGTTCATTCAAACGGTATACATGCGCCCTGCCAGAGTCATTCGAACAGCCGACAGTCTCGGCGCAGCGAATGCTGCGTGAACGACAGTTACCGCACCGTCAACAACCGTTGACGTGTGACGGGATTGAATATTTCACGCGTGAGGCTTCGGTCTCAAGAAAATCGATGGACGCAATGGTTGGACGGCCGAACAGGGGGCTGTCTCTCCATTCGCCGGTTGCAGACGCCGCGAACGTGTCTTTCTCGATAGGCAGGTCATCCAGGTCGACCGGCATCGAACCGGCCCTAGTCCATATCGGTGTGCCCGACAGTTCGAAGTTGGCATGCGCGAGTTGCCACGGGTATTTGACTACGAGGCCTACGATGTCGCGGATCTGGATGCTGCACACGTGCACCATGCCGCTCAACCCGGCCTGCAACCGTACGTCGAGATCGCTGGGGAACAGGCATCCGAAATGCAACCCCTGCACCCAGTTCAGATCAGACTGTGGTACCCGGAATGCGCTCACGCGGACGTTCGATGGCATGCCGCGGGCGATGCTGTGCCGGTCCTCTGCCTTCCACTTAAGTGGCGCGGTCTGGGACACGTTAAGCACCGCCGAAGTTTTTGCTAACCAGCGAGAGAGAATCTCGACTTGGTCTGCGTTCAAATTGCGGTCCGCTCCGAATACGAGTGGCTCTACTGCTGCCTCCAGCTGCGACATCCATCCGTTGTTGCAGACATTGCACACACGACTTTCGACCATGGTGTGCGCCGACATCGGCCCACGACGATCCGTTGCGGCACTGTTGCGAATGCTCAGACGCCAGGGCTCGAAACGCAGTTGCTCGTCGTCGAAGTACTTGAAGGACCACTGAGGGAAGATATGCTCTTTTGTCGGAACCGATTCCCCGCTGCGGCGAGCGCACATCCAACAGAACGGCGTTGTTTCTAAGTATCTCACGGCCGCGTATCGACCACGGCTGATCTTCTCCTTGTCGTACTTGCGTAGGCGTGAGATGGGATAAGTCTGCTCAGGCAACTTCTGCACTGCACAATCGTAGTTGTGCAGTGCAGATGCCATCCTCGCTGTCCGAGTGTTGTGTCGAAGTGTATTTGGACGCCTCTGCGGGAGCCCTGCTATGGCAGACAAGCGTATCCCCTGATCCCCCCGGTGGAAGCTTGACGTTGTTCACGTCCATCGCAGTCGATGGCCTCCCGTCGTTACGCCGGGCACGATGTCGAGTTCGGGTGTTTGCACCTCGAACAGGCCGCAGACGGGTGCAGGTTGTTTACCACCCGTGTGTGGTCGGTAGGCGTCGAGCCGTTCACTCTGCCGACGACGAGGACCTCGGGTGCCTGGAATATCGAGCGGTCATCTCCCTCAAGCGGCCGCGCAGAGTCCGCTGCGTCGACCGTAGACTTTGCCGAAGAGGGCGCACGAGAGGCGGTGGGGCGTGGGGGTCATCGACGACTTTCTCGACGACTATGAGCGGCAGTTCGACTTCTGGGACGCATCGGCGCGCATGGCTCTCGGTCTTCTGGAGTCTGCGCTAGCGAGTTCGGGCTTACGCGCCATCGTGACAAGTCGCGCCAAGTCTGTGGATCGTCTGGCGGCCAAGCTGCATGCGCGCAATCGCGAGAAGCCATACAAGTCTGTTGCTCAGATCAAGAAGGACATCGTTGATCTCGCTGGAGTTCGAGTTGCGTTGTACTTCCCGGGTCAGATGGACGAGGCGGAACGGGTTATCCGAGCGACGCTCGATGTGCAGCAGGACAAGCGCTTCCCTTCCGAAGGGGCTCCGATCGGTTCCAGAGCGGGCACGCTTGACGCGTCTATCGTTCCAGGCGAGCAACCAGCATCGCGGGGTCACTCGGCTCAAGCGCAACGATTCTCTGGTTATGGCGCTCGGCATTTCCGTGCCCTCATTCCCGACTCACGTCTGAGCGCCGGGCAAGACCGCTACGCGTCGGCGCTCGTTGAGGTCCAGGTGGCTTCGGTGCTCATGCATGCTTGGTCCGAGGTCCAGCATGACCTTGTATACAAGCCGCTGGAGGGCGAGTTGTCGTCGTCGGAGTACGCACTTCTTGACCAGCTCAACGGGCTCGTCCTTGCCGGCGAAATCGCGCTTGAGCAGCTTCAGAAGGCCGGCGACGCAAGAGTAGCGGCCGCTGAGACACCGTTCCGAAACCACTACGAACTGGCAGAGTTTCTCCGCTCTGGGCTATCGGTCCGGGACGTGGATCTCACCGATGCGACGCTAGGTCAGGTCGACGTCCTCTTTGACTACCTTGCCGAACAGGACTCCACAACTGCCTCTGCGGTCGAGCCGTACCTCGACTTGCTTGAGCGAGACTTCGAGCATCGACCAGTTGCCGCTCAGCTTGCCGACCTGATGCTGTCCGGCAACGAATCGCGGTACAAGGCGTATCTGAGGGCTTTGTCAACATCGCGCCATCCGTCGAAGCGCCGCCGCACTACCATCGCAAGTTTGAAAGCCGACGCACCGCAGACGCTCGCGCTCGGCGAGTTCGTCGCCGCTTGGGTGTTGCTAGAAACCGTGCTTAAGGACGTCGCGCAGTCGGAGGAAGCAAGGCAGCCGCCGCTGCCCGTACTGTTCCGTCAGCTGGTCTCGCGCAAACTGATCACGCCCGACCAATACACAGAGTTGCGCATCATGCGGGACCTCCGCAATAGAGTTATCCACGGTGGGATAGCAGAAGTTACTTCGGACAGATTACGGGACGCGGCGGTGTGGCTTCGTGACTTGGCGCAAGCTATCGACCGTGGGACTGATGGGAGCTAAGGAGCAGGCTGCCCGTCGCGTACGGGGCGTTCAGGCTTGCGGTGATCGATATCGCCTTCGGTGCGTCGGTGCGTCGGTGTGAGCGTTGCGTCGGTAGGAGGTAACCGGGCCAGTGCTGCTCGGTTGTAGGACACGAGAGCGCAGATGGCTGCGCGGCGGAACGGTAGGCGGGTCGGAGCGCCGGTCGAACTCGTCAGTGCTGAGTTCAAGAATCCGCGCTGGAGCATGCACGGCCGCATCGCGGCCGGCACGATCCGGGTCCTCCGCAGGAGGACGTCGGTGGCGAGAAGCCCCTGTACACGTCTCGTGCACCGAAGCTTGTGGCTGGTTCGGTGAGCTGGACCCGGGCAATTTGGAGGCGCCGGAGACTGTCCTGCGCACATGGCACGTCGAGGTGCGGGGCGTTGGCGAACATGTCGAGGGCAGCGGCCTCAGCCTCAGCGTCGAGATCGCCAGCGGCAATGCTCCGAGTAGGGCATCGTAAAGTCGCTGTGCGGCAGATGTAAATGCGTTTGCTGTGGCAAGGACACCGTCGACGAGATGCGTGTTACAGCGATGCAGCGCAGACTTCCGCGCAGGAGTGTCCTCGATGAGCGAGCGGCGTCCCGGCGTGGCGTGAGCAGGCTGATTAGGACGCGCGCGGACTCGTCTGGCGTGGGGAGGTGTTCACACGAGCCGGTGATCGGGCGCCGGCGCAGATCGGTCAGGTACCGACGTCGGAGGTCGATACGGTCGCTGTAGTGGATGGCACCGACGGTGGCCACGGGGGTCAGGTTGAGTTTCCCTATGACCAGATGTGGTTCGCCCAAGCGCGCCGCCATTCCCGGAACTCTCGTTCCCACGTGTCGTTGTGTTCCTCATGCGCGGCGAGGAGCGCGTCGATTTGCGTCCCTCCGAAGCGACGGATCGATTCTTGGCCCAATAGCAGCGAGACCGTCTTGGGGTAGTCCTGGCCGCGCTTGACGAGGAGATCCGTGACGAATGCGAAAAGTCCGTCTGTCGCATTTCGGGCTCCGTCGGCGGCGTCGCCCTCGGCCCTGTCTCCGGCGTGGACGATGCGGTGCCGCGGTTTGGCTACATCGGCCATCCACGACTGCAATGGCACCGAGGTGTTGAAGCTCCAGTTGCCGCCCAGAAAAGGAGCAAACCGGGTTTTGGCGCGTTTGGTCGCGGAGATACTCCAGTCCGCCGCCGCCTCGGAAGGGGACTGTCCCGTTTCCCACATCAGCGCTGTCAGTAGGTTGTCCAGACAGACTTCGCACGCGGTAGCGAACGAAACGATTGCTCCTGCGTAGTCGCCCTGCTGAGCACGAGCATTGGCGCGCCCGATGTGATCTCGCACAACGACGGCCGGCCTCGAAACAGTGAATTGGTAGATTGCGTGTCCGGTCAGTTCGACAGCCTCGGGCGGGAGTTGCTCTCCCGATATCAGCGTCTCCATGTGGTGCTGCAACATCACCACGGCGGTGTCACCCCATTTCATCGAGCCATCGGCGGTCTGGGTGCCGACGAGGGTGGGGACTATCGGCGATAGTTGCTTATATGCCAGGTCCTGCAAGGGAATACCAGTGATCAGCCGGACGGATCTGACAGCGTCGGAGACGATGCGGTGGGCGAGGGTCATCACGTCGAGCAATTCGTCTTCCTGGTGCCTGGCCGCATCAGGGTCGAGCACAGGGAAGACGCACACAGCGACGGTAGTCGCTTCTGGTATCTCTGGAGGTGAGTCGGCTATCGGCTGATCGCGTTCGTAGCGAACGAATTTGTCAAGGGCATCGGAAGCGGTGAGGGAAAGTTCGACGGCACGGTGGACGGGCCTTTCGACACGAGTCCAGCCGATTTGAACGTCGAGTGGTAAATGCATCCATCGGACGTCGTGCGTTTCCGGACCGAAGCCATGAGTCGCGAGGAACTCTTCGTCGACCCGTAACCCCGTGACGGTTTCCAGATGGACGTACTCGGGAAGGCCTAGCGCAAGAGCAACCCAATGCTGCGATTCGTCAGACACACCCTCATCCTCTCCTCACAGGTGTCTGAAGAGGGGCGAATGGGCAGCTGCGACTCCAAAACCTCCAATGGAGGGGGGCAAGACTGCGCGTTGTCGCTGGGCGCTTCGCTGCAGCAGGGTCGGACGGCTCGTTATGCCAGAATCGGGCGCAATGAGCACCACGGCGTACGACAGGCAAATCCGAGGGTCAAAACTGGGTGCCAAAAAATTCAAAGCGCAGATCGAAAACGATCTGGACGGTAGTACCGGTGGGATCGCTTGGTGGTCCGCCTCGCCGCTCTGGCCAACACACCGCGCTGAACTTTCCCACTATGTCGTAAGTATCGTCGGCGCGGTTTCGACCAACCTGGACGAAGCCGCCGTCCATCTGCATCAATACCGGGATAGGGCGGGCGCCGAGAACGTTTTTCAGACCCAGCGCCTTCGAGAATCTAACGGCCGTGTGCCCGACATGCGGAGGCGGACTGAACCCGAGAGAGTACGTGAGGTTGCAGTTCGCGCGGAACAAGCCGCCTTTTTCAGGTCGATCGGATCGGTGCTAGACACCCTCGCAGGGGTTGTTATCGCAACCGGTGCCCTGAAGATGGATCTTCTCAAGGCCGATTTTGGACGCTTACGAGTAGGATCCGACTCGCCTTCTTATCCGCGAATCCCCGGTAAGGCGGACGCAGCCCTGCGCAGGGCCCTCGCCGAAGACGGGACGGCCGGCGCTGGCGCCCAAGAGTCCCTACTCCGGAGCGTGCAGGCGGCTGTAACTCACGCGGGCCCTGTCGAATGGATGCAGTGGGTCCTCGATACCAGAAACCACTTTGTGCACCGCTCACGATGGATGGATGTGAACGTCTTGGACTGGCCGGATCGACGGAAACTACCCGTTTGGGTACGGCCACTCCCCCGCTCGCCCAGTGCCGGCGAAGGAACATCGATCAACAGCGCCAACAGGATGGACGACTCTTACCTGACCGAAGACGCGGAAACCACGATGTCTGGCGTTTTGATGTCGGTCGATGCGCTGACGAAAGCGATCATCGAGCGATGCACTGTGCTGTGGTCGAAACGTCGAAACGATCCATTTCTTCTGCTACAACCGGGTCACCAATGGCATCAGCAAACGCCCGGACCGCGATTCCCAGGCTATGCACCGTCGTCAGCGCTGGCGGCTTTCCGCAGAGCGGATGCGATCCTGGTCAACCCAACGGATGGGGCGCGCTTTGCGGCCCTGGCTCAGTCGAAGCGGCGTTTGGTTTGATCCGCGTCATCGCTCAGAACTGGGGTCAAACCGACTAGCGACCCAGCTACGCGGTCATCCCCAAAGCGGTTGCCGCACAATTCCGCTCACTCGACCCCCTAAAGCCCGATGTCGTTGACAGCGTTACCGACGAGGGGCGCGTGCTCACGGCGATACACGTCGACGGAGTCGAGGCTGGCGTGGCCGGTCTGGCGGGCGATCGCGGCTCCGTCGGCGCCGTTGCGGGATCCTTGGGTGACGAAACCCGCGCGAAGAGAGTGTCCGCCAAGCTTGCCAAGTGCGGTGGGGTCGTAACCGGCGTGCGCGGCGCGGCGGCGGATGGTCTGGTGGATCGCGGCCCCGGACAATGGAGTGTCGCCCAAGTTTCCGTTCTTCGCGATCGCCCGCAGCAGCGGTGCCCGGGCAGCGGTCCGGGGTACTCCCCCGCGGCACACATGCCCGGCGAACGGTTCCTGCTTCCGGAGAAGGCGGATTACGGATGGTCGTCCCCCGGCATCGAACGCGGCAACGACCTGAGCCCAGCGGACATACGCGCAGGGCGGGCAGGTTTCGTGGGCATCGGTGTACGGCAGGGCCTTCACCGCTCCCCGACCCTCCTGATCGGTCTTCGACTTCCGTAGCCGAACGTGCAGACCATCGTGCCTGTGCACAGTCACGTCGCCGCACATGAGCTCGGAGAGTTCGCTCCGGCGGTAGGCGCCCGCGAATCCGAGCAGCAAGATTGCGGAGTCGCGGCGTTCGAGCACCTCGTCGGCCCAGCCACGGCAGCGTTCCCGGGCTGTGGCAACAAGTACCTTGATGTCGTCGACCAGTAGCGGGTCCCGCGGTGTGCGCGGCCGATCCCTCGCCGCGGCATACTCCCGCCGGATCCCGGACAGTGTCGCGGTCACGAGTTCGTGTGCGGACGGCGAGAGGTGGCCGGTGGTGCGGTGCTGACGGTTGATCGCGGCGATCCAGGTACCGAAGGTGGCGACAGCGTAGGCCCGCTCCCCTGTCTCGGTGCGGGTATCCGCGGCGTCGACCAAGTACGCGGCCACGGTGACCGGGTGCGCCGGCAATGCGACATGGCCTTCCCGGTCGCACCAGCCGACGAAGCGTCGCCACCCGGCGGCGTAGGTCCGGCGAGTCCCCTCGGACCGGGACGACTCGACGGCCTTCGCGATCCGCTTCGCGACGGCGGGCGGGATCTCGGGCTCCACAGCCGTGGATGCAAGTCCCGCAGAGCCCACCGATGCGCTCACCGCAGGTATTCGGCCTTGTTCGAAGTCCACAACGGCAGCGTAGCGCAGGTGACCGACAGGCCTGCATAACCAAAACTATGCTGAGCAGTGGTTTCGGCGTGGATGGTGCGGAAAATACGATTTAAGTAGTCGTAATCCAGAAAGATGGGGGTGACTGCTTTCGCTTTGGAGAAAGAGCTAGATCGAGCGATTCATGTTGAGATTCCCAGCTTGAACGTCAGTCTCTTCAGCTGGTGTTTCCATTCGTGTCGGTGGCTTTCCTGATCGACGTCAGGAAGTGAGGGCCTGACCGGGCGCCATGTGGCGAGCG
>JAHFVC010000324.1 GCA_023264765.1 Mycobacterium sp. | reverse complement strand
TCGCTCGCCCGTGTCCCCTTGGTCGCCGAGACGTATCTGTCTGAGCGATTCGCCGGCTTCCAGGATGCGCTGCAGGACCGCGGTGTGCACGATCAGGAGGTGTCGGTCATCGAGGCCGCCGACATCGATCTGGCCAGCGGTATGTCAGCCGTGGCAGAACTCCTTGCGAGCGCGAGGCCGACGGCCATCATCACCACCTCTGATGTGCACGCCGTCGCAGCCCTGAAAGTGCTTCGTCAGCAGACGATCTCCGTACCGGAGCAGGTCTCCGTGATCGGGTTCGACGACGCGCCACTCGCCGATCTGATCGGGCTCACCACGGTCCGGCAGCCGCTCGAGGACAAAGGCAAGACCGCGGCCGCGATGCTTCTCGACGTGATGGCCGGCCGGCCGCGGCGGCGATCGGTCAAACCCATCGAACTGATCGTGCGGGAATCCACCGGACCTGCGCCCACCGGACGACAGTGAAGGGGCCCGGCCAGAGTTTGTCGACTCCAGCAGGACCCCGTCACCGCGCTTCGCGCTATTCGGATGCACCCACCTCTTCGCGATCCTTCCTGCGGTGGTGCGACTGAGCCACCGGAGGCGTCGGCTCGGCCAGCGGTACCTCTTCGGCAAACGTGGCCATGTCATGCTTCGCGCGATGTGCCCGCAGGATATTGGCGATCTCGATGGCATCGCCCTCGGGCGCGGTCGACTTGCGGTACGGCTTGGCAATGGCCATGTAGAGCAGACCCACCGCGGCCACCACGACGAATCCGATCAGCGCGATCCAGCGGTCGGCGAAGTGCAGGGTCGGATCACCGTTCGGGCGGGCGAGCACGATCATCGACAACACACCGTAGGTCAGTGCGCCGATGCTCACCGGCCAGCCCCACTTGCCAAGGGTCCACTGCCCGCCGGGCTTCCAGCCCTTGGCCCGGGCCCGAATGGAGGCCAGAACAACCATCTGGAAGGCGAAGTACCCGGCCAGCATCTGGAAGGCGGCAACGCGGAACAGCGCATCAGGCAGGAAGTACAGCAGCAGGAACAGGCAGAAGCAGAGCGAGGCAACGAGAATGGTGGAGTTCAGTGGGATCTTCCGACTGGAGATCTTCTTGAAGATGTGCGCTCCGGGGAACATGTCGTCACGGGCGAACGAGAAGATCAGTCGGCCACCCGCAGCCTGCTGCCCCATGATGCACGCGAGGAAGGAGGTCAAGGCGATCACCAGGAAGATCTTGGTGCCGACCTCGCCGAAATTGTCGCTCAGGATGGCGGTGATCGGATTGGCGACGTCGCCGGCGACGATGGCTTGCAGGTTCGGCGCCGCCAGGATGTACCCGACGAAGGCGAACATTGCTGCGGCACCGCCGAGCACGACGGTCAGCATCATCGAGCGAGGGATGGAGCGGCTCGGGTTGGGTGTCTCCTCGGCCACCTCACCGCAAGCCTCGAAGCCGTAGTACAGCACCAGGCCGATGATGGCCGCCGTCACGAAGGCACTCATGTAGCTGCCGTCGCCGCCGGTGCCAAACGTGTTGAGCAGAACTGAGAAATCGTTCTTACGAGAGAAAATCAGCAGGTACAGACCCACGACGACGATGCCGGCAAGTTCGGCGGCGAGTCCAACCTTGGCAATGGTGGCCAGCGTCTTGGAGCCTGTCGAATTGAGGAATACGCAGATCACGACGGCGATCGTGGCGATGATGAGCTTCTGCAGCGGCGTGGACGAGATGTTCGAGTCCTTGCTGAACAGCGCGAGCACGAAATCGGCGCTGAACATCGCTGTCGTGGTGCAGCCGACCACGACACCGGCGATGTAGATCCAGGACATGATCCAGGCGTACGGGCCGCTCCACAGCCGACGGGCCCACTGGTAGAGACCGCCCGCGATGGGGAACTGGGAGACGATCTCGCCGAATACCATGGCGACGAGCAGCTGACCGAATGCGGCGATGAGCAACCACAGGATCGAAGGCGGACCCGCCGTCGTGAGGGCCTGGGTGAACATGGAGAGCACGCCCACCAAAGGCGATAGGTATAGGAAGCCGAGCGCAAAGTTCGACCACATGCCGATCTTGCGATCGAATTTCTCCTCGTAGCCCAGCACCCGCAGGTGGGCATTGTCGCCGGAAAGCGATTGCCCTCCGGTGTTTGTCACTGACATCGCGTTCTCCTTGAACTAAGGGTCTTGTGATCGGCTGGTTTGGTCAACCACGGGTTCTGGGCGAGCCGGTTCCGAAGCATCTGCGACGCGTCCGACCCGTGCCCTGTGACCATGGCCACACATGAAGTCTCGTTGAACGACGCGGGCATCAGACAGACCCAATGCGTGCAACCGATTCGAACTTGATTTCACGATCTGGGTATGCTCCGGCGGCGGCAATCTCGCCGTAACAGCACCTAAACATGCAGGTCAAAACCTCACGGCGGCGACACTCCGAGTATCTGTCCGACAACCGGCGCGTGAGAGGTTCGACGTCGCATCAGCGCCACCATGAATGCGCAATCTTCGTTTCTGTTCTTGCGCAGTGTGCGCATTATGTGTCTTGACGCCTGGCCCTACCGTGATGACATGACCGGCACGACCGACGCAGGCGCCTGGCGCGAACATCACCTTGCGGTGATCGCAGAAGAGAACGAACTCGACTTCCCGTCGTTCGGGTACGGGGACGCGTGGGCCCTGGGAACGGCGATGGTCGCGGCCGCCTCGGCGCGCACCCTCCCGGTGGCCCTCGCCATCAACTTCGGCGAGCAGCGGGTCTTCCACGCCGCTCTTGCCGGAGCGGCGGCCACCAATGACGATTGGCTGGCGCGCAAATTTCGCGCCGTTGCCAAACACAACTGTTCGTCCTGGGCGCTGGCGTGCGCGCAGCGCGCCGGACAGTCGGACTACTTCTCCGCCGGCGGCTATCTCCGCAGTGAGATCGCCCTCGCCGGAGGTGCAGTGCCGTTGCGCGTGCAGGGGTCGTTGATCGGGGCGGTCGGCGTGTCCGGTTTGGCCGAGGAGGACGATCACCGATTCGTGATCGACGCCCTGCGCACCTTCCGGAGCTGACGCCCACGCGAACGGCAAGAGCCCGGGTGTCCACCTCCCACACCCGGGCCCATCTGATGACCGGCGCCTACCGGCGTGCGGCCCAGGCAATACCCTGCTTGGTCAATCGGCGGACGTCTTCGCCTGCGAGGTCCGCGGGGGCATGCCCGATCGAGTGATAGAACACCCGCCCCCTGCCCCACTGGCGCGTCCAGGCCACCGGGCTGGTCAACCCGTCGAACCACGCGAAATGTTCTCCGGTGAAAGCGGTTTCGGCCAGCACGGTGTTGTTCGGATCCACACTCATGTAGTACTGCTCGGACGCCACCTGGAAATCGTCCACACCGCGTGTCACGTCATGCTCGCGGTCGGTGATCGTGACCGTATACGGCTGCGGGTAGCCCTCCCCTGCGGGATGCGCCAGGAAGTCGCCACCGAGCATCAAGTGATAGCGCAGGCTCGACCGGAATGCCGCGGCAGCTCCGTGCCAGGCTGCAATTCCGGTGCCCGCCTCAACGGCCTCCAGCAGGTGATCTTCCTGAGAGTCGGAAAGGTCCTCGGTCGTCAGTGCGTTGTTCCAGCCGAGAATGATCAGGTCGTAGCCGGTGAGATCGCGGTCCAGGGTGAAGATGTCCTGCGACTCTTCGAGATCGAACCCGAGCTCGCCGACCAGCCCGCGGGTCCAGTCTGCGATGTTGTACGGGCTGTGGCCGGGCCATCCGCCGTATAGATACAGCACGTTCGTCATGACAGGGTTTCCTTCTTCTCGGTGATGGTATCGATGGCGGTGTTCACCGACAGCAGTTCGCGCGGCCCGATCAAGGCTTCGGGCGCCAGCAGCCGCTCCACCTGCTCCGCCGTCAGCAGACCTTCCTCGACCACGAGGTCCGGGATGGGCCGGTCAGTTCGCAGTGCGGTCTTGGCGATTCGGGCTGATGCCGCGTAACCGATGTACGGGCTGAGCGCGGTGATGACGCCGATCGAGTTGGTCACCGATTCGTAGAGGCGCTCACGGTTGGCGGTGATGCCGACGATGCACCGGTCGATCAATGTCTGACAAGCCGCATCCAGGTGCACCAATGATTCGAACAAGCAATGCGCGATAATCGGTTCGAAGGCATTGAGTTGAAGCTGGCCCGCCTCCGCAGCCATGCTGATCGTCACGTCGTTGCCGACGACCTCGAAGGCCACCTGATTGACGACTTCGGGGATGACAGGGTTGACCTTGCCCGGCATGATGCTCGAACCGGCTTGCATCGCAGGCAGATTGATCTCGTTGAAGCCCGACCGAGGCCCCGAGGACAGCAAGCGCAGGTCGTTGCAGATCTTCGACAGCTTCAGCGCGGTGCGCTTCAGCACCCCGGAAAGCTGGACGAAGGCTCCGACGTCCTGGGTTGCCTCGACCAGGTTGCCGGCGGTGGACAGCGAGAACCCACTGATCGCCGTCAACTTGCGACACGCGAGATCTGCGTAGCGCGGGTGCGCATTGAGCCCGGTACCGATCGCGGTACCGCCGAGATTGATCTCGGTGACCAACAACGCTGCCTCCAGCAGACGGTCGGCGTCTTCGGCAACCATCACCGCGTAGGTGCTGAATTCCTGGCCCAGCGTCATCGGCACGGCGTCCTGGAGTTGGGTGCGGCCCATCTTCAACACCGAGGCGAACTCGGCGGCCTTGTGTCCGAATGCCTCTGCCACCGCCAGCAACGTGGTGTGCAGCTTACGGATCTGCACCTGCAGAGCGACCTTGATCGCTGTCGGGTATACGTCGTTGGTGCTCTGGCTGCGGTTGACATGCTCGAGTGGATGCAGCTCCGTGTAGTCGCCGCGGCCATGTCCCATCAACTCCAGCGCGCGATTGGCGATGACCTCGTTGGCGTTCATGTTGGTCGACGTGCCGGCGCCACCCTGGACCACATCCACCACGAACTGTTCGTGCAGCAGTCCTGACCGTATCTCCGCGCAGGCCGCCACGATCGCGTCGGTGCGCCGGTCGTCGAGTAGTCCTAGTTCGTTGTTCGCCTGCGCGGCAGCTTGTTTGACTGCCGCCAGGGCATCGACGAAATCGGAGTAGGTCGACACTGCGATACCCGAGATCGGGAAGTTGTCGAGCGCGCGGGCGGTATGCACGCCGTAGTACGCCGAGGCAGGGACGTCGTAGTCGCCGAGGGAGTCACGTTCCGCCCGCAGCGCCGCAGGCGCCCGCACTGTCATCGCCATTCCTCACTCGGCGGAGCCATGCCGGCACCGGGCAGTCCGTCGTAGAAAACCCCGGTGGCACAGGTGGTCAGCTCTAGCTGCATGCCCCAAGGTGTCTGGAAGTAGAACCAGCGCTGGCCGGCGACGGGTGCCGACGGGTCGACACCATTCGGCCCAGCTTGCACCACGACGCCCGGGATCGTGCGGACGTACTCGTACGCCGCATCGATATCGTCGACGTAGAAGCCCATATGATGCCCACCGATATCGCTGTTGCGCGGCGGCTTCGCGACTTGGTCAGGCGCGGTGTACTCGAACAATTCGACGTTGTGGTGCTTTCCGATCCGGATCATCGCGATTGTGCAGCGGGATCTTGGGTCCACGTTGAGTCGATGTCGCATTCCTTCCCCGGTTTCGTCGAGGAAGGGTCCGTCGATGAAAATCAACTCCGCACCGAAGTGGTCGACGAAGAACCGGACCGCCTCGTTCAGGTCGGGCACGGTATATGCGACGTGGTCGACGGCACGCAGACTCGGCATCGCAGGATGGCTCATCGGGTTTCCGTTCGCAGCAGGGCGTGTCATCGAGGTTAGCGGCCGGCCGGGGCGGTCTCTTCAGCGAAACGATGGTCGGTCCAAGGGAGTTCGTCGGCACCGAACTTCGCGGCTCGCACATCGGCCGAACGAGCGTGTCCCTCGAAATTCTCCAGGCGGGCCGCCCGCCCGCAGATCCTGCCGAGTTCAGCGCTGGACTCCGCGTTGTCGATCTCCTGGTAGGTCACGGTCTTGAGGAACTTGCCAACCCACAGGCCGCCGGTGTACCGGGCCGCACCGAGCGTCGGGAGCACATGGTTGGTGCCGATGGCTTTGTCGCCGAACGAGACACACGTCTTCTCACCCAGGAAGAGTGCACCGTAGTCGTGCATCTCGGTCAGCGCGCGACGCGGCTCGGCGGTGAGGATCTGCACATGCTCACTGGCGATCTTGTCGCCGAGGGCGAAGGCTTCTTCCAGCGTGTCGACAAGGTGGACTTCACCATGGTTTTCCCACGACACCGCGGCCACCGGACTCGTGGGCAGATTCCGCAGCTGCCGGTCGATTTCCGCAATCGTCTGACGGCCCACCCGCTCGGACGTGGTGACCAGGACACAGGGCGAGTCGGGGCCGTGCTCTGCCTGGCTGAGCAGGTCGGCGGCCACGACAAAGGGGTCAGCCGTGTCGTCGGCGATGATCAGTACCTCGGTCGGGCCGGCGAACAGATCGATACCCACCTCGCCGAACATCTGGCGCTTCGCCTCTGCGACATAAGCATTACCCGGCCCGGTCAGCAGATTCACCGGGGAGATCGTCTCGGTGCCCAGGGCGAGTGCACCGATCGCCTGCACACCACCGAGGACATAGATCTCGTCGGCTCCGGCCAGGTGCATCGCGGCGACGCTGACCGGCGGCGGAGTGCCCACGTTCGGCGGGGTGGTCGCAGCGACCCGCTCTACGCCGGCCACCTTCGCGGTCACCACCGTCATGTGCGCAGAGGCAGTGAGCGGGTAGCGGCCGCCGGGCACATAGGCGCCAGAAGCCGAGACCGGCACGTGTTTGTGCCCGAGGCGGACGCCGGGCAGCGTCTCGATCTCGACGTCATGCATCGAATCACGTTGAGCTTGGGCGAAATTACGCACCTGGCGCTGGACGAAGGACAGATCGTCGATCACTGTCGTTGGCAGGCCGGAGACGATCTTGGCCACCTCATCTTCGGTCAGCCGAAACGACTCAGGTGCCCACTTGTCGAATTGCTCGGAGTACTTGCGCACGGCCGCATCGCCGCTGGCCCGAATGTCCTCCAGAACCTTGGCGACCGTTTCGACGACCTGCGGGTTGCTCTTGTGTGGCGTGCCGACCTGTGCGGCCGGCGCCTTGAGTAGAACCGACACGATGTTCTCCTTGCGCTGTACTGCTGTGACTGGGGACGTCACGCGGGAACGCGTTCGACGTAGCTCAATTCTGTTCGGTGTGCCTCACCGCCGGGAGACCCAAGCTGTGCAATACAACGAGAATTCGCTGCACAGTATCTTGTGAAAATCACGGATGCGGGCGGACTGCGGGTGCCGCCGCCGCGCACAGCAGGATCGCGCACAGCGGGAGCAACAGGGCAGTGTTGATGGAGCTCAGTTCTGCCAGCCAGCCGATCAATGCCGGTCCGGCCAGCATCGCGACGTAGCCCATCCCGACCACACGGGCAAGGACGCGGCCCGATCCGGTGCCGATATTGCCGGCCGCCGTGAACACCTGCGGGATGCCGCCGGCAAGTCCGAATCCGAATACCAGCCAGCCGATCAGGGCGCCCGGGATGCCCGGAGCCAGGAACACCGTGGTCACTCCCGACGCTGCCAGCAGGCAGCCCCAACG
>JAHFVC010000054.1 GCA_023264765.1 Mycobacterium sp. | reverse complement strand
CCGCCGGCGGCCCGGATCTCGGCGACCAGGTCGTCGAGCGCATCGGCGTTGCGCGCCAACGCGAATACGGTTGCGCCCCGCTGGGTGACGGCGACCGCCGAGGCACGCCCGATGCCGCTGGAGGCGCCGGTGATGATGACGTTCCGGCCGACCAGCGCGCCGTCGGGGCTGTCGCGGCGGGCCCGGTCCGGGTCCAGGTGCTCCGCCCAGTACCGCCACAGTTTCGGGGCGTAGGTGGCGAACTCGGGGACCTCGATCCCGGTGCCGCGCAACGCCTCTTCGGTGCGATCGGAGACAAAGGTAGGGGCCAGGTCGACGACGTCGAGGATCTCGGCGGGGATACCGAACTGGGTGGCGGCCATGTTGCGCAGCACCTTGGCCCGCCCGGTCGCCTTGAGTACCGGGGTGACCGCCGCGCTCGGCAGTGAGCCACGTAACGCCGGCAAGCCGGCCTCCTTGGCTATGCCTCGGTAGATGCCGCGCAGCCCAATGGTTTTCGGGGCGGTAAGGTGGAATGTCTGCCCGTCGCGGCCCGGGGTGTGCATCAGTGCGACGGTCGCATCGACAACAAAGTCCACCGGCACGATGTTGGTGCGGCCGGTATCGGGCAGCACCATCGGGGTGAAGCTGGGCAGCACCGCCAGTTTCGCGAGAATCCCGAAGAAGTAGTACGGGCCGTCGACCTTGTCCATCTCACCGGTGCGGGAGTCGCCGACGACCACGGCGGGCCGGTAGATCCGGTGCCGCAGTCCACTGGCCCGGACCAGCTGTTCGGCCTCGAACTTGGTCTGGTGATACGGCGTCGGGAGATCTTGGGCGACGTCGAAGTCGTCTTCGGTGTACACGCCCGGGTAGCTGCCGGCCACCGCGATCGAGGACACGTGATGCAGGGTCGCGCCCAGGCGCCGGGTCAGGTCGATGACGGCGCCGGTGCCCTCGACATTGGCGGCGCGCTGCTCGGATTCGGGAGCGGTGATGTCGTAGATCGCCGCACAGTGCACGACGTGATCGACGTCGCCCAGTGTCGCGAGGGCGTCATCGCCGATGCCCAGACCCGGTGCGGCGAGGTCGCCTACCAGTGGTTTCGCCCGCGGTCCCCATGCTTGCGCGAGTTGTTCGAAACGGCCGAGCGAGCCGCGCCGTACCAGAACCCACACCTGGGCGTCGTCGCGGTCGCGCAGGAGGCGGGATACGATTCGACGCCCGATAAACCCGGTACCGCCGGTAACGACATAATTCATGCGGTCATGCTCGTCCTCCGGGCAGCGGACGTCAACTAGCGTTCGGACTCGAGCTCGTCACACCGCCTCGCCTGACGAAAAAGGGAGACCTTGCCATGCCGATCGATCCGGGCGCCGTCGGCGCCACGACCGAACCCCAGGACTACAGCTGGACCGACCGTGACACCCTGCTCTACGCACTCGGTGTGGGTGCCGGTGTCGACGACCTCGCCTTCACCACCGAGAACAGCCACGACATCGAACAGCAGGTCCTGCCGACCTTCGCGATCATCGCGTGCTCCCCGTTCGCGGCCGCGCTGAAGATCGGCACCTTCAATTTCGGCATGCTGCTGCACGGTTCCCAGGAGATCCGGCTGCGCAAGCCGCTGGCGCCGGCGGGCCGGCTGCGCGTGCACTCCGAGGTCGCCGATATCCAGGACAAGGGCGAGGGCAAGAACGCGGTGGTGATGCTCAAGGGCTTCGGCACCGATCCCGGTACCGGTGACGTCGTCGTGGAAACCCTGACCACCGTGGTGATTCGGGGCGAGGGCGGGTTCGGCGGGCAGCCCGGCCAGCGTCCGGTGGCCCCCGAGTTCCCCGACCGTGCGCCCGACGCGACGGTGGCGCTGCCCACGCGGGAGGACCAGGCACTGTTGTACCGGCTGTCCGGTGATCGCAACCCGCTGCACAGTGACCCGTGGTTCGCGCAGACGCTGGCCGGCTTCCCCAAGCCGATCCTGCACGGGCTGTGCACCTACGGGGTGGCGGGCCGGGCACTGGTCGCCGAACTCGGCGGTGGCGACGCGACGAAGGTGCATGCCGTGGCGTCGCGCTTCAGCTCGCCGGTTTTTCCCGGCGAGACGCTGACCACCTCGATCTGGCGCACCGCCGACGGCCGCGCGGTGTTCCGCACCGAGGCCGCAGCACCCGACGGCTCCGGCGCTCGGGTGGTGCTCGACGACGGGACGGCCGAATACTCGGCCTGACAAGGAGAAAACGGCGAAGCGCCTGTGCTCGGCCTGGCCCGTTGACAAGATGGCGCCATGAGACTGGTTGTCGGATATCTGGCCACCCCCGGTGGCGCCGATGCGCTGGCGCTCGGGGTCCGGATCGCGCGGACGCTGGGTGCCGATGTCGAATTGTGCGTGGTGCTGCCGACCGACGCGGCGATGGTGAATGCCGATGGTTACGAGGCGGTATTGGCCCGGCAGGCGCTGGATTGGCTCGCCGAAGCGCAGACCACGGTGCCCGCCGGTGTCGTCGTCAACCCGCACGTGAGCTTCGGTGATTCCTTCGCCGGCGGGCTGATCGACGAGGCGCTGCGGTTGGACGCGGCGGCCATCGTGGTGGGTGGCGCCGGCGGTGGCCTTGCCGGGAGCCTGTCCCTGGGTTCGGTGGTCAACGAACTGCTGCACTCGGCACCTGTCCCGGTGGCGGTGGCGCCCAGGGGTATTCGGCTCTCCAGTGTCGACCGGGTCAGAGAGGTCACCTGTGCATTCGGCGAGCGGGCGGGTGCCGACCGGTTACTGGACACGGCGCTGGCGGCCAGCCGGGCCGCGGGCACGCCGTTGCGACTGGTCTCCCTGGTGGCACTGGACCCGGTGTTCGGTGCGTTGCGCAGCGACGCCGACGCGGTGCGCGAACACGCATTGTCCCACGCCCGCCGGGTACTCGACGCCGCCAAAGAATCACTGCCTCAGGGATTTCCGGTTACCGCAACGGTGACCGACGGCGGCACCGTCGAAGACGCCGTGAACAAACTGTCGTGGCGGGACGGCGACCTCATCATGGTCGGCTCCAGTCGGTTGGCCGCGCCGCGCCGGCTGTTCCTGGGTTCGACCGCGGCCAAGATTCTGCGCGTCGTCGAAGTTCCCATCGTCGTCGTCCCGAGGACATCACAACCCGAGAACTAGACCCAGGTTCCGCCGTCGACGCGCAGGGTCGCGCCGGTCACGAAGGACGCCCGGTCGCTGAGCAACCATGCTGCGGCTTGGGCGATTTCGTCAGGACGCCCCGCGCGCCGCAGCGGAGTGTCGGCGATCAACTGCGCGAGCACCCCGGGGCTGGCGTCCTCCCACTGCTGAATCATCTCCGTCAGCGTCGGGCCGGGCGCGATCGCGTTGACCCGGATGCCTTCCGGGCCGTAGGTGACCGCCGCCGACTCGGTGAGACTGTTGACGGCGCGCTTCACCGCACCGTAGGCCGGTAGCTCCGGGTTGCTGTGCAGCCCACCGATACTGGACGTGTTGACGATGGCACCCGTCTTCCCTGTCGCCCGGATGGCGGCGACCTCGGCGGCCACCGACAGCCACACACCCTTGAGGTTGACGGTGTAGGTGTGGTCCAGGTCGGCCTCGGTCACCTCGTCGAGCGGCCCGGGCGGGATCAGTGTCGCGGCGTTGTTGAAGGCGATGTCGAGCCGGCCCCACAGTTCGACGGTGCGGTGTACCGCCGCTCGGACGCTGTCACCGTCGGCCAGGTCGCACAGCACGTACTCGGCCGTGCCGCCCGCCGATGTGATGTCGTCGGTGACGGCTTCGAGTTCGCTCTCGGTGCGGGCGGCGAGCACGACGCGGGCGCCCTCGTCGGCGAACAGTCGCGCCGCTGCCGCCCCGATACCGCGCCCCGCGCCGGAGATGAATGCCACCTTGTCGGCCAGCAGGCCAGTTTTCGTCATGTCAGTGAGAGTGCGTGGAGTCCGGGTTCGGATCCAGGTAGCACCGATACCTGGCTACCGGCAGCGGGGCGCGGAGAATAGACCCGTGGACAAGCGTGAGTTCGGCGACTTCCTGCGCAGCAGGCGGGAGCGGATCAGCCCGGCCGATGTCGGGCTTCCTGCGGGAACCCGCCGGCGCACCCCGGGTCTGCGCCGTGACGAGGTCGCCCATCTGGCGTTCATCTCCACCGAGTACTACACCCGGCTGGAACAGGCGCGTGCCCCGCATCCCTCCCCGGAGGTGCTCGCAGGTCTGGCCCGGGCGCTTCGGCTCTCCGATGCCGAACTCGGGTACCTGCACCGGTTGGCGGGCGTCGAGCCGCCGGGACCGGTCGGGCCGCCACGACTGGTCCGGCAGAGCATCCTGGACCTGATCCGGCGGTTGCCGCAGTCCGCCGCCATCGTCGTGTCGGCGACCTACGAGGTGCTCGCCTGGAACGAGCTGGCCTGCGCCTTGATGGAGGACTTCTCCGCGCTGTCGCGCCGGGACCGCAATCTGTTGCGGCGGGCATTCCTGGAACCCGGCGACGGACGGCTGTACGGGGTGTCCGACTCCGACGATTTCGCCAGGACCGCAGCCCAGCATCTGCGTGGCACGGCAGTGCGGTATCCAGACGATCCGGATACGATCGAGTTGATCGCCGAATTATGTTCCGGCAGTGCTGAGTTCGCCCAGCTGTGGGAATCCCGTGACGTGCTGGACCGACCGAAACTATGCCGTACGTTCGCGCACCCAATGGTCGGTCCGGTCGCGGTCACCTGCGATGTGCTCGACATCGCCGATCGGGATCAACGGGTGATCATCTACGCCCCGGAGCCGGGCGGTCGGTCGGAGGAGGCGATGCGACTGCTCGCGGTGGTGGGCACCCAGCGGATGGATGTTCCCGGCTGACTTGTCGAACATTTGTTCGATACACTGATGGGGTGGGGTGGCATAACGGACCGCCGACCTGGTCGGAGATGGAGCGGGTGCTGGCCGGCCGGGCGCGCCGGATCGAGCCTCCGCCCGGCGACGGTGGGGACAGTCCGGCCTGGTCCCGCAAGCGCGGGGCCTACCGCGCGGCGGAGATCGAACGCGGCGGATCCCGCGTCCCCTACGCGGAGCTGCACACCCATTCCGCGTACAGCTTCCTGGACGGGGCCAGCACGCCGGAGGAATTGGTCGAGGAGGCTGCCCGGCTGAACCTGCGGGCCATCGCGCTGACCGATCACGACGGCCTTTACGGGGTGGTGCGATTCGCCGAGGCCGCCCGCGAGCTGGATGTGGCGACGGTGTTCGGCGCCGAACTCTCGCTGAGCAACGTGGCCCGTACCGAAGATCCCGATCCGCCCGGTCCGCACCTGCTGGTGCTGGCGCGCGGGCCGGAAGGGTATCGGCGACTGTCCCGCGAGCTTGCGGCGGCGCATCTGGCCGGCGGGGAGAAGGGCAAACCGCGGTATGACTTCGACGCGCTCACCGAGGCCGCGGGTGGGCATTGGCATATCCTCACCGGCTGCCGCAAAGGCCATGTGCGTCAAGCATTGTCGTCTGGAGGTCCGGAGGCTGCCGCCCACGCCTTGGCCGATCTGGTGGATCGCTTCGGTGCGGATCGGGTCAGTATCGAGCTGTCCCACCACGGTCACCCGCGTGACGACGAGCGCAATGCCGCACTGGCCGAACTGGCACTGCGATTCGGGGTCGGGGTGGTGGCGACCACGGGCGCGCACTTCGCCGAACCGTCCCGTGGCCGGCTGGCCATGGCCATGGCCGCCATCCGGGCGCGCAACTCACTGGACTCCGCGGCGGGCTGGCTGGCCCCGCTGGGTGGGTCACATCTGCGCTCAGGGGACGAGATGGCGCAACTGTTCGGGCAGGGAATCGTCTCGGCGGCAGCTGATCTCGGTGAGCAGTGTGCCTTCGGGCTGAGTCTCATCGCGCCCCGGCTGCCTCCGTTCGATGTGCCGGACGGGCACACCGAGAACAGCTGGCTGCGGGAGTTGGTCAGGGTGGGTGCCGCCGAACGTTACGGCCCGCGGGAGCGGAATACCAAGGCCTACGCGCAGATCGAACACGAGTTGACGATCATCGAGCAGTTGAATTTCCCCGGCTATTTCCTTGTGGTGCATGACATCACCCGGTTCTGCCGGGACAACGGCATCCTGTGCCAGGGCAGGGGATCGGCGGCGAATTCGGCGGTCTGCTACGCGCTCAAGGTCACCAATGTCGACCCCGTCCGAAACGAGTTGCTGTTCGAGCGGTTCCTGTCCCCGGCGCGGGACGGCCCACCCGATATCGACATCGACATCGAATCGGACCTGCGTGAGGACGCGATCCAGTACGTCTATCAAAAGTACGGACGGGACTACGCCGCCCAGGTCGCCAACGTCATCACCTACCGCGGCCGTAGCGCAGTCCGGGACATGGCGCGTGCGCTGGGCTTTTCGCAAGGCCAGCAGGACGCGTGGAGCAAACAGATCAGCCGGTGGAACGGGTTGGCCGACTCCCCGGACGTCGAGGACATTCCCGAACAGGTGGTGGACCTGGCCACCCAGATCTCCAATCTGCCCCGGCACATGGGCATCCACTCCGGCGGCATGGTGATCTGCGATCGCCCGATCGCCGATGTCTGCCCGGTGGAATGGGCCAGGATGGAAAACCGCAGTGTGCTGCAGTGGGACAAAGATGACTGCGCGGCAATCGGATTGGTGAAATTCGACATGCTGGGACTCGGCATGCTCTCGGCGCTGCACTACGCCATCGACCTGGCGGCCGAGCACAAGGGCATCGTCGTCGATCTGGCGCAGCTGGATCTGTCCGAGGCCGCGGTGTACGAGATGTTGCAGCGGGCCGATTCGGTCGGGGTGTTCCAGGTGGAGTCGCGGGCCCAGATGGCGACCCTGCCGCGGCTCAAACCCCGCGAGTTCTACGACCTGGTGGTCGAGGTGGCGCTGATCCGGCCCGGCCCGATCCAGGGCGGCTCGGTGCACCCCTATATCCGGCGGCGCAACGGTCTGGAGAAGGCAACCTACGACCACCCGTCCATGGAGCCGGCGCTGAAGAAGACGCTGGGGGTGCCGCTGTTTCAAGAGCAGCTGATGCAACTCGCCGTCGACTGCGCCGGGTTCAGTGCAGCCGAGGCCGACCAACTGCGCCGGGCCATGGGTTCCAAGAGGTCCACCGAACGGATGCGCCGCCTGCGCGGCAGGTTCTACGACGGCATGCGCGAGAAGCACGGCATCGCCGGGGACATCGCCGACCGCATCTACGACAAGATGGAAGCCTTCGCCAATTTCGGTTTCCCGGAAAGCCATTCGCTGAGTTTCGCCTCGCTGGTGTTCTATTCGTCGTGGTTCAAGCTGCACCATCCCGCGGTGTTCTGCGCCGCGCTGCTGCGGGCCCAGCCGATGGGGTTCTATTCACCGCAATCGCTGGTCGCCGATGCCCGCAGGCACGGAGTGCAGGTGCACGGCCCCGATATCAACGCCGCCCTCGCGCATGCCACCTGCGAGAACGCGGGGCTGGATGTGCGGTTGGGGCTCGGCGCCGTCCGCCACATCGGTGACGGGCTGGCGCAGCGCATCGTCGACGAGCGTGAAGCGCACGGCCCGTTCGCCACCCTGCTGGATCTGACCGCCCGGGTGCAGCTGTCGGTGCCGCAGACCGAGGCGCTGGCGACAGCCGGGGCTCTGGGTTGCTTCGGGATCAGCCGCCGCGAAGCGCTGTGGTCGGCCGGAGCGGCCGCGACGCAACGCCCGGACCGCCTCCCCGGCGTCGGCGCGTCCTCGCACATTCCGTCGTTGCCCGGGATGACGGACCTGGAACTCACGGCGGCCGACGTGTGGGCAACCGGTGTCTCGCCGGAGCGCTATCCCACCCAGTTCCTGCGCGAGAACTTCGACGAACTAGGAGTGGTCCCCGCCGATCGACTGCTCGACGTGCCCGACGGCACCCGCATCCTGGTGGCCGGCGCGGTGACCCACCGGCAGCGACCCGCGACGGCGCAAGGGGTGACGTTCATGAACCTGGAGGACGAGACCGGCATGGTCAACGTGCTGTGCTCGCCGGGAGTGTGGTCACGGCACCGCAAGCTGGCGCAAACGGCGTCGGCTCTGATAGTCCGGGGCATCGTGCAGAACGCCAGCGGGGCGGTCACGGTGGTGGCCGACCGGATGGCGCCGGTGGATCTGCGGGTCGCGTCGCGGTCCCGCGACTTCCGCTGACTGGCCGCCGAGTGTGCACCCAGAGCGCAGTTTCGCGCGGGATCGCGATCTGTCTGCACGCTCGTACGTTGATTCGGCGCTGCGGGCGCTGATCACTCGCACTTGTGCGCCACAGCCGCCAAGTCAACGCCGACGCGCTTCCCCTGATCGGGGGACACCGACTTCATCCGGTGCATCCACCGGTCACCCGACAGATCCGGCGCGTGGTCCGGGGCATTCTTATCTCAACGGCAAAACAAGCCGACAAGACAAACCAAAGACTCACTCACACAAAGGATTACAGAAATGATCAAGAACCTCGCACTCGGAATCTGCACCGCCGCCATCTTGGGTGCCGGAGCCTTCGGCCTGGCCGGCACCGCCTCGGCAGCTACCCAGCTGGCCACCCAGGCCCCCACCGGCCCCGGCTACTCCTACAGCCCCGAGGTCAAGGCCCACCCGGCCCCCACCGCCAAGCCCGGCTGGCACAACAACCACGGCCCGGCCCGCATCGCCAACCTGCAGAACCGCTGAGCACCACCGAAAGCCCCCGCCCTCGGCGGGGGCTTTCGGCACCTCAGCCCTCGGTCGGGGTGGTCCACACCTTGTCGATGGCGATCTTGATGCGGGTGCTGTACCCCGCCATCGCGTCGGTCAGCCCGAACTGCGCAGCCGCCGCTTCGTACTTGGCCCAGTAGGGCGCGTCCTCGCGGCCGTCCACCCCTTCGGCGTCGATCCGGGCCGCGCCGCCGACCACGATGATCCCGCCACCCTGGCCATCGGAGTCGAGGTTCAGGCTGACCTGCGGGTGGTTGCGGATGTGACGCACCTTGGCCGCGGTGGGCGTGGTGTAGAGGACGATGTCCGTCCCGTCGAAGTAGAACCACACCAGTTTGGGCACGGGCTGCCCGGATTTCGCGACGGTGGTCAGCCAGCCGTACTCATCGTTCTTCAGTCGGTCCGCGGTCTCATTTGTCAGCTCGGTGCTCATGACCGCGAATGTAGTCTCGCGGTATGACACTCAACCTGTCCGCGGATGAAGTCCTCACCACCACGCGCTCGGTGCGCAAGCGCCTCGATTTCGACAAACCGGTGTCGCGTGAGGTGCTGCTGGAATGCCTCGATCTGGCGTTGCAGGCGCCGACGGGTTCGAATGCGCAAGGCTGGCAATGGGTTTTCGTCGAAGACGAGGCCAAGAAGAAGGCCATCGCCGACATCTACCGCACCAACGCCACCCCGTACCTGGCGTCGCCCAAAGACTCGTTCGGTGACGCGCGCGACGAGCAGATCGATGCGGTGCGGTCCTCGGCGAGCTTTCTCAACGAGAACATGGAGAAGGCCCCGGTGCTGTTGATCCCGTGCCTGGAGGGTCGTCCCGACGGGGCGCCGGCCGGGATGAGCGCCTCCTACTGGGGATCGCTGCTTCCCGCGGTGTGGAGCTTCATGCTGGCGCTGCGCAACCGCGGGCTGGGGTCGGCGTGGACCACGCTGCACCTGCTCGGCGACGGTGAGAAGCAGGCCGCCGAGGTGCTCGGCATCCCCTTCGACAAATACGCCCAGGCCGGCCTGTTCCCGATCGCCTACACCAAGGGCACCGACTTCAAGAAGGCCAAGCGGCTGCCTGCCGAGCAGTTCGCCCACTTCGACACCTGGTGAGCTGAGCTACACCGCGCCGTCGAACCCGTGCTGGCGCCACGCCTCGTACGCCGCCACCGCGGCCGCGTTGGACAGGTTCAGTGAGCGCCGTCCCGCCAGCATGGGGATCCGCACCCGGGCGGTGATGTGCGGATCGGCCAGCGTCTCGGCGTCCAGCCCGGTCGGCTCGGGGCCGAACATCAACACGTCGCCGGGCTGATACGACATCTCGGCGAAGGACCTGTCGGCGTGCGCGGTGAAGGCGTACACCGAGGCGGGCATCAGCGTCGTCCACGCCGATGCCAGGTCGGTGTGCACCGTCACCGAGGCCAGATCGTGGTAATCCAGACCGGCCCGGCGGAGCTTGGGCTCCGACAGATCGAAGCCGAGCGGCTCGACGAGGTGTAGTTCGCACCCCGTCGCGGCCACCATCCGGATCGCGTTCCCGGTGTTCGGCGCGATCCGGGGCGAGTAGAACAACACGCGGAACATCCGACGATGATGTCATCCGCGTTATCACACAACCGCGCAACATCTGGGTCACGAACCGTGCGCGAAGGCTCGCGAACTGTGGAAAGCGCTGCATACGGCTGTCATACTCAAAAAATTGCGACAGGCGTGCCACGCCGGCCCCACTGTGGGCGAATGCAGCAGGAAGCCGATGAGCGACGAATTCACCCACGCCACAGCGCAGGACGCAGGGCATCCCCCGGGTCGGCCGTCGCGCTGGGCGCTGAGCAACTGGCCCGTCGGCTGGAAAGTGCTTGCCATCGCCCTGGTTCCACTGGTGCTCGCGGGAGCGCTCGGTGGCCTGCGCATCTACTCCGGGTTCAGCACGGCGACCGACCTGCGGCGCGCCGCCGACCGTGCCGAACTGGTGCCCGCCATCACCGACTACATGGCCGCGTTGGACTCCGCCCTGCTGGCCAACTCCACCGGCGCCGACGCACAGCCCGCCTTGAGTGCCTTCGATTCCAAGCGTAAGGCGCTGGCGGACAAGCTGTCCGACACCGATGCGGTGCCCGACGTCGGCAAGGGCGTCAACGCGATCCTGCAAGGCGGCCAGCAACTACTCAATGGGGTGACGTCCAACAGCATCGGCCTGCGGGACCGGGTCACCACCTACGCACCGATCCTGCTGACCGCCGAGGATGCGATCAACGGCTCGGTGCGCGTCGACGACGAGAAGATCCGCGCGGAGACGCTGGGCCTGTCCCGCGCGGTCGGGGCGCGCGGCCAGATGATGATGCAGCAGCTGTTGGTCAACGGCGGCGCGGACCTGCCGGAGCCGGAGCTGCGCACCTCGATGATCACCCTCGCGGGTACCGAGCCGTCGACGCTGTTCGGGATGAGTCAGGTGCTCGGCGTCGGTTCGGCGGACGCGCAGAAACTGCAGGAGCAGATGGTCCGCCGGATGGGCATGATGTCCGACCCGGCCGCGCAGCTGGTGAACAATCCGGATCTCGCTCAGTCGATCCAGGTCACCAATGGGATCGCAGGCAAGATCATCGCCGACACCTCCGCTTCGGTGACCGCGGCTGTGGAGCATCAGGCCGCGGCGCAGCGCAGCACGGCCATCCGCGATGCGATCCTCGTCGTCGGCGCGATGCTGGTCGCCCTGGCGGCGGTGGCGCTGGCGGCACGTTCACTCGTCCGCCCGCTGCGCCGACTGCGCGACGGTGCCCTCCAGGTCGCGCACAAGGACCTGTCGCGCGAATTGGATCAGGTGCGCGCCGGCGGTGATCCCGGCCCCATCCGCCCGTTGCCGGTGCACACCAGCGAGGAGATCGGCCAGGTCGCCCACGCCGTCGACGAACTGCACGAACAAGCCGTCCTGCTGGCGGGCGAGCAGGCCAGGCTGCAACTACAGGTCAGCGACATGTTCGAGACGCTGTCGCGACGCAACCGGTCGCTGGTGGACCAGCAGCTCACCCTCATCGACCAGCTGGAACGTGACGAGGCGGACCCGAATCGCCTGCAGAGCTTGTTCCGGCTGGATCATCTGGCCGCGCGGATGCGCCGCAACGGCGCGAACCTGTTGGTGTTGTCCGGCACCAGGGTGTCCCGCGAGCAGACCGGCGCGGTGGCGGTTTCGGCCGTCGTGCACGCCGCGGCGTCGGAGGTCGAGGATTACACCCGGGTGACCACCGGAACCGTGCCCGACAGCGAGATCAGTGGGTCGGTGGCCGCCGACCTGGTCCACGTCCTGGCCGAGCTGCTGGACAATGCCCTGCGCTATTCGCCGCCCAGCACCCCGGTTCTGGTGACCGCCGTGCACACCAGGGACGGGGCACTGGTCATCGAGGTCAGTGACGAGGGCCTGGGAATGACCGAGGCCGACCTCCGTGTCGCCAACACCCGCCTGCAGTCCGGCGGTGAGGTCAACCCGTACACCGCGCGCCACATGGGATTGTTCGTCACCGGGCGCCTGGCTGCCACTCACGGTCTGGTGGTGCGGTTGCGCAGCACCGAGGCCGGGGATCCGGCGTCGGGCACCACCGCCGGCATCTATGTCCCCGAAGGATTGCTCGTCGGAGAGTTCGCCACGGCACGGTTCGCCGACTTCGCACCGGCGCCGGTGGCGTCCGTCGCCCCGCCGGTGTTCGAGCAACCCGTCGCGCAGCCTGAACCGGAAGCTCCTATCGATACATCGAATTCTCTTTTACCGCAACGTAATCCGGGATCAACCTGGAAGGCGGGTGAACCGGTGGAGGCCGAGGTCCGCCGTGTCGACAAGCCGGCCGACACCTCGTCGTTCTTCGCGGCGCGGGCCCAGGTTCGAGACGAACCGCCCGCGGCCGCGCCGGCACGCGAGGAGCCGGTGACCGGATCGGAGGATGCGATCTACCAGAAGATGCTGTCGGAATGGCTCGTCGATCCGACCGATCTGGGGGCGAGTACGGACCTGGACTGGAAGTCGGTGTGGGACAACGGATGGTCGGCTGCGGCCGCAGCCGAGGATGCTCCGGTGGCCGAGCACACCCGGGAAGGTCTGCCCGTCCGTCAGCCCGGAGCACGTCTGGTGCCCGGGACCGGCGCGACAGCCGACGAGATAACATCTGATCCCGCCGACCACGAGTTCGACACCGGACCACTGCCCGACCCTGCCGCCGTGCGGGCCAGCCTCAGCAGTCACTTCGGGGGTGTACACGCGGGCCGCGCCCACGCCCGCGACACCGAAGGATTCGAATGAGCGCCACCCGAGAGTCCCTCGACTGGCTGGTGTCCAAGTTCGCGCGCGAGGTGTCCGGCGTGTCGCATGCGGTGCTGGTGTCCGCGGACGGCCTGCTGATGGCGGCCAGTGAGCACATGCCGATCGAACGCGCCGATCAATTGGCCGCGGTGGCGTCCGGGCTGGCCAGCTTGTCGACGGGGGCGGCCCAACTGTTCGAGGGCGGACACGTCATGCAGTCGATCGTGGAGATGGAGAACGGTTACCTGCTGTTGATGCGGGTGGGCGATGGTTCGAACCTGGCCACCCTGGCCACCCGCTCCTGCGATATCGGCCAGATCGGCTACGAGATGGCCATCCTCGTCGAGCGCGTCGGCACGGTCGTGCAATCGGCGCGGCGCTCACGCCAGCACCTGTGAGCCGGCATTGCGCGATCGGGACGAGTGGGAAGCCGACTCCGCCGAGGCGAGCCTGGTACGGCCCTACACGCTGACCGCGGGCCGCACCGAACCCTCCGTCGACCTGCCATGGGAGGCACCGATCCGGACACGCGATCTCGCTCCGCCGCCGCGCTGGCCCGGGAATGACGTTCGGGCGCGGATACTGGAACTCGGCAGGGATAGTCCATCGGTCGCGGAGATCGCGGCTCGTCTATCGTTGCCGCTCGGTGTGGCGCGTGTCCTGATCGGAGATCTGGTCACCCAGGGGTACCTCAGGGTGTATTCGACGCTCGGCGATGCCGCCTCCACCGACGAACGACGTGAACTGATCGGAAGGACTCTGCGTGGCCTACGGGCTCTCTAGGCGCACCACGACCTCCACCAAGATCGTGATCTCCGGCGGTTTCGGCGCGGGCAAGACGACCTTCGTCGGCGCGGTCTCGGAGATCATGCCGCTGCGCACCGAAGCGTTGGTGACCGATGCATCGGCAGGCACGGACGAGTTGGCGGCCACCCCGAACAAGAGCACCACGACCGTGGCCATGGACTTCGGCCGCATCACCCTGGCGCAGGATCTGGTGCTGTACCTGTTCGGCACCCCGGGGCAGCGACGGTTCTGGTTCATGTGGGACGACCTGGTGCGCGGAGCCATCGGCGCCGTGATCCTGGTCGACGTGCGAAGGCTGCAGGACAGTTTCGCCGCGGTGGACTTCTTCGAGGCCCGCAAGTTGCCGTTCATCATCGCCGTCAACGAGTTCGACGGGGGAGCACGGCACCCGGCAGCGGCGATCCGCGAGGCACTCGCCCTGTCGGACGGCATCCCGATCGTCGCGGTCGACGCCCGCGACCGTGGCTCGGCGCGCGACGCGCTGATCGCCGTCACCGAATACGCGCTGGCCGCGCTCCCGGGCTGAGCGTGACCGAACCCGAACAGGTGTGGGTGGACCGTGAGTTCACCGGGCACGACTTCCGCGGCGACGATCTGAGCCGGATCCGCACCGAGCGCACCGTCTTCGACGAGTGCGACTTCAGCGGCGTGGACCTCACCGAGTCGGTGCATGCCGGGTCGGCGTTCCGCAACTGCAATTTCCGCCGCGCCACGTTGTGGCACAGCACCTTCCTCAACTGCAGCCTGCTGGGTTCGGTGTTCACCGACGCGCGGCTGCGGCCGATCGTCATGACCGAGGTGGATCTGACCTTGGCCGTCCTCGGTGGCTGCGATCTGCGGGGGATCGACCTGTCCGGGTCGCGGCTGCGCGAAGCCAGCGTGGTGGGTGCCGATCTGCGTAAGGCGGTGCTGCGTCAGGCCGACCTGACCGGGGTGCGGGTACAGGACGCCAAGTTCGACGAAGCCGACCTGCGCGGCGCCCGGCTGGACCCGACGTTCTGGACCACGGCGAAGGTGCGCGGTGCCCGGATCGACATCACCCAGGGCCTCGCCTACGCGGCCGCGCACGGCCTCGACATCCACGGCGAGTGATCCGTGCACGTCCACCGGCGCTGACCGCCGGTGAACGTGCATAAATCCCTAGCCGGCCTTGAGGCGAATCTTCCACCGCACGAAGCCGACATAGAACACCGACAGCGCGGCCAGCATGCCCATGTTGAACCACCACGTACCCGCGGTGTGTTTCCAGTGCGCATCGTCGGGTGACAGTGGCGCCGGCACCAGACCGGTCAGGTCGATGGTCGACGCCGTCGCGGCAAAGCCCCAGCGCGCGGGCGTGACCCAGGACATCTGATCCAGCACGATGCGCCCCGTCACCGGGATCATGCCGCCGGAGAACACCAGCTGGGACATGATCGCGATGACGAGCAGCGGCATGATCTGCTCGTTGGACTTGGCCAGCGCCGACAGCGCCAGGCCCACCATCGCCGCGCACACGGTGGTCGCGGCCACGTCGACGTAGAGCTCCAGACTGCGTGGCAGCAGGAGCCCGCTGGCAACGGCGCCCTCACCCCAGCCCTTGCCGAGGACGGCGATGGTCACCGCGATGGCGGACTGGACCAGCGCGAAGAGGGTGAAGATGAACACCTTGGCCAGCAGGTAGGCCGATGTCGACAGCCCGACGGCCTGTTCGCGCAGGAAGATGGCGCGTTCGCCGATCAGTGCGCGGATGGTCAGCGCGGTGCCCATGAAGATGGCGCCGACGTTGAGCAGCACCAGGATCTGTCCCGGCTCGTTGGGCGCGTCACCGCCCTTGATGGCGGGTACCGGCAGGCCGAAGCCGACATCGCCGGGCACCGTCAGGGCCAGCGTGCCCATGATGAACGGCAGCAGCGCCAGGAAGATGAAATAGCCGCGGTCGGAGATCGTCAGCCTGAACTGGCGACGCGCGATCGTCGAGAACTGGCGCAGCAGACTGGTTTTCGCGGGCTTACCCAGATCGCCCGGTGTCTCCGACGGTGGCGCGGGCGGCGTCGGGGCGCTGCGTTCCAGATACTGCTGGTACGCCTGGTCCGGGTTGCCTGCGACATTGCTGAAGATGTCGGCCCAGTTGGTGGTGCCCAGCTGCGGGCCGATCTGGCTCGGCGGTCCGGCGAAGGCCGTCTTGCCGCCGGGGGCCAGCAGCAGCACCTGATCGCAGACGTCCAGGTAGGTCAGCGAGTGTGTCACGACCAGCACGACGCGACCGGCGTCGGCCAGGCTGCGCAGCATCGACATCACCTGACGGTCCAGCGCGGGATCCAGGCCGGAGGTGGGTTCGTCGAGGATCAGCAGCGACGGGCCGGTCAGCAGCTCCAGCGCCACCGAGGCGCGCTTGCGCTGGCCGCCGGAGAGCTTGTCGACGCGGGTCTCCAGATGCTTGGTCATCTCGAGTTCCTCGAGGACCTGCATGACGACCTGCTCGCGGTCTTCCTTGGTGGTATCCGGGGGCAGTCGAAGTTCGGCGGCGTACATCAGCGCCTGCTTGACGGTCAGCTGGCCGTGCACCACATCGTCCTGCGGGACCATGCCGATCCGGGAACGCAGCGAGGCGTACTCGGCGTGGATGTCGTGACCCTCGAAGGTGACGGTGCCGCTGGTCGGGTGGGTATACCCGGCGACCTGCTTGGCGAACGTCGACTTTCCGGCGCCGGACGGACCGATCACGGCCGTCAGCGTGCCGGGCCGGGCATCCAGCGAGATGTTGTCCAGCAGGGTCTTGTTGCCCTCGATGGTCCAGGTGAGGCCGCGGACCTCCAAGCCGCCGGTACGGGTGTCGGCCTCGGTCTCGGTGCGCCGGGCCAGGGTGCCGCCGGCGAAAACCAGGTCGACGTTACCGATGGTGACGACGTCGCCGTCGCGCAGCGTCGCCTCGTCGACGCGCTGGCCGTTGACGAAGGTGCCGTTGATGCTGCGGTTGTCGTGGATCTCGGTGCCGCCCGCGACGGGCACCAGGGTGGCGTGGTGGCGCGAGGCCAGCACGTCGGGGATGACGATGTCGTTGTCGGTGGCGCGACCGATCTTGATCCCGCCCGCGGGCACCTCAGGGGCGCGTCCCGGGCGCAGGATCTTGAGCATCGTGGTGCCGATGTTGTCGCCGCCACCGGCGCTCGGGGGCCGGGGGACCGCCGTCGGGCCGATGGTGGTCGGCGGTGCCGCGGGCGCCGGCTGCTGGTAGGTGGGGTAGGGCGCGCTCTGCTGGGCGCCCGACGGGTACTGCGGCTGCGGTGCGGACGAGTAGTGCGGCCCGGTCGGGTAGGTCGGCTGGGCCGGGGTCCCCGGGGCCGGCGGATACTGCGGCTGCGGTCGCGACATGGGCGGTCCGGAAGTGGGCCACGGGCTCGACGACGGCGGCTGGGTCGGCCACGCGGTGCTCTGGCGCTGGGTGACGGGGATGGACGCGGTCTGCGGCGGGGTGCCTGCGGAACCCTGGTGGCGGCCCACCTCGAAGGTCAGCAGCGGCCCGTCTGGGTTACCGATGTTGATCCGCTGTCCGTCGGTGATGTCGATGGTGGGCACCCGCTGGCCGTTGACGTACATACCGTTCAGCGAACCGTTGTCGATGGCAATCCACCGGCCCTGGTCGAAGCGGAGCACCAGGTGGGCGCGGGAGATCAGGGGGTGGGCGATCCGGACGTCGGCGCGCAGGTCACGGCCGACGACGACATCGTTGCCAGCGGCGAAGGTCCGTGCGGACCCGTCGTAGCGAACGGACAGGGCGGGCGCGGCGGGTCGGCTCATCGTCTGCAACTCTATCGGTAGCGGCGCCGTCGCATGGATCTGCGCGGATGCCGGTTCGGTATCGGCTCCGCCGAAATTCAGTGCACCAGGGCGTCCGGTGCGCCGGTCACGACGCAATGGGTGTGGCTGTAGATGGTCGGCATGCACAGGTTGCAGTGCGTACAGATGGAACGGACGGACTCGTCGGCCTTGATGCGGTTGATCAGGCCCGGCTCGGCCAGCAGCGCGCGTCCCATCGCGACGAAGTCGAATCCCTCGGCCATCGCCAGGTCCATGGTCTCGCGGTTGGTGATGCCGCCCAGCAGGATCAGCGGCAGCTTCAGTTCCGCGCGGAACAGCTTGGCCTCCCGCAGCAGGTAGGCCTCCCGGTACGGGTACTGACGCAGGAACTTGTGGCCCGTCATGCGCATGCCCCAACTGATGGGCGGTTTGAAGGCGCCGGCGAACTCCTTGATCGGAGCGTCGCCCCGGAACAGGTACATCGGGTTGACCAGGGAACTGCCCGCGGTCAGCTCGATCGCATCGAGGCCGCCGTCTTCTTCGAGCCATTTCGCGGTCTGCACCGATTCCTCGGTGTTGATCCCGCCGCGCACCCCGTCGCTCATGTTCAGTTTCGCGGTCACCGCGATCCGGTCACCCACTGCTTCCCGGACCGCCCGGATCAGCCCGCGGGCCACCTTGGCGCGGTTCTCCAGGGATCCGCCGAACTCGTCGGTCCGGCGGTTGAGCAACGGGGACAGAAACGAGCTGGCCAGGTAGTTGTGCCCGAGGTGCACCTCGACGGCGTCGAACCCGGACTCGACGGCCAGCCGCGCGGCGTTGGCGTGGGCTGCCATCACGTCGCGGATGTCGTCCTTGGTCGCCTTCTTGGCGAACCGCATGGACAGCGGGTTGAAGAACCGCACCGGCGCCAGTGCCTGGGCCTTGTTGGTGCGGGCGTTGGCCACCGGGCCGGCGTGGCCGATCTGGGCGCTGATCGCGGCGCCCTCGGCGTGGATGGCATCGGTGAGCCGGCGCAGGCCCGGCACCGCCTCGGGGCGCATCCACAGCTGCCAACCGTCGGTGCGCCCGCCCGGTGACACCGCGCAGTAGGCGACCGTCGTCATCCCGACGCCGCCGGCCGCGGGCAGCCGGTGGTAGTTGATCAGATCCTCGGTGACCAGGGCATCGGGTGTGGACGCCTCGAAGGTGGCGGCCTTGATGATGCGGTTACGCAGGGTCACCGGACCCAGCTTGGCTGCGCCGAACACGTCGGTGGACACATTCTGCGGACTGTTCATAGTCGGAGCCTGCCACGGCGCCTGACAGAATGGCACCCGTGGGTGCGATTACGTTGGACGGCAAGGCCACGCGCGACGAGATTTTCGTCGATCTCAAGGAGCGCGTCGCGAAGTTGACTGCAGCGGGCCGGACGCCCGGCCTGGGCACGATCCTGGTCGGCGAGGACCCGGGCTCGCAGGCCTATGTGCGCGGCAAGCATGCCGACTGCGCCAAGGTCGGGATCAATTCGATCCGGCGGGACCTGCCCGCCGATATCAGCCAGACCGAGCTCGATGCGACCATCGACGAGCTGAACGCCAACCCGGAGTGCACCGGTTACATCGTGCAGTTGCCGCTGCCCAAGCACCTCGATGAGAACGCGGCGCTGGAGCGCATCGACCCGGACAAGGACGCCGACGGACTGCACCCGACCAACCTCGGCAGGCTGGTGCTCGGTAAAGAGGCGCCGTTGCCCTGTACTCCGCGCGGCATCGTGCACCTGTTGCGGCGGTTCGACGTCCCGATCGCCGGCGCGCATGTCGTGGTGATCGGCCGCGGTGTGACGGTGGGCCGGCCGCTGGGCCTGCTGCTGACCCGTCGCAGCGAGAACGCGACAGTGACGTTGTGCCACACCGGAACTCGTGACCTACCCGAGTTGACCCGCCAAGCCGACATCATCATCGCCGCGGTGGGTGTGCCCTTCATGGTCACGGCGGACATGGTGAAGCCGGGTGCCGCGGTCGTGGACGTCGGCGTGAGCCGGGTCGACGGCAAGCTCACCGGGGATGTGGCTCCCGACGTCTGGGATGTGGCCGGCTTCGTCTCGCCCAATCCGGGCGGCGTCGGTCCGCTGACGCGGGCGTTCCTGTTGACCAACGTGGTCGAGCGCGTCGAACGATCGTGACCATCAAGGAATTCGCCCGCAAGGTCTTCGGCGGGCAGTGGCCCATCCTGGCCGTCGGATCGATCTTCGTGCTGGCGTTCGTGCTGGTGGTCGCGGGGTACTGGCGCCGTGGCGCGCTGGTCATCGCGATCGGGGTCGGGGTGGCCGCGGCGTTGCGTCTGGCTCTGACCGAAGACCGGGCCGGCCTGTTGGTGGTGCGGTCGAAGCTGATCGACGTGGCCACCACCGCCGCGGTGAGCGCGATCGTGCTGTACATCGCGTGGACCATCGACCCGCTGGGCACCAGCTAGAAAATTGCCCGCCAGGCAATATTGCACACTGGGCAAAATTCCTTTAGCGTGGCCGTCATGACCGGTCTGCGTGAACAGAAGAAGGCCGACACCCGCAGGGCTCTCAGCGATGCCGCACTACAGCTGACGTTCCAGCTCGGGGTGGAGAACGTGACCCGCGAGGACATCGCCCGGGTGGCCGGGGTCTCGTTGCGCACCTTCAACAACTACTTCACCGGCAAGTACGAGGCGCTGGCTTATCGCCAGACCGAACGCCTGCGGCGCAGCATCGCCGAACTGAAGGAGCGGCCGGCGGCCGAGCCGCTGTGGACCGCGATCACCGAGTCGGTGCTAATCCCGCTGGAACAGGACTTCGCCGAATCGGGCGCCGAGGACGGCCTGCCCACCCGCGATGAACTCGTGGAGGTCCGGAAATTGTTGATGAGCCCGGAGATTCGTGGAGCGATGGGTCGTGCGCTGGTCGAGGAATGGATCGCGGTGATCGCCGAACGCACCGGCACCGACCCGGACCGGGACATGTATCCACGGCTGGTGGCCGGCGTCGTGCATGCCGTCGGCGATGCGGCCGCAGACGCCTACACCAAAGCCGATCCGCCGGTTGCCTTCCCGGATCTGCTGCGCCAGGGTTTCGCCGCCGTCGCGAACGGGCTGACGCGCCATGGCTGAGCAGGTGGTGATCGCCGGCGCCGGTCCCAACGGGCTGATGCTGGCCTGCGAGCTCGCACTGGGCGGTGTCCGTCCCGTGGTGCTGGACAAACTGCCCGGGCCGAGCGCCGAGCCCAAGGCCAACGGCCTTGTCGGGCAGGTGATCCGGCAGCTCGACATGCGTGGCCTCTACCACGCGTTCGGTGGGGACGACGGCCCGCCCCGGCCCGCCTACGGCTGGATGTTCGCCGGCCTGTCGCTGAGTTTCCTCGGATTGCAGGACAACCCGATGTACGCGCTGCTGTTGCCGCAGCCGCGCCTCGTCCGGTTGCTGGAAGAACGGGCACGCGACCTCGGCGTCGACATCCGGTGGGGGCACGAAGTCGTGGACTTCGAGGCCCGTGAGCACGCGGTCGGCGTGACGGTGCGAGCGGACGGCCAGACCTCCGAGTTGACCGCCGACTACCTCGTGGGGGCCGACGGCGGACGCAGCATGGTGCGCAAGAACCTCGGTGTCGGCTTCCCCGGGCACACGTCGGATATCGTCAGCCGGCTCGCCCATGTGTACCTGCCCGAGGAACTGCTGATCCCCGGCCGCGGTTACGACCTGCCCGGTTTCGGTCTGCTTCCGTTCGGCAACAGCCGATTCGAGAACGGCACCATCGTGGTGTTCCCGCTGGAGCCGGACCGGCCGATGATCGGCACCATCGAATACGGCTGGCCGGTCGGCAGCGCGGAAGGGCCGATATCGCTGGCCGAGGTGCGTGAGAGCCTCAAACGCATCCTGGGCGTGGACGTCCCGCTGGAAGCGCCGAGAAAGCCGGGCGCGCACGCGTTGCGCAGGCTCGACGGCCTCAACTCCCGTCAGGCCGACCGCTACCGCGTCGGGCGGGTGCTGCTGCTCGGCGATGCGGCGCACGTGCACTCACCGATGGGTGGGCCCGGCCTGAACCTGGGCCTGCAGGATGCGGTGAACCTCGGCTGGAAACTGGCCGACGTCATTGCCGGCCGGGCGCCCGAGGGGCTGCTCGACACCTATCACAGCGAGCGCTACCCGGTGGGGGAGCGGGTCATGATGCACTCCATGGCGCAGTTGGCGCTCGCGGCTCCCGGCCCCGAAGTCGGTGCGCTACGAACACTTTTCGGCGAACTGGCGCGCCGGCCCGAGGTCACCGAGCATCTCGCGCACCTGCTGGCCGGCTCGGACGTGCGCTACGACGGCGGTGCCGACCACCCGTGGGCCGGCCGGCTGGTCCCGGACCTCACGCTCGACGACGGCCGCCGCGTCGCCGACCTGCTTCATGCGGCTCGGCCGGTGCTGCTGGATCTGTCCGGCGGGGCGCTGGACATCCCGGCAGTGCCGGACCGGGTCGACGTCGTGACCGGCACCTGTCCGGATGCGCCTGCGGCACTGCTCATCCGGCCGGACGGCTACGTGGCCTGGGCCACCGATGCCGCCGACGGTCCGGCCACCTCGGCTCTGGCGGACGGACTGTCGCGCTGGTGCGGTCAGCCCAACGTCGCCCGGATGCCAACCGTCACATAGGGCAACGCCAAACCGTTCGTATTCGCCAGCGCCGGATGGGTTTTCAGAAGTTCACGCACCCGGTCCAGGGTGCGGGTACGCACCTCGGTGGGTGAGGTGATGCAGTAACTTCGGGAGGCCACCAAGTCGATGAGCGCCTGCGGGGTCAGGTAACTGGTCCACTCGAAGTGCGCGCGCTCCACGACGGCGAAGGGCTCGGGCAGGCTGACCTTCTGCTCCAGCGCGTGGTCCTCGTGGCCGATGATCCGGCCCAGATCCTTGACCCAGCCCATCCGCTCGTCGCGGGTGTTCCACACCAGGCCGAGGCGACCCCCGGGACGCAGGACCCGGGCGATCTCACGCACCGCCCGCTCGGCGTCGAACCAGTGCCAGGCCTGGGCCACCAGCACCGAATCCACGCTGTCGTCCGGCAGTGGAATCTCCTCGGCCGTCCCCAGCAGTGCCGGGGTGTCCGGCAGCGATGTGCTGAGCACCTCCAGCATCTCCTGGATCGGGTCCACGGCGATCACGTCGAGGCCGCGTTCGGCGAGCCGGACCGTCAGCTTGCCGGTGCCCGCGCCGAGGTCCAGCACGGTGTGGGCGCCCGGTGGCAGCAGCCAGTCGATGGCTTCCGGCGGATACGACGGACGTCCGCGTTCGTAGGCTGCGGCTTCTTCCCCGAAGGACAGCGACCGGGGCCGCGCGGACTCGGTCACTGCGACGCGAGCTTCAGCGTCTGCCGGATCAAGGCGCCCACCGAGTCCGTCTCGACCAGGAAACCGTCGTGGCCGTAGATCGAATCGA
>JAHFVC010000323.1:5199-7632 GCA_023264765.1 Mycobacterium sp. | reverse complement strand
CATCCCGGCCGTCGCCGCTCGGCCGGCCGGGCGGCGACGCGCGGCCACGTCGGCCGCGGCCGACGGTAGGCGGCCCGCCCTGCCCGCCGTCGTCGACCAGGTCTACGTGCGGTGCACCACCGCCATCGGTTGTGCGGTGGGTGCGGGTGTCCTGGCCGTCGGTATCGCCACGTATCTGATGGCGACGGGCAGTGACACCGGAGCGTGGGCCGCGTACATCGTCGGCGGCCTCATCACGGCCGGCATGGTCGCGCTGCCCTGGTTCTACCTGCGTGAGCTGCACGCGGTTACGGGGACGCACGCCTAACGTCTCGAGTGTGAATCCTCTGCGGTCCTGACCCGGATTCGCCGCAGACGATTCACACTCGGTTTCTCAGAGGTCTCTCACCTCGCTGGACACGAGACTTCTTGTGTGGGAGATCCGTTCGTCGGCAGCGAGGCGTTGGCGTCTGGAGCGGTGAACTCCCATGTTCTGCGCACCCGGTATACGAAGGTCTATCCGAACGTCTACACCGACGCAGAACTCACCGCGCGCACCCGCGCCCGTGCGGCATGGCTGTGGTCGAAGCGACGCGGCGTCGTGGCGGGTAACTCGGCTGCGGCCCTGCACCGTGCGAAATGGGTCAGCGCCCGTGCCGCCGCTGAGCTGATTCACGACAACCGTCACCCGCCGGAGGGCATCCACACCTTTGCCGATCGCATCGAGTCCGACGAGATCATCCAGATACGCGGTATGCGCGTGTGCACTCCGGTTCGCGCCGCGCTCGACATCGGTTGCCGGCGACCCGTTGACGATGCTGTGGCGGCAATCGACGCGTTGGCCAACGCAACCCGATTGGACCTCGGCGCGGTCGAGAAGCTGGTTGCCCGGTACCCCGGCCGGCGTGGACTGGTGAATGCCATGAGAGCGATCGACCTGGTTGACGCAGGCTCCGAGTCGCCGCGCGAAACATGGCTGCGACTGCTCATCGTCCGGGCTGGTTTTCCTCGACCTCGGACTCAGATCACGGTTCGCGACGAGTATGGCTATCCGTTCGCCCGAGTCGACATGGGCTGGGAGCACCTGAAGATCGGTGCGGAGTACGACGGCGGCCATCACCGCGTAGATCCCGACGTGTTCGCCAACGACATTCATCGCCTGGAGACACTGGCGCGCCTCGGCTGGATCATCGTCCGGGTGACCAAACGGGACGATGAGCAGGGGATCATCATCCGGTTGAATCGCGCCTTTGCCTGCCGAGTGTGAAGGGTCTGCGCGAAATCGGCTCAGGGAACGCAGACGTTTCACATTCGACCCGCGAGCCACCCCGGGGGAGGGGAGTGGTCCGCCAAAGCAGAAGGGCCCGCACAGCTTTCGCTGTGCGGGCCCTTCTGCGTCGAACTTCTAGTGGTGCCCGTTGGAACCGTTGGTGCTGGTTCCCTGACGCTCGCGCAGGGCGGTCAGCGCCCGGTGCTCGGCGGCGTGGGCAGCCTCGGTGATCGCATCGTGCTCCTCGACCGGATCGGCCAGCAGGAAGCTGCCCGAGCCCGGCGAACCGGCGGAGCCCAACTTGTTCATCTTCTTCGGCAGGGCCGCACCCTGGTATTCCAGCGGAATCGGGTGGCCATGGTCGTCGACCGGGCCGAGCGGCTGATGCAGCTCGATGTAGGCACCGTGCGGCAGACGCTTGAGGATGCCTGTCTCGATACCGTGCTCGAGGACCGCGCGGTCGCTGCGCTGCAGACCGATCGCCCAGCGGTAGGCGATGTAGTAGACGATCGCGGGCAGCACCACCATGCCGATGCGGCCGATCCACGTCGTCGCGTTCAGCGAGATGTGGAACTTCAACGCGATGATGTCGTTCATGGCGGCCAGGGTCAGCAGCATGTAGAACGAGATCGCCATCGCGCCGATGGCCGTGCGGACCGGTGCGTCACGCGGACGCTGCAGCAGGTTGTGGTGGGCGTCGTCCCCGGTGAACTTCTTCTCCAGGAACGGCCATGCGATCAGCAGGCCGAAGATCACGCCCATCAGGATCGCGACACCGAACACTGCCGGGATGGTGTGGCCGAACGGGTAGAACTCCCAGGGCGGCCAGATACGGGCCAGGCCTTCGGTCCACATCATGTAGAAGTCGGGCTGGCTACCGGCGGACACCTGCGACGGCTTGTACGGGCCGAGCTGCCAGATCGGGTTGATCTGCAGGAGACCACCCATCAACCCCAGCATGCCGGTGATGATCGCGAAGAACGCGCCGGACTTCACCGCGAAGACCGGCATGACGCGCACGCCGACGACGTTGTTCTCGGTGCGGCCGGGGCCGGGGAACTGGGTGTGCTTCTGGAACCAGAGGATCATCATGTGCGCCGCGATGAGCGCCAGGATGATGGCCGGGATCAGCAGGATGTGCAGGCCGTACATCCGCGGGATGATGATGTGCCCGGGGAAGTCAC
>JAHFVC010000323.1:0-5189 GCA_023264765.1 Mycobacterium sp. | reverse complement strand
GCATCCAGGTGCCGACGATCGGGATGCCCATCGTGATGCCCGACAGCGCGGCGCGGATGCCGGTGCCCGAGAGCAGGTCGTCGGGCAGCGAGTAGCCGAAGTAGCCCTCGAACATCGCCAGGATCAGCAGCAGCGAGCCGATGACCCAGTTGGCCTCGCGCGGACGGCGGAACGCGCCCGTGAAGAAGATCCGGGCCATGTGCACCATGATCGACGCCGCGAACAGCAGCGCCGCCCAGTGATGGACCTGGCGGACGAACAGGCCGCCGCGCACCTCGAAGCTGATCTCCAGCGCCGATTCGTAGGCCCGCGACATCTGGACACCGCGCAGCGGCTGGTAGACGCCGTTGTAGGTGACCTCGGCCATCGACGGATCGAAGAACAGGGTCAGCCACACGCCGGTGATCAGCAGGATGATGAAGCTGTACAACGCGATCTCACCGAGCAGGAAGGACCAGTGGGTGGGGAACACCTTGTTCAGCTGGCGGCGGGTCGCAGCCGATGGGTGGAACCGCGAGTCAATCGCGTCACCTTGATGGGCGGCGAGCTTGGCAAGGTCAGGGCTCATGATTTGCGCTCCCAGAATGCCGGTCCGACAGGTTCGATGAAGTCGCCGTTGGCGACGAGATAGCCATCTTTATCGATGGTAACCGGCAGCTGCGCCAGGGCCCGGGCTGCCGGACCGAAGATCGGCCGCGCGAAGTGCAACGCGTCGAACTGCGACTGGTGGCACGGGCACAGGATGCGATAGGTCTGCTGTTCGTACAGCGACGACGGGCAGCCCAGGTGCGAGCAGACCTTGGTGAACGCGAACAGTTCGCCGAAGTTGAAGCTCTCCTGGCCCTGACGCTTGACCACCTTGTGCATGTCATTGGGCTTGATGCGGATGAGCATCACCGGGTTGCGCACGCCCAGGGCGATCTCGCCGAGCTTCTCGTGCGATTCCACCGTGGTGCCGTCACCGTCGGATTCCCGCCACGGGAACACCGTCTCCATGCCGCCGGCGTCGATGTCCTCCGGACGCATCTTGACGAACGGAGACTCGCCGGGCAGACCGGTCGCGCGGGCCATGAAGATGGTCTCGCCGGCGAACCGGGGCGTCCAGCCCGAGGTCCACAGCACGGCCTTCTTGCCTTCGGCGGTCTGCACGACCGGCTTCCACGGGTTCTTGATCAGACCACCGGCGAAGGCGACCAGCGTGCCGAGGCCGAACGCCCCGAGGCCGATGCCCAACGACAGTCCGATCAGCTTGCGCCGCTTGATCGTCGAGGTCTCCAGCGCGTCACCGAGATTGGCGGCGATGGTCTTGCGGTGCAGTTCCGGGGACGAGCCGTCGTGGCGGTCCTGGATGGTGATCTCTTCCGGGATGAACTTCTTCTGGTAGAGCACCGCGCCGACACCGATGGCCAGGATGGACAACCCGAAGGTCAGGCCGTACAGGGGAGTGGCCAGCGAGTAGGCCCATTCACCTTTGGATCCGTAGGGCTGGTACTCCCACGGCCAGAACAGGAAGATCAGCAGCAGGGCAAGGCCGGACACGCCGCCCAGCAGCAGCCAGTACGAGACGGTGCGCGAGGCCCGCTTCTCGGCCTTGGTGCCCTCGATGGGCCAGCGCGGCTCCTTGTAGACGATCTCGACGCCGTCGAGCTTGCCGCCGAGTTCCAGCAGCTCCTCGCGCGACATCTCCGCCAGCTGCGCATCCGTCGGAATGTCTGGGGTGTTGCCGCTCATGCACGTGCTCCGATCCACATCGCGACACCGATCGCGGCCACCATTCCGATGATCCAGATCGCCATACCTTCAGGTGCGGGACCGAACCCGCCGAGGCCGTAACCGCCGGGGCTGGGCGTCGCCGCCGATTCCCGGACGTAGCTCACGATGTCGGTCTTCTCCTGAACGGAGAGCTGGCGATCGGAGAACTTCGGCATGTTCTGCGGGCCGGTCAGCATGGCGGTGAACACCTGCGCCGGAACCTTGGACGCCTCACCGAGATCCGGGGCGTACTTGCCGGAGGACAGCGCGCCACCCTTGCCGGTGAAGTTGTGGCAGGACGCGCAGTTCAGCCGGAACAGGTCGCCACCGCGGGCGACGTCACCGCCGAGCAGCGACTCATCGGCGATGTGTCCGTTGGCATCCCGCGGCACGATGGGGCCGCCGCCGTTGGCCTGGACGTACGCGCCGAGCGCGTCGATCTGGTGCTCGTCGAACACGGGGTCCTTGCGCGGGGCCTGCGCCTCGCCGCGCATCGCCGGCATACGGCCGGTGGACACCTGGAAGTAGACGGCCGCCTCGCCCGCGCCGATGAGGCTCGGGCCACGGTCGGGCACACCCTGCAGGTTGGCTCCGTGGCAGCTGACACACGACGTGTCGAACAGCTGCTTGCCGGTGCGCAGCAGCGCCGACTGCGACTCGTCGGCGACCGCCACCTGTGGGGTAGGTGTCAGCGTGGCCGCGACGGCGCCCGCGGCACCGAGGCCGATCAGCAGCAACACCGCCGCTGACAGTCGCCGGTGCAACCGACGGCGAGACTTGGTGGTCATCGAACCCCTTCTCATCGACTGGATCACCGGAATCAACGGACGAAATAGATGACGGCGAACAACGCGATCCACACGATGTCGACGAAGTGCCAGTAGTACGAGACGACGATCGCCGCGGTCGCCTGTGCCGGCGTGAACTTACTCATGCGCGTGCGGGCGAGCAGGAAGATGAACGCCACCAGACCGCCGATGACGTGCAGCCCGTGGAAGCCCGTCGCGAGGTAGAAGACCGAACCGTAGGCGCTGCCCGGGATCGTCGTGCCGTGCTCGACGAGGTGGATGTACTCGTAGCCCTGGCCGCCGACGAAGAAGGCACCCATCAGGAACGTGATCACGTACCACCGGCGCAGGCCGAACACGTCGCCGCGCTCGGCGGCGAACACGCCCATCTGGCAGGTGAACGACGAGGCGATCAGCACGGCCGTAACCGGCACGGCGAGCCACAGATTCAGCTCGGTGGGGGGCGGCGGCCACACGCCGTGCGCTTGGGCCCGCGCGGTGAAGTACATCGCGAACAGTCCAGCGAAGAACATCAACTCACTGGACAGCCAGACGATGGTGCCGACACTGACCATGTTCGGCCTGTTCAGCGAATGCACGCGAGATGTGATCGCGGTTCCGGAGGTCCCTACAGCGCTCGTCACAGGTGCAAGTATGACGCTTTGTAGCTGATTAACTCCACCCGGGTTCCGAATTGGTCTCCATCGTGTCGCAGTCGGGCCGGGTCCGCCTCGTAACGGCCCCGTGAGCGGCCCGCCGGAGCGTCTGCGACCGGGCGATAGCATCACCTGGTGCCTTCCGCAGAACCCCAACTCGACGCACCCACCTGGCCGCAGATCCTGGGCCGGCTGACGACACATCAGGATCTGCTCCGGGGGCAGGCGGCCTGGGCGATGGACCAGATCATGACCGGGGCCGCGACGCCCGCGCAGATCTCCGGTTTCGCCGTCTCGATGAAGATGAAGCGACCGAATTCGGCGGAGGTCCGCGAGCTGGCCGACGCCATGCTCAAGCATGCCCGCCGGCTGCCGGCCGATGCGGTCGGTGTCGAGGCCGTCGACATCGTGGGAACCGGGGGTGACGGTTCCAACACGGTGAACCTCTCCACGATGGCCTCGATCGTCGTCGCCGCGGCCGGGGTGCCCGTGATCAAGCACGGCAACCGCGCCGCTTCCTCTTTATCTGGGGGTGCCGACACCCTCGAAGCCCTGGGGGTCCGCATCGACCTCGGGCCCGAGGACGTCGCGCGCAGCCTCAGCGAGGTCGGTATCGGCTTCGCGTTCGCCCCGCAGTTCCACCCCTCCTACCGGCACGCGTCGGTGGTGCGCCGCGAGATCGGTGTCCCGACGGTGTTCAATCTGCTTGGGCCGCTGACCAATCCGGCCTCGCCGCGGGCCGGTCTGATCGGCTGCGCGTGGGGCGACCTGGCCGAGGTGATGGCCGGGGTGTTCGCCGCGCGGGGATCCAGCGTCCTGGTGGTACACGGCGACGACGGTCTCGACGAGTTGACCACCACGACGACCAGCACCATCTGGCGCGTGCAGGCAGGCACCGTGGAGCGGCTGACGCTCGACCCTGCCGCGTTCGGGTTCAAGAGGGCCGATCTCAGTGAGCTCGTCGGCGGCGATGCCGAGGCCAACGCGGCGTCGGTGCGGGCGGTGCTGGGTGGCTCGCCCGGACCGGTGCGTGATGCGGTGGTGCTCAACGCCGCCGGCGCGATGGTGGCGCATGCCGGACTGGCGGGTGACGCCCAGTGGGTGCCGGCCTGGGAGGCCGGTCTACGGCGGGCCACCGAGGCGATCGATTCCGGTGCGGCCGAGCAACTGCTGACCAAGTGGGTCCGGTTCACCCAGAAAGCGTGACCGGCGCAGCCCTGCGGTTGGGTGTAACGCCGAAACGGTCGTCGTCGAGGTCGGTGCCGTCGTGCTGTTGGGCGGCCAACCGCGCCGAGCGGGCCGTGGCGGCCCAGTCGGCCCACCGGGCAGCGGATCCGGTGGAACTTGCGTAACCGGGTTCGGCACGCACGATGCGTACGCCGGGTCCGCCCAGCCATCGCACGATCAGCGCCGTCTCCTCGACCAGCGCCCCGCCCAGGGGCGCCGATTCGGGCAGGATCGTCTGTGCCGCAGCGCAAATGGCGTCCACCACGGGCATGGGCGGTACCCCGCGGCGCGCACAGCCTGCCGACGCCAGCTGCCCGTGCCGGATGACCGCCAGCTCCCAGCCGCCCCGCCCGTCGGGACGGGCGGCGACCAGTTCGTCGACAGCGGCCAGCGCCTGCAGTCGCTGACCCCGGCACACCACGTCCACCGCGTCCGCGGTGTGGTCGCGCAGCCGGGCGGCGCTCTCGTAGCGGTGCTGTTCGGCCAGCGCTTCGATCTGGGCGAGCACGGTGCCGAACGCCGAGCTGTCGGTGCCCTCGATCAGGCCGGTGGCCGAGGCGGGTGCCGGCGCGTAGCCGGCGGCGTCGGCGCCGCGCGGGGCGGGGCAGGGCGCCAGTTCGTGGTCGACGCACGCGTGGCGGGCGGATCGGGACAGCCGCGCGGTGCAGGTGCGCACTCCCGTTCCGCGGGCCAGGATCTCCGCGGTGGCGACGGCGTCGCCGCGGGCGGTGAACGGCCCCAGTGCACGGGCGCTGCGCGGAGCCCG
>JAHFVC010000053.1 GCA_023264765.1 Mycobacterium sp. | reverse complement strand
CGCTTCGGCTGCGCTTTCGGCCGCTCGGGCTGCCTCGGCTTCTGCTTCCTTCTTGGCGACGTCGCGCGCCGCCTCGGCCTTGTCCTGCTGGGCCTGACCCTCTTCACGAAGGTCGTCGCGGTCGGTGACGATGCCGATGACTTCCTTCGCCTTGCCCTTGACGTCTTCGACGATGCCCTTCACGGCTTCTTCGGGTCCGCTGTCGCCCATGTTTCTACCTTTCATCCGAGGAACTCGTGCCTGGTTGATACCCGGCAGAGGCGTCGGTTCAAACCTGCTGTGGCGAACGTGCTCGCTGGTCAGAGCCGTGACGGCGGTCACGAGGACGGCGGCAGGGCTCGGAGCACCAGGGTGGAGCGGGCGTCGATCGTGATGGTCTGACCGGCGTCGACCGGCTTGGTGCCTTCCACATGTACGGCGTCGGCGGTGTAGAGCACCGACTCCCAGCGAGCAGCGAACTCCGCTGGGGGAACGACGTACTGAATGGGCTCATGGTGGGCGTTGAAGCACATCAGGAACGAGTCGTCGGTGATGCGCTGTCCCCGGGTGTCCCGATCGGGTATGCCGTTGCCATTGATGAACACCGCGACGGACTTGCCGAAGCCGCTGTCCCAGTCGTCGTCGCCCATCATGGTGCCATCGGGCCGCAGCCAGGCGATGTCCGGCTGCCCCTCTTTGGACCGCTGCCGGACGGGTCTGCCGTCGAAGAAGCGGCGCCGCCGGAACGCCGGATGCGCGGTGCGCAGCGCCGAAACGCGCCGGGTGAACTCGATCAGCTCGGTGTCGGCGTTCGCCCAGTCGATCCAGGAGAGCTCGTTGTCCTGGCAGTAGACGTTGTTGTTGCCCTTCTGGGTGCGGCCCAACTCGTCGCCGTGGCAGATCATCGGCACACCTTGGGACAACAGCAGCGTGGTGAGCAGGTTACGTTGCTGCCTGCCGCGCAATTCGTTGACGGTCGCATCGTCGGTCGGCCCCTCTACCCCACAGTTCCACGACCGGTTGTGACTCTCGCCGTCGTTGTTGTCCTCACCGTTGGCCTCGTTGTGCTTCTCGTTGTACGACACCAGATCTCGCAGCGTGAAGCCGTCGTGAGCGGTGATGAAGTTGATCGAGGCCACGGGCCGGCGGCCGGTGTGTTCATAGAGGTCCGCCGACCCGGTCAACCGGGAGGCGAACTCGTCGAGGGTGGCCGGTTCACCACGCCAGTAGTCGCGGACCGTGTCACGGTACTTACCGTTCCATTCGGTCCACTGCGGCGGGAAATTGCCCACCTGGTAGCCGCCCGGCCCGACGTCCCATGGTTCGGCGATCAGTTTCACCTGACTGACCGTCGGATGCTCTTGCACCAGTTCGAAGAACGACGCCAGCTGATCGACATCGTAGAACTCTCGGGCCAGTGTCGCGGCCAGGTCGAACCGGAACCCGTCGACGTGCATCTCGGTGACCCAGTACCTCAGCGAATCCATGATCAGCTGCAGCGCATGCGGATTCCGGACGTTCAGACTGTTACCGGTGCCGGTGTAATCCATGTAGTAGCGGGCGTCGTCCTCGACCAGCCGATAGTAGGCAGAGTTGTCGATGCCTCGGAACCCGATCGTGGGGCCGAGGTGATTGCCCTCCGCGGTGTGGTTGTAGACGACGTCGAGGATGACCTCGATATCGGCTTCGTGCAAGGCCCGCACCATCGCCTTGAACTCCTGCACCTGGCCGCCGGGACTGGTGGTGGCGCTGTACTTGTCGTCCGGCGCGAAGAATCCGATGGTGTTGTAGCCCCAGTAGTTGGACAGTCCCTTGTCTATCAACGTGGAGTCGTTGGCGAAGTGATGTATCGGCATCAATTCGATCGCGTTGACCCCCAACGCTTTGAGGTGGTCGATGATCACCGGGTGACCGACCGCGGCATAGGTGCCGCGCATCTGCTCGGGGATGTCGGGGTGCGTCTGCGTCAGGCCCTTGACGTGAGCCTCGTAGATCACCGTGTCGGCATACTCATGGTTCGGCGGCCGGTCCACACCCCAGTCGAAGAACGGGTTGATCACCACCGACTTGGGCATGCTCGCCGCGGAATCCTCGTCGTTGCGGCTGTCGGGGTCGCCGAAGTCATAGCCGAAAAGACTTTGCTCCCACTGAAATTGGCCGTCTATCGCCTTGGCGTATGGGTCCACCAACAGCTTGTTGGGGTTGCAGCGCTGCCCATTGGCCGGATCGTACGGACCGTGGATCCGGTACCCGTAGCGCTGCCCAGGCTCGATTCCGGGGATCAATCCGTGCCAGACGAACGCATCGACTTCCGGCAGGGTCACCCGGGTCTCGACACCTTCGGCATCGAACAGGCACAACTCAACTCGCTCGGCCACCTCTGAGTACACCGAGAAGTTGGTGCCATACCCGTCATAGGTGGCGCCCAGCGGGTACGCCTTGCCCGGCCAGATTTCTACATGATCGGTGTACGACATCATCGGTAGATACCCTAGTCGGGTAAACAGGAAACGCACGCCGGCCAGATGTAACCCGGCCGACACACACGGTGCGGCCTGCATCACACGATTGGCTGGCGCCCAACATCATTGGCGCCCAAGTGTGGCATCCGGCTCCAACACGTCTACCCGCATGTCGGGACAGGCAAACCGGCGGCGATTGTGCCGGCGGCGTACCTCCCGTAGGGTCGGCCCAGGTTGAGTTCACAGCCCCTGCGGAACGTCGCCCCGACGGTGCGAAAGTCCAGAACCGACGTCATCGACGCCGAACTGCAGGTCGAACGCACGTAACTCCGACTGATGGAGTCACCATGGCAAACCTGTCGGCCGCCGCCCAGTTGACGCGCCCGGAGAGCGGCCTCGCTTCCTTCTCCACCTGCTGGCTGGAGACCTCGATTGCCGCCGTCACGGTGCACGGCGAGCTGGACGCCTCCAATTCCGCCGACTTCGTCGAGTATGTATCGACTCTGTTGCCCTTCGCAGAGCGGCTGATCATCGACCTCAGTGCCGTCCGGTTCTTCGGCACCGACGCCTTCTCGGCAATACACGCGGTGGGGGTGCACGCCGCCGGGCACGGGGCCAATTGGGCGCTGATCCCGAGTGGAGAAGTGACCCGGGTGCTACGTCTCTGCGACCCGGATGGGGTCGCGCCTGCCCGCGCCAACGTGACCGCGGCGCTCGGCCGTGTGCGGCGGGGAGCGCGATGGTTTCCCCGCCTGGTAACCGACCGGAGTCAGACCTAGCCGACCCGGTTTCGGACAGGTGTCGACCGGGTACAGGGTGGCAGCCGCGCCGGCGCCCGCGCCGGGCCACCTGTCAAGGAGCCGCTCGTGATCCCTTTCATCTGCCCCGCGTGTGGACAGTTCGACATCGACTCGACCGACTGCGTCGCCTGCGTCGAGCCCGTGCGGGGCGATATCCCCGCGGCCTGACCTGCCCCCCCCGGAGCGGACTGACCGAATCCGCTGCGCCGCACCGTTATAAGTGCCACCGGAGCCCAGGTCGGGCTACTCCGGATGCCGCTCGGGTGTTTAGCGGCGGCGATATCTGGGAATCAAGAGCCGTCCGCCCACGCGGACCGCGTTGTCCGCGCCAGGAAGGATCCAATGACCGTCATCGCCGATGGCCCCGTAAAACCCGCCGCCACCGGCCGTTTTCTCGATGTCGGCCCGGACGTCTACCACCCTCAGCACGATTCCTACCTGCTCATCGAAGCCATGGCCGCCGTTGCCCCGCCGGAGGGGTTGACCGTGGCCGATCTGTGCACGGGCTCCGGTGTGGTCGCGCTGGCCGCCGCCGCCGCGGGGGCTTACTCGGTGAGCGCCTTCGACCGCTCAGCCGCCGCCGTCGAATGCGCCCGACTCAACGCCCTCGACGCCGACGCGGACATCGACGTCTTCGAGGGGTCCTGGACTCTCGCCGTCTCGAGCGGCCCTTACGACCTGGTCGTATGCAATCCGCCGTATGTGCCGGAGCCCCCGTCGACACACTCTGCGGCCGTCCCCGGTCCCGCCCTTGCCGTCGACGGCGGCCGCAATGGCCGACAGGTACTGGATCCACTGTGTGCGGCAGCCCCGGCGCTGCTGCGTCGTCGCGGAACGTTACTCATCGTGCAGTCCGAATTCGCCGACATCTCGCGCACCGTCAACACGCTGCAAGCCAACGGCCTCCACAGTTCGGTGGTCGCCCAGAAGAGAGTGCAGTTCGGGCCGGTACTGCAGAGCAGGGCCGAATGGCTGGAGGAGACCGGGCTGCTACAGGTGGGTAGGCGCATCGAAACGCTGGCCGTCATCGCCGCGGTCAAGCCGTGATCGACACGGTTCGGCCGCACACGCCCTGCCCGTGGCTAGACTTTGTCGACTACCGGAGTCAGGCACGAACACCTCGGAGGTGGCGATGACCAGCCAGCCAGATCCGTCCGCCGGCAATGCCGCGACGACGAGCTGCACAGTCGAAGAGAAGCGGGTCGGTGACGTGAGCGTGGTCTCGGTGACCGGCACGCTCGACATGCTCACCGCACCGCAATTGGAGGCTGCCATCGCCGCGGCGGCAGCCACCTCGCCGACTGCGGTGGTGGTCGATCTGGGCGCGGTGGACTTCTTGGCGTCCGCAGGCATGGGACTGCTGGTGGCCGCGCACGGCGACCTGACGCCTGCGGTTCGCTTCGTCGTCGTCGCGGACGGACCCGCCACCAGCAGGCCACTGAAGTTGGTAGGAATCGCCGACGTCGTCGACCTGTACGTCTCGCTTGACGAAGCTCTCAATGCAGTGACGACATAAAACTGACGACGATGGGTAGCCGGCAGTCGATATGACAGACGAAGCGCAGTCAGGTGCACGCTTTACGCGAACCGGCGTAACGGCGGCACCCGAACGCGCCGCCGTTGTCCGCCATGAGTTCTCGGAGTGGCTGCGCGGTCAGTTCGAGTTGGACGCGACGAAGGCGAGCGACATCCTGCTGGCGGTCAACGAGGCACTGGCCAACGCCGCAGAATTCGCCTACGTCGGCGCCCCGGCCGGAGCCATGCACATCGAGGCCGAGCACGACCAGCGGCTGGGCACGCTGACGGTGACGATCTCGGATGAGGGCGCGTGGCGGCCGAAGGATCCCTCGGTCACCAACCCTGCACGCGGACGCGGCATCCCGCTGATGCATGCCCTGACCGACCGGGCCGATATCGATCCGACGCCCGCGGGTACCCGGGTACGCCTGGAGTGGGACCACATCGGCGCGATCCCCGAGATCAGAACTGCGGCAGCCGGACCACCTGAACAAAGAACTCGTCGATCTGCCGAACCGCATTCATGAACTGATCGAGATCGACCGGTTTGGTGACATACGCGTTGGCGTGCAGTTTGTAGCTGCGCAGGATGTCTTCTTCCGCCGACGATGTCGTGAGCACGACAACGGGGATGTGGCACAGCTCCGCATCCGACTTCACCTTCTCCAACAGCTGGCGTCCGTCGTACTTGGGCAGGTTGAGATCGAGCAGGATCAGGTCCGGCCGCGGCGCATCACCATAGGCACCCCGGCGATACAGGAAGTCCAGACCCTCCTCGCCATCGCGCGCGACATGCAGCGTGTTCTTGATCTTGTTGTGCTCGAACGCTTCCCGGGTGATCAACTCATCTCCCGGGTCGTCCTCGACCAACAGGATGTCGATCGCTCTGCTTTCGGGCAGGGTCATTCGCGGTTTCCTTCCGACACGAGTTCTGCGACGGGGTTGGGTTCGGTGGTGGGGGTGATGGGCAGCGTGAAGATGAACCGGGTGCCGGACGTGTAGCTGGTGTCGATCCGGATGAGTCCACCGTGGTGTTCGACGATCTTCTTGCAGAGCGCGAGTCCGATGCCGGTGCCGGTGTAGGAATCCCGGCTGTGCAGCCGCTGGAAGATGACGAAGACTTTTTCGACGAACTCTTCGCCGATACCGATGCCGTTGTCCGACACCGTGAACACCCAGTTCCCGGTGTCTTCGCCGCTGCCTTCCCGGCAGTCGATGGCGATGCGGGGTGCCACACCCTGCCGGTGGAACTTCACGGCGTTGCCGATCAGGTTCTGCCACAACATCGTCAGCAGCGTCGGGTCACCGTCCACCCGCGGCAGCGGTTGGGGCGGCCGGCTGATCTCTGCTCCCGACTCCCCGATGGACCCCGCGAGATTCTTCAACGCCGAATCCAGTGTCGTGGCGAGGTCGACCTCGGTGTGCGTGGCGTTGAGCCTGCCGACCCGGGAGAAGGTGAGCAGATCGTTGATCAGCACCTGCATGCGCTTGGCACCGTCCACGGCGAACGCGATGTATTCGGTCCCGCGCTCGTCGAGCTTGTCCCCGTACCGCTTTTCCAGCAGCTGGCAGAAGGACGCGACCTTGCGCAGTGGCTCCTGCAGATCATGCGAGGCCACGTAGGCGAACTGTTCGAGCTCTGCATTGGAGCGCCGGAGTTCCTCGGCCTGTTCGTCGAGGGAGTCCCTTGACTCCTGGGATGCCGCGAGTTCGTCGACGATGCGCTGCCGCATGTCCTCGACGTCGGCGGCGATGGCGCGGATGTCGCTGGGCCCCTGCGGGACGATGCGCTCACCGAAGTTGCCCTCGGTGATCCTGCGGCACGCCGCCGCCAACTGTCCCAGCGGCCGGGTGACGGCATTGCGCACCACGATCGCCAGCAGCCCGCCCATCACGAAGAATGCCACCACCATGGCGACCAGCACGCCGTCGCGCCAGTTACGGACCCAATCCAGTTCCTCGATGGCCGCGGTGCGCGCCTGCCCGAGGTGCGTGTTTTGGGTGTCGAAAAGTGCTCGCAGACTGTCGAATTCGGTCTTGCCCCGCTCGGCTGTGCCGGCGGCGACGATCGCGGGACGGCCAGGGATCACGGTGGCGATCAGCGGCTCCGCGTAGCCGGTTCGCCATTCCCCCGCGGCCTGCTGGACGGCATCGAGATCCTTGAGCAGGTCGTCGCGCCCCCTCAGGAGATCCCGAATGTGCTGGGCCGCCTCCGCTTCGTCGCGCTGGCCCTCCTGGTAGGGGTCCAGGAACTGCCGGTCGGCAGCGATCGCGTAGCCCCGTACGGCCGTCTCCTGGTCGCGTAGCGCGGCCTGCAACTCGTAGGCGGCCACACGAGCCGGCTGGATGTGATCGATCAGGTCACTTGAGACCTGGTCGGTCCGGCTCATCAGGACGGCCCCACCGACCGCGCCCGCGAGCACCACCACGCCGATCGCCGACAGCACCAGGTTCTGCCAGCCCTGCACGGTGAGCCTCATCGGCTGGCCCCCTTTCCCGTCGAGCGGCGAGAACTGTCCCGCTCCACCCGGATGACGGCGATGTCGTCGGTGAGACCACCATGCGGCCGGGCTCGCGCATCGGCCTGGCTGATCAGGGCATGGACGAAATCCGGTCCCGGCAACTCGGCCACCGAGCGCGCCAGCGCCAGCAGTCCGGCCTCCCCGAGACGTTCCTCGCCCCGGCCCGCGTGACCCTCGAACAGGCCGTCGGTGAGCAGGAGCAGCCCGTGCCCCTCGTCCAGCTGCAGCTCGTTGACCGGCCATTCCCTGGCACCGAGCCCGAGGGCCGGCCCGGCGGGCGGTTCCAGCCAGTCCACGGTGCCATCGCCGTGCAACAGCAGACCGGGGTGCCCGGCGCGCACCGCGGTGAATCGGCCGGTGTCGGGCTCCAGCGCCACGCTGAGCAGGGTGGCGAAGGTGCCGCGGCCGGGCCGTTCGGTCGTCAGGATCCGGTCCAGCTGCCGCATGCGGTCATTGCCGCGCAGCCCCGCGAAGGTCAGAGCCCGCCAGCCGATGCGCAACGCCACACCGAGGGCGGCCTCGTCGGGTCCATGCCCGGACACGTCGCCGATCATGACGTGCACGGTACGGTCGGCGGTCTGCACGACGTCGTAGAAGTCGCCTCCGAGCAGCGCTTCACGCCGGCTCGGCAGCGACTGCGTGACGATGTTGACGCCCGGCTCCTCGAGGAGCAGCGGGGACGGGAGCAGACCACGCTCGAGTCGCTTGTTCTCCTGTGCACGCAGGCGGCTGGCGTGCAGGTCCACGGCCGTGAGCTCGGCCCGCTTGCGCTCGATCGCGTAGAGGACGGCGCGGCGCAGCGTCTCCGGGTCGACACGGCCCTTGACCAGGTAGTCCTGGGCGCCCGAGGCTACCGCCGACACGCCGAAGTGCTCGTCGTTGAGGCCGGTGAGCACGATGATCGGGATCGTCGCATCGAGCTTGCCCACGCGTTGCAGCGCGTCGATGCCGTCGGCGTCGGGCAGGTTCAGGTCCAGCAGGACGCAATCCGGCCGCGCCGCCGACAGCTTCGTCTCGGCGTCCGCGATGGACTGGGACCAGACGAAGTCGATGTCGATGGCGGCATCCGAAATCAGCTCTTCGACCAGCAGCGCGTCGGCGCGGTCGTCTTCCACCAGCAGCAGCGACAGCCGTTGCGCTTCGGGTGGGCCGGTTTCACCGGCCACAAGGACCGGCATCGGCCGTGGGTCCAGTGGCGCGCGCATGGATGATCACGTCCTTCACGTACGTACGTATGAAGGTCACCCCTGGTCGCGCTGACCATCTGCTTCAGTGACAGACCCGACAATACCCAGTCGCCCCGCCCACATTGCAATTGACGGTACCGACGGTTGTGTTCCCCGGGTTTAGCCGCCCGTGGGGCCGGGCACAGCCGTGGGTACGTGAGCCAAGGGAGGGGTTCGAATGGTCGAGGTGAAGGCGGCACCCAAACCGGCTGGCGAGGCGTCGGTGACGGAGCTGATGACGCAGTTGTCCAGCCAGACGACACGTCTGATTCGTGACGAGTTGCTGTTGGCGCAGAAGGAATTTCAGACTTCGGCGAAGCGCGCAGGCATGGGCGCCGGCTTGTTCAGCACGGCGGGTCTGCTCACTTTCGTCGGGTTGCTGGCCTTGACCGCCGCCGCCGCCGCGGGGCTGGCATAGGTGGTCCCGGTGTGGGCGGCGTGCCTGATCGTCGCGGCGGGTCTGCTGGTCGCGGCCGGCATCGCGGGCATGGTCGGCACCAAGGAGGTCAAGCAGGTGACCCCACCCGCTCAGCAGGTGGTCAGCAGTGTGAAAACCGATATCGAGCAGGTGAAGGAGGCCCGTCATGACCGAACCTGAGCAGTCTCGGCCGGAGTTGAGTTCGGATGCCGGCCTCGACGAGATCGAAAAGGACATCGAACGCACCCGGGGCGAACTCGGTGACACCGTGAACGCGCTGTCACACAAACTCGACGTCAAGGGCCGGGTCCAGGGCAAGGCCACCGAAACGAAGGCAGCGGCGGTGCACAAGGCGTCCGTTGCCGTGGCGGCGGTGACGGACGGCCGGCACGCGGTGCGCCCGATCATTCCGTTGACCGCTGTCGTGGCCGCGCTGCTGGGCTTCGTGATCTGGCGGCGCAGGAGGCGGACATGACCGTGGCCACCAACGGGCCCAGTGTTGCCGCGCGGGTGTTGTACCGGCCGGTGGGTCTGGCCAGTTCCGTGGCGGGCGGCGTCATTGCCGGGGCGATCTTCAAGCAGGTCTGGAGACGCGCCGCACCCGGCGCACACCCGCAACCCCCGAACGCGCTGGAGAGGACGTACCCGCTACGGGAAATCCTGCTGGCGGCGGCCCTGCAGGGGTAATCTTCTCCGTGGTGAAGACCCTCATCGATCGTCAGGGCGCGCGGATCTTCGAGAAGGCGACCGGCGAATGGCCCGGCAGCTGATGGGAACGAATTCTGATGGCCGACAACTGGAATGATTCGATCATCGCCGAGTTCCGGGCCAACGGCGGTAAGGTCGGCGGCCCGTTCGAAGGCGCGACGCTGTTGTTGCTGCACAGCACGGGAGCCAAGTCGGGCCGGCCTCGCATCACCCCCGTGATGACGTTCGATCTGGACGGCAAACAGCTGATCGTGGGTTCCTACGCCGGTGCCGATCACGACCCCGCGTGGTTACACAATCTGCGAGCCGACCCACACGCACGTATCGAGATCGGCACCGACAGTTATGACGTACAGGCATTCGAGCTACCGCAAGAGGAACGCGACGCCGCCTACGCCCGCATCGTCGAGCAGGCGCCCGGGTTCGGCGAATATCAGGAGAAGACCACCCGCGTGATCCCCGTGGTCGAGTTACGCAGGCGATAGCCGGTTTACTACCCGCCCCGGTTGGGCATTATCACCGCACCAAATGAGGCCAGTGATCTTGCACCGGAAGGGGCACCCCCGTGACCATCGACTACGACACCCCGCGTCGAACCGAAGCCAGTGAAGGCGCCGACGAGTCGGTGCGCCTGCTGACCGTCCGCGACGACGCCGCGTCCGATCTGCTGGATGCCGAAGACATGGACGCGGTCTACGAGCTTCCGGGTGCTGATCTGTCCGGTGAAGAACTCGCCGTCAAGATCCTGCCGCAGCAGGTTGACGAATTCGTCTGCACCAGTTGCTTCCTGGTGCACCACCGGCACAACATGGCCGACGAGGACGCCCGGGTGTGCTTCGACTGCTCGTGACCGCCTACCGGCAGGCGTCACCGAATAGTCAGCAAACCAGCCGCCGCCCTGCCATAACGTGGTCAGGGTGACGGTTCGAACTCGGGATTGCGTGGCCGCAGGCGCCGGGCTGGCGCTCGTCATCGCGGCGTTCGTGGTACCCCACTTGCACCTCGGCATCGTCACACCACTGATCAACAGCACGCCCCAGCAGATCAGGGACTTCGCGCAGACCGCACCGATCTTCGGTTGGTGGAACGCCCACGTCGGCTGGGGAACCATTCCCGCCGTGGCGCTCGGCTCGGCAGTCGTGCTGTGGGGGCCGGCATTGTTCACCCGGCTCCCGCACCGTGCGGTGCCACTGACGGCGTGGGCGATCTCCTGCGGGTGGGCGTTCGCGCTGGCGATGGTCGACGGTTGGCAGCGCGGCTTCGCGGGGCGCCTCACCGCGCGTCACGAGTACCTGCGCCAGGTTCCGACCATCACCGACATCCCCGAGGCGCTCCGTAGCTTCTCGTCGAGAATCCTTGACTTTCAGCCGAACTCGTGGATGACGCACGTTTCCGGGCACCCACCGGGAGCGTTGTTGACCTTCGTCTGGCTGGACCGCATCGGTCTGGGCGGGGGCGCGTGGGCAGGCCTGTGGTGTCTGCTCATCGGCTCCAGTGCCGCAGCCGCCATCGTGGTGACGATCCGTGTCCTGTCCGGCGACGAGCTGGCCAGGGCTGCCGCACCGTTCGTCGCGGTGGCACCTACCGCCATCTGGATCGCCGTCTCCGCCGACGGTTACTACGCGGGGGTCGCCGCCTGGGGTATTGCGTTGCTCGCCATGGCCACCCGTAACAGGCGGCCGCTCGTCACCGGCGCCGGGGCCGGTCTGCTGTTGGGCTGGGGCATCTTCCTCAACTACGGCCTCGTCCTGATGGCATTGCCCGCGGTCGCGGTCTTGCTCACCACCGATCGGCGCACCGCACTGCGGGTACTGTCGGCGGCGGTCGCGGCGGCCGTGGCCGTCGTCGCGATGTTCGCGCTCGCCGGCTTCTGGTGGTTCGACGGGTACACCCTGGTTCAGCAACGCTATTGGCAGGGCATCGCATTGAACCGGCCCTTCCAGTATTGGGTGTGGGCGAACCTCGCGTCCGTGGTGTGCGCGGTCGGCTTCGGGACCGTCGCCGGGCTGAGCCACATCTTCGATCTGACTGCGCTGCGGCAGCGCTCGGGCGCGCACCTGGTGGTGCTGGCCGCACTGGTCGCGATCCTGTGTGCCGATCTGAGCATGCTGAGCAAGGCCGAAACCGAACGGATCTGGCTGCCGTTCACCGTGTGGCTCACCGCGGCGGGCGCACTGCTGCCGGCATCGTCACGCCGATGGTGGCTCGCCCTCAACGTGATCGGTGCGCTCGCGCTCAATCACCTCATCCTGACGAACTGGTAGCCACCGCGCGGTGAGCAGGTAGATGGGTACCGCCACCCAGACCAGGGTCAACGAAATCCACAGTCCGAGTGGGTAATCCCGATCGAGGACGGTGGTGTTGTCGGGGCGTTGGCCCGGCTTGTCGAACACCGGGACGGCCAGCGCGAGGATCACCACCGTGCACAGGCCCGCCACCGCGACCGGCGCCCACCAGGAGGCGGGCAGGAGCCTGCGCCCGCCCCACCCGATGGCCACGCACAAGGGCGCGAACACCGCATCGTGGAGCACCACCGCGATCAGTGCCCACATCGCGATGCGCAGCAGCACCGCCGGCGGGTTGTCCCACAGCAAGGTCATCCCCCAGCCCGCGAGCGCGACGCCGAAACCGAGCAGGACAACACGAACCGCGGCCATCACGCCACCTCGATGCGGGCAAGCCACTTCGTCTGCAACACGCCGGGGCGAGCGGGAGCGATCAGCCGGCACGGATAACCGTGATCGGCATTCAGCGTCTCCCCGTTGAGCCGCAACGCGATCAACGTCATCCTGTCCTGGGCGAAAGTGGCGGGCAGTACGGTGCGGGAGTACGGCCCTGGCGGTTCCAGCGAGATCATCCTGATGTCGCGGTCAGGTGCGCCTCCCACAGCCCGGAGCAGGTCCGCGAGCACCACACCGGTCCATTCCGCATCGGCGCTCCAGCCCTCGACGCAGGCGATCGGCAGCCGGTGCGTCACCTGGGTCAGGCCGTTGAGTTCGGCGACGCTGAACGCCCGCACCGTGTCGCCGTTGACCACCGTCAGCCGGTAGTCCGTCGCATACGCCCGGCGCAGCACACCCGCTGCCACGGCACTGCGGTTGATCGGAAGGCCTTGCGGCCCTGCACCAGAACGGGGGGCGAGCACCGACACCCGGCGAAGCAGGGGCACCGTCTGCCCGGCGGTGGCCAGGGTCGCCACCCCGACCGCCAGCCAGGTGCCCCGCAGCACGGCGCGACGCGTCGGGCCCACCGGCCCGCCCGCGGCGACGGGATCGATCGGTTCACCCAGTGCGCGACGGATCACCGGGAGCTTGACGGCCAGATGGACCAGCACGGCGCCCACGGCCACATAGGCCATCGCGTAGTGAGTCGTCGTGAAGAAGAAGCCGAACACGTACCACTGCGCGATGTTGAGCAGACCCGTCGACAGTTCGAAGAGAACGGAACCCACCAGCACCAGGATCGACAGCCGCTCCAGCTGCCGGACGGCGCCGCCGATGATGGGCCGCTCGAAGAGCTTGGGCCAGACCGACCACAGCTTGACGACGACCAGGGGGATCGCCGCGATTCCGGAGATGACGTGGGCTCCTTGCGTGGCGCGATACAGCCACACCGGTCGGGTCGGCCAGTAGAACCACGGCTGGGGATGCTGCAGCAGGTGGCTGGCCAGGCCGGTGAGGAAACATACGGTGATCGCGATCCCGAGTGCGATGCCGACCCGCGCGGTGACGGCGGTACCGCGCAACCCGTTCACCGCAGGGACAAACTTGCCAGTACGCGGTCGCCGATCGGATGCACGGCCGCAACCGCCAATCCGACGGTTTCTGCCACGCGCTCGATGTTGTCGAATCCCACTGTGGCCCAACGGAACCACGGGCCTACCGTGTCCGGTGACTCGAGTCGCACCCACTGCGTCCGCACACCGCCGGGCGCGGAATCGAACTCCGTCAGGCATGTGCCGCCCTTGCAGAGCAGTTCCGCCGCTCGGCGCAGGATGCGCAGCGGGTCGCCACCCAGGCCGATGTTGCCGTCGGCCAGCAACACGGTCTGCCAGCGGCCCGCCCCCGGTAGCGGCCCGAACACGTCTCGGCGCAGCGCGGGTGCGCCACTGCGCCTGGCGAGTTCGACCGCGGTGGCCGACAAGTCCACCCCGAGCGCAGGCACGCCCCGACGGATGAGGTCGACGACCAGACGCCCCGGCCCACAGCCCAGGTCGATGGTAGGCCCGCTGCACCGGTCCAGGACCGCGCGGTCGAACCGGCGGTCCGCACGCTGCCCACCGAGCCAGTTGTGCACCGGTAGCACGTGCACGCTGCCGTCGGTATGCCGTATCCAACAGCGCTCACCGTCCAGCGCACGCTCGTAGAGTTGACCGAACATTCATACCTCCAAAGTCATTGCCGCGCTGTAAAACCGGCTTCCCACCGCACATAACCGACGGACACTGTCCACGTCCTCGACGGTGTCTACATCGGCCAAGGTCGCGAGCATCTGCACGTCCACGCCCGCTTGCCGCAGCGCCCGCATGGTCTCGGCACAGGTGTCGGCCCGCGACATCGCCACGGCACGTAGGCAATCCGCAACCGCCGCGTCCTGAAGTCCGAGCGCCCACCAACCGCCGTCCGGCGCCGGGCCGAGCACTGCCGGCGAGCGCAGGAGCGCCTGCGCGCAGTCGGCCAGGAGTTCCGCACTGACCTGGGGGGTATCCATGCCGATCTGGAGCACGGGGTAGCCGAGGGCGCCCGCATCGCGGTGCGCGTGGGCAAGCCGGGCGGCGAAGTCGTCGCCACGTTGCGCGATGACGGTGAAGCCGGCCAGTCTCCTGCGAAGTTCCGCGCCGCCACTGGCGCGATCCAGGTCACCGGTGAGCGCGACCGTGCGGGCCGCCACGGCAGTGCCCGCCACCGCGTCCAGCGTGTCCGCAAGTGACGCAGCAGCAAATTCTGCGGCTCGCTCATCGCCGATGGTCGCCGCCAGTCGGGTCTTGGCGTATCCGGGCACCGGGGCCTTGGCGACCACCAGGATGTTGACCGGACAGCACCCGCTCATCGGATGGCCCGCCAGAAATCGACGGCTGCCGCAACGCTGCCACGCAGAGAGCCACTCACCTTGGACTCTCCTGCGGTGCGGGACCGGTAGGTGACATCGAGTTCCACCACGTGCCACCCTTCCTCCGCCGCACGGACCAACAGTTCCAGCGGATACCCGGAACGGCGATCGCTTACCCCCAATGCCAGCAAAGCGTCCTTGCGAGCCACCCGGATGGGTGCGATGTCATGCACCGCCAGGCCGTGCCGGGTGCGCAACCGCCAGCACACCGCAGCCGTGCCGAGGCGTGCATGCCACGGCCAGTGCACACCGGGAGTGCCTCGCCGCCGGCCGACGACGAGGTCGGCACCCTGATCCAATTCGGCCACCAATGCGGGCAGAGCCGCCGGGTCGAGCGAGCCGTCCGCGTCGAGCACCGCCACGATCGGTCCCGCCGCGGCCTCCACGCCGGCGTGGACGGCCGACCCATACCCGGGCCGGGATTCGTGTACGACGTCGGCGCCGTGCGCGCGAGCGACATCGGCCGTGCCGTCCGTGCTGTTGTTGTCCACCACCAGAGGCCGGTACTCACTGGGGACGGCGGCCAATACGGCGGGAAGGGATGCCGCCTCGTTGAGACACGGCAGCACGACGGTGACCCTCGGGGGTGACATGTCCCGAACATATTCCCGCTCGGACCGGTACGTAACCCCGCAATGATGACCAGTCCGTGACATCGCTGCAGGTCCCGCTCCCTCAACGCTACTGTCGGTGGGGTGACGCGCGTTCTGATCGCCGACGACGACCCCGTCGTGCGCGATGTCGTGCGCCGCTACCTGGAGCGCGACGGTCACGAGGTGTCCGTGGCCCGCGACGGCGTGGAGGCATTTGACTTACTGCAGTCCGAGCAGGTGGACCTCGCGGTCCTCGATCTGATGATGCCAGGCCCGGACGGACTCACCCTGTGCCGCAGCATGCGTCGCGGCGGCGACTACGGGATTCCCGTCATCATGCTGACCGCACTCGGCGAGGAGGACGACCGCATCGCCGGTCTGGAGGCGGGCGCCGACGACTACCTCACGAAGCCTTTCAGTCCGCGGGAACTCGCGCTGCGTGTCCGCTCGGTGCTGCGCCGCGCCCCGGCGCCACCGTCCTCGGCGCCCACCGAAATGAGTTCAGGCGATCTTCATGTGAGCACCACCGCCCGAGCGGTGTCGGTCGGTGGCACCCCCGTCAGCCTGACGGCCCGGGAGTTCGATCTGTTGGTCTTCTTCATGTCGCATCCGGACACGGTGTACTCCCGCGAAGAGCTGTTGAAGCTGGTGTGGCGGTGGGATTTCGGCGATCTGTCCACGGTGACGGTGCACATCAAGCGGCTGCGGGCCAAACTCGGCGACCACCACCGGGTGCAGACGGTGTGGGGCCGGGGCTACGTATGGGGCACCGACGGACCTGACGGCGGGGAGTGTTGATCGCATGCCGACAACGGACTTGTGGGAGATCGCGGGCTGGGCCCTGGCCTGCTCGGTGCCTGTGGTGATCGCCGGTGCCCTCACCATCAGACTCGCCCGGTCGTGGTCGCTGGCGGTCAGTATGGTTGTCCTGGTCCTCATTCCGACCTTGGCCACCTTCACCGGGGTACTCGGGGCCAGCGGATTCATGATCACCGATACCTTCGAGCGCATCGCCGTGGTGTTGGTCATCGTCTCGGTGGTCACCATCCCGACCGCCGTCCTACTGGCCCGGTATCAGGCCCGCCGCACCGTGTGGGAGCAGGAGATCCGCGCGTCCGAGCGCGCGGCCGAACAGTCCCGTCGCCGGCTGGTGGCCTTCGTCAGTCACGACCTGCGCACGCCGCTGGCGGGTATCCGGGCCGTCGCCGAAGCGATCTCGGACGGGCTTGTTGCCGGGCCCGAGACGCGCGAGCACGCCAAACACATTGAACAGGAATCTATTCGGCTGTCCGAGATGGTGGACGACCTCTTCGAGATGTCCAAGATCAACGCCGGGGCGGTGCAGCCCGCGCAGGACACCGTGGCGCTGGACGAGGTGGTGGACGACGTGGTGGCCACCCATCGGATCGCCGCCGAACGCGCGGGGGTGCTGTTGCGCGCCAGCCTGCCCGCGCAACCCGTGCGGGTGGTGGGCAGCGACCGCGCGTTGGTGCGCGTGCTGTCCAATCTCGTCGCCAACGCGATTGCCCATACACCGGAAGGGGGCCGGGTGGAACTCACCCTGGGCCACGACGCGCACGGCGCGTGGGCACGTGTCGACGACACCGGGGTGGGAATCGACGAGAGCGATCTGGCCCGCGTCTTCGACATCGCCTACCGCGGATCCAATGGCCGTGTCCCCCGGTCAGATTCGTCGCTGCCCAGCGGTTCGGGTCTCGGTCTTGCCATCGCGGCGGGCCTGGTGCAGGCGCACCGCGGGACCTTGTCGGCCCACAACCTGGACACCGGGGCACGCTTCGAGGTGCGCCTGCCGCTGGCGGAGGACGATTGAGCTCATGAGAGTGCTACTCACCGGCGCGGCCGGCTTCATCGGCGGCCGGGTCGCCGCGGCTTTGGCGGCCGCCGGGCATGAAGTGATCGCTGCCGATGCGATGCTGCCGCAGGCGCACGGAACCGATTCCGCACTTCCGCACGGCTGCGTACAGTTGGACGTACGCGACGCAGAAGGCCTCGCGAAACACCTCCACGGTGTCGACGTGGTGTGTCACCAGGCTGCGGTGGTGGGGGCCGGAGTGGACGCCGCCGACGCGCCCTCCTACGGGAGCCACAACGACTACGGCACCACGGTGCTCCTCGCCGAGATGTTCGCGGCGGGTTGCCGCAAACTGGTGCTGGCGTCCTCGATGGTGGTCTACGGGCAGGGCCGCTACGACTGTCCCGTACACGGCCCGGTCGATCCCCTGCCGCGCTCCCGGGCAGACCTGGACGCCGGTGTCTTCGAACACCGTTGCCCCGCAGGCGGCGAGCCGTTGCAGTGGCGACTGGTGGACGAGGACCAGCCGCTGCGGCCCCGAAGCCTTTACGCGGCAAGCAAAACCGCGCAGGAGCACTACGCACTGGCGTGGGCCGAGGCGACAGGAGGCTCGGTCGTCGCGTTGCGCTATCACAACGTGTACGGGCCGGGGATGCCGCGCGACACCCCGTACTCGGGGGTTGCCGCCATCTTCCGTTCGGCCCTGGAGGCGGGCGTGTTGCCCGACGTCTACGAGGACGGCGGCCAGATGCGTGACTTCGTGCACGTCGACGATATCGCGGCGGCGAACGCAGCGGCGGTCGCCTCCGATCTCGGCTCCTTCGAGGCCTTCAACGTCTGCTCGGGCCGGCCCGTCGCGATCCGGGAAGTCGCCGACTGGTTGTGCGAGGCGCGCGGGCACGGCAGGCCACAGGTGACGGGCCGCTATCGCAGCGGTGATGTGCGCCATATCGTGGCGGATCCCCAACGGGCCCGTGACCGCTTGGATTTCAGCGCCAAGATCTCACCGGCCGAGGGGCTGGCCGCGTTCGCCTTTGCGCCGCTGCGTGCCGCGGCGCCGTGACCTCAGTTTGTCGCCGCAACCCTTCGGGTACCTGAACCGAAGACCTTTCGGCGCGAGATGAGGAGACGATGATGCGGCCGACCTCTTCGGAAGTACCTGCAGTCCTCTTCGATGTCGATGGCACGCTGGTGGATTCCAACTACGTCCACGTGCACGCGTGGGTCCGCGCGTTCGAGGTGGAAGACCAACCCGTGGCTGCCTGGCGGGTGCACCGCAGCATCGGGATGGATGGCGACACCCTCATCCGCTCCCTGGCACGCGGGGCCGACGAGGCCGTGCAGGGCCGGCTCAAGGACCACCACAGCCAGTTCTATCGGGAGTCCGCAGCGCAGTTGACCGTGCTTCCGGGCGCGCGCGACCTGCTGCACCGGGTCTCGGACCTGGGCATGCATGTCGTGCTCGCCACGTCGGCTCCCGAGGACGAACTGATGCTGTTGCGGCGTGTACTCGATTGTGATGACGTGATCTCGATGGTGACGTCCTCGCGCGATGTCGAGATGGCCAAGCCCGACCCCGGCATCGTGAACGTGGCCCTGGAGCGGGCCGGAGTCAGCGCCTCGTGCGCGGTGTTCGTCGGCGATTCGACATGGGACGCCTTGGCCGCCCGGCGGGCCGGTGTCGTCACCATCGGCCTGCGCAGCGGCGGAGTGGGCACCTGCGAGTTGGATTGCGCCGGCGCATCAGTCATCTATGACGACCCTCGGGACCTCCTCGAACACCTCGACGAGAGCCCCATCGCGGCCCTGTCCGACCGCGTTCCGGGCGCCAAGGTGTAGCCACCCGCTAACCTTTCAGCCATGACGACTGCCGCGCTACGACGTGCGGCGTTGGTCGTGGGCATGGTGTGTCTGCTCATCGCGACCGGCCTGGGTGCCTACACCGTCTTGTCTCGACACCCTGACTGCGGGGATCTGTACCTGTGCCGCCGCGTGCTCGATCGCACGATGTTGCTCGGATACACGGCAATGGCGGCCGCGGTCGGCGCGGCCGCCCTCGCCGTCGTCGCGACGCGCGTCGGCAGGCGCGGTACGACGGTGCTCCGTGTCCTGCTCGTCGCAGGTGCCGGCATCCTGGCGGCTGCCTACTGGAAGACCCAATTCGGTTCGCTGCGTTCCGATCTCGCTCACCAGATGGCGATCACGCCTGCCATGTGGACAGCCGGTGCGGCGCTGTGGTCGGCCGTCTGCGGATTCCTCGGCTCGGCGTTGGGCGTACGACCGAAGTAGCGCCAAACCGGCTCTGCGTTAGGCCTTTCCGGGTGGCGATTAATTTACGCGCGCGACGGGTACAACGTATCTGGCCGCATGTCCGCTCGGCCGTTGGAGGTCGTACATCATGTCGCCTGACGGCTCCGCAGCGCCAGAGCAGAACAACCCCGCGGTGGAGGGTCATCACGAGCGCGTCGCCCAACCGCTCATCGCCGCCGACGAAGGCCCGGTCGCCGAAGCCGAACAGATGGCCGCGGATCTGAGTTCGCAGGAACGACCACTCGGGGAGCCAGGCCGGCGCTTCAACCGCCGCTCGCCGTTCTACATCGGCATGGCGGCCGCAGCCGGTGTCGCGGTCACGTACGGCGCCGTGGAACTGCTGTCGGCGACGTCGTCCATGTTGTTGCTGATCTTCGTCGCCTTCTTCCTTGCGCTGGGGCTGGAGCCGGCCGTGTCCTTGCTCGCGGCACACAGGTTGCCCCGCTGGGCGGCAACCACCGTCGTCTTCGTGATCGTGCTGGCATTGCTGGCCGGATTCGTCGCGGCCGCGATCCCGCCGTTGTCGCAACAGGCCAGCCAGCTCATCGCTCAGGCACCGCATTACCTGCAGCAAGCCCAGGACCATTCGTCGACCATCGGCCGCCTCAACGAACGATTTCGGCTCGAGCAGCGGCTCACCGATCTTCTCAACACCTCCGGTGGGTCGGCGGTGAATCAGGTGATCAGTGCGGGTTCCGCCGTTTTCGAAGCCGTAATCGACACCGTGATCGTCATCGTCCTGACCGTCTATTTCCTCGTCGACCTGCCGCGGATCCGGAGCACCCTGTATCGGTTGGTCCCGCATTCTCGCCGGCCGCGCGCCATTCTCATCGGCGATGAGATCTTCGCCAAGGTCGGTGCCTACCTGCTGGGCAATCTGGTCATCTCGTTTGTCGCCGGCGCAGCGACGCTGATCTGGCTGTCGGCCTTCCATGTTCCCTACCCGCTGCTGCTGGGCATTCTGGTCGCCCTACTCGATCTCGTGCCCGTCGTCGGCTCGACGATTGCCGGCATCGTGGTCGCGGCAGCGGCATTCACCGTGTCCCTGCCTGTCGGATTGGCGACCATCGTGTTCTTCGTCGTGTTCCGACTCGCCGAGGACTACTGGCTGATCCCGCGGATCATCGGCCGTGCCGTCGACGTCCCGGCGTTGGTCACCGTGGTCGCCGTGCTGATCGGAGGCGCCGTGCTGGGCATCGTCGGCGCGCTTGTGGCCATTCCGGTGGCGGCGGCGATTCAGCTCGTCGTCCAGGAGATGGTGTACCCCCGGTTGGACAGCACGTGATCTGACGTCGCGTCGGCTACCCATTGCACGCCGGAGCGGGTACACCGGGAGCCATGGCGTCTTCCCGGAAAAAGGTCTTGATCGTCGGCGGCGGCTTCGGCGGGCTGTTCTGCGCCCGAAGGCTCGGGAAGGTCGATGTCGACGTCACCCTGCTGGACCGGGCGGCCTGCCACGTGTTCCAGCCGCTGCTTTATCAATGCGCCACCGGGACCCTGAGCATCGGCCAGATCAGCCGCTCGCTGCGCGAGGAACTGGCCCGGCACGCCAACGTGACGACACTGCTTGGCGAAGCGATCGACCTCGACGTCAACACCCGGACGCTCACCGCCCGCCGGCCCGATGACACCACTTTCGCGCTCGGGTCCGACGTCCTCGTCGTCGCTGTGGGAATGCGGCAGGCGTATTTCGGCAACGAGGAGTTCGCCCGGTGGGCACCCGGGATGAAGACCCTCGATGACGCCCTCGGTATCCGTCGCCGGTTGTTCGGGGCTTTCGAGATCGCCGAAACGCTGCCGCCCGGCCCCGACCGCGACAGCTGGTTGACCTTTGCGATCGCGGGCGGCGGTCCGACCGGCGTGGAACTGGCCGGCCAGATCCGGGAGATGGCCACCCGCGCGCTGGCGCACGAGTTCCACAGCATCGAGCCCGAAGAGGCCCGGGTGCTGCTGTTCGACGGCGGCAAATGCGTGCTGAGCAGCTTCGCCCCGGACCTCACTGCGAAGGCGACGCGGGCGTTGGAGGAGCTGGGCGTCGAGCAGCGGATGGGCGTGCACGTCACCGACGTCAGGCCCGACGGCGTGACCGTGACACCGAAGGACGGCGGTCCCGCCGAGGACTACGCGGCGCGCACCGTGCTGTGGACCGCGGGTGTCGAGGCGGTGCCGTTCGCCCGCCGAGTCGCCGAGGTCACAGGCGCCACCACGGATCGGGCCGGTCGGATCGCAGTGGAGCCGGACCTCTCGGTGCCCGGCCATCGCGAGATCTTCGTCCTCGGCGATCTGGTCGGCCGGGACAAGCTGCCGGGTGTCGCCGAGAACGCCATGCAGGGTGGCCTCCATGCCGCCGCGTCCATCCGCCGCGACCTCGCGGGAAAGCCGCGCAGGCCGTTCCGCTACCGCGACCTCGGGTCCGCGGCGTACATCAGCCGTGGACATGCGCTGCTGCAGGCGGGGCCGCTGCGACTCGCGGGATTTCTCGGCTGGCTGGGCTGGGGTTTCATCCACATCGCCTTCTTGACCGGTGTCGAGAACCGCATCAGCACGGTGGCCACCTGGCTGGCTACCATCGCCCGGGCCCGACGCACCGACCGCACCTTCATCCTGGGCGGCACCACCTCGCCCGAACATCCATACACGTGGCTGAAGATCTTCCACCCCAACATGCTTCCGGTGGCCAAGAAGCATGGGGATTGACGCCCTGAGCCGGTGCGGGTCGTTCGGATTGCCTCTTGCGCGACCGCACCGCACCCGTACCCTCGGAAGATGAGATCCGGCTGCCCACATAGCTGATCGGTCATCGTGACCGCGCCGCACTGGCAAGACCCACGCCATCCAGACCACTACCACTGGATCACGTCCCGGTTGGACGCCAGGGGCGCGCGACCGACCGTGTCCCGGCTGATCGTCATCTGGATGGGTGTCGGCGGGCTGACGCCGGCGCTCATCATGTTCGGTTCCACCACATCGGATCAATGGCCGCTGCGCGCAGCGGGCCTCGCCGTCACGGTGGTGTCGGTGCTGCTGAGCCTGTTATGGATTCGCGGCGGGTGGCCGACGAGGGGCCAGTCGGGAGCATGCGTGGTCATCGGCACCGCGCTCGCGGCGGCGACCTGCCTGCTGGTCCCCAATCCGTTGCTCGGGTCGATGGTTGCCCCGGTATTCACCGCCGTCGCGACGTTCGCCGCGATCTTCCATTCCTGGCACGTCGTGGCCGCCGTGGTGACGACGGCGGTGGGTATCAGTGCTCTTGCCGGATTCCGTTATGGGGCTGTCGATCCGGCAGTCGCCGTGGGCCTGAGCATCACGACCATCCTGATCATCGTCTTCGTCACGTTCGTGGTGCGGGCGCTCATCGGACTCATCGACACGGATGCGTTCGCCGGTGCCATCGAGCCGATCACCGGGCTGCTCAGCCGGGACGGCTTCGACGACGGCGTCGCGGTCACCATGTCGACCCGGGGGCGCACCGACGATCGGTATCTGGTGATCCTGGTGATCGGTCTGGACAGCTTGGCTCACGT
>JAHFVC010000322.1 GCA_023264765.1 Mycobacterium sp. | reverse complement strand
CTTCGGTAGACGACCGTCGGCCGGTCGGATTCCTTGTCGTGGAACAGGAAGAAGTCGTGCCCCACCAGTTCCATCTCATAGAGGGCGTCGTCGACGGTCATCGGCGTGGCCTCGTGCTCCTTGGTACGCACGATCCGGCCCGGTTCGTGATCATCGACGGCGATCTCGGTCTGCACCGACTCTGGTGCGATGGTGGGCAGGTCCTCCGGCGGGATGACGGCGGTCGCCTCGTGCAGCGAGACCGGCCTCTTGTCGCCGTAGTGGATCTTGCGCCGGTCCTTGCTGCGGCGTAAGCGGTTCTCGAGTTTGCAGACCGCCGATTCCAGCGCCGCGTAGAAGCTGTCCGCGCAGGCTTCCCCACGGACCACCGGGCCGCGGCCGCGCGCGGTGATCTCGACATGCTGACAGTTCTTACGCTGGCGCCGATTCTTCTCGTGGTCGAGTTCGACGTCGAACAGGTAGATGGTTTTGTCGAAGCGCTCCAGTCGCGCCAGTTTTTCGGAGACGTAGAGGCGGAAGTGGTCGGGAACCTCGACGTTGCGGCCCTTGACGACGACCTCGGCGTTGGTTACCGGCGGGGTCTCGTCGTCTTCGATGACCATGGTTGTGCGATCGGCTTGCACGGAATGGGTTGACATACTTGACAACTCGTTTCTGTACGGAGTCGCACGCGCGGTGCGTGCCCGGATTGTCAAAAAGCGCGTCAGCGGGAAAGTGCATACGCGGCGCCCGCCGGCGCAAGGTGTCGAGTACTCACCTCCTACCGCGTCTTGGCAGCCGCTCGGTCTACACGGGCGCCCCTTCGAGGGGTGCCGCCGCGAAACCTTCACGGGTGGTTGGCCCCAACGTAGTCCGTGTTCACCTGACTGTGCCACCAATTTCGCAGACCTGTTTTGAGTTCTTCATCTGACGGCAATCGATGACACTCGCCATCAGGCATTGGCGATGGCGAGCACCGCCTGAACCGACACACCGGAGGTTTGCAGCGCGGCGACGGACGCGCACGCGGTCGCGCCGGTGGTGACCACGTCGTCGAGCAGGAGAACGGGCGCTGCGGGTATCGCACCGACGCGGACCCGGCCCTCCAGGTTGCGCTGCCGGTCCGCACTGGACAACCCCACCGAATCCCGGGCGAATCCGGTCAGCCGCAGCGCCCGCGTGACCGTCACACCGGGCAACGCGGCCGCAGCTGCCTCGGCCACCCTGGTGACCGGGTCACCGCCGCGCCGCCGGGCCGCCGTCCACCGGGTCGGTGCAGGCACGATCGTCAAGGGCGTGTCCACCAGGCCCCAGGTGAGCAGTTGCGTCAGACCGGTGCGCACTGCCAGCGCGAGCGGCCGGACGAGGTCGGAACGGCCGTGCTCCTTGACCGCGACGATCGCCTGCCTGCGCGCGGCGGCGTAGCGGCCGAGCGCGAACACCGGCACCCCGGGGTCCAACCGCGGCGTAACGACACGGGGTTCGGCGGCTCTGGCCTGCAACTCGGCGGCGCACGCCGGACACCACCGCACCCCGGGGGCCGCGCAGCCACCGCATTCGACGGGAAGCACCAGATCGAGCAGCACAGCGCCAGTGTGGCCCTGGCGTCTGACATGTCCGCCGACCGTGAAACGCCTGCAGGAAACCGGACGGTCACCGCAGCGGTTTCACCCTCGGGATACCGTCTTACTTACCGTTGCATCGACAGGAGACCCCATGAGCGCGTTCACCGGGAAGCAAGCCGTCGTCACCGGCGCCGGATCCGGTATCGGGGCGGCGCTGTGCCGCGCCTTGGCCGCCGCGGGCGCCGAGGTGGTCTGTACCGATATCGATGCCGACGCGGCGCGGGCCACCGCCGAGCCGCTCGGCGCCCGCTGGAGCGGCCTCGACGTCACCGACGCCGCGGCCGTGCAGGCCTGCGTCGACGAGGTCGCCGGCCGGGCCGGCCGGTTGGACCTGATGTTCAACAACGCCGGGATCACCTGGGGCGGCGACACCGAACTGCTGGCACTGCAGCAATGGAACGCGATCATCGACGTGAACATCCGCGGCGTCGTGCACGGGGTGGCGGCCGCGTACCCGCTGATGGTTCGCCAGGGCCACGGGCACATCGTGAACACCGCCTCGATGGCGGGACTGGCCGCCGCAGGGCAGATCACGAGTTACGTGATGAGCAAGCACGCGATCGTCGGGCTGTCTCTCGCGCTGCGCTCCGAGGCAGCTGGGCGCGGCGTCGGGGTGCTGGCGATCTGCCCCACCGCAGTGGAGACCCCGATCCTGGACAAGGGGGCGGTCGGCGGCTTCGTCGGTCGCGACTTCTACCGGATGGGACAGCGCAGCGACCGGTTCGCCAGCGCTGACGATCTGGCCCGCGACACGTTGACGGCCATCCAGGCGAACAAGGCGCTGCTGGTGTGGCCGCGGCAGGCGCGCACCGCATGGCTTTTCAGCCGGCTGGCGCCCGGACTGCTGCAGCGACTGTCGATCCGGTTCGTGAATCAGCAGCGGGCGGCGCAGGGCTGATATCCCGTCGCTTCGCTCGCCCCGGAAATCAGCCGGGCAGCACGGGTAGGGCGCCGGCGACCATCAGGGGGCGCACCTCGGCCCAGTTCATCCCGTCCTCGGCGGCCGACCCGGACAGCTGCAGCACGCCCCGCTGATCGGCGACGTACACCGTGGACGGGTTGGCGGCGACGGCGGTCACCGGGGGCAGCAGGTTCTGGGCCGGCCCGTCGGAGTTCACCCCGTCGAGGTTCACATACGAAACCGGGTGCGCCGCATCGGTTCGCGTGACCACGATGTCGTCGCCGGTCCGCCAGGACAGTGACACCGCGGTGTCACCGAGCCCGAATCCCAGACGCCGGGGATAGGTCAGTGCGTACTGTCCGCCCGGCGTCTGCTCGACACCGGCCATGATCACCTGACCGTTGATCACCATGGCGGCCCGGGTGCCGTCGCGGGACAACTGCAATTCGGAGATGGGACCGGAGAACTTGGTCGCCACCGCCGTCGAGTCGATGGGGATGCGCGCGGGCTGTCCGGAGGCCGCTTCCTGGAGCACGCGGACCACGTTGTTGCCGTCGACGACGATCCAGATGGCGTCGTCGAGCGACCAGGTGGGCCGGGTCAGCGTCCGGCCGTCGATGGCCTGCCCGGTGTCCCCGCCGAGCGGACCGATCCACAACGACGACGACATGTCGGGGGCGCCGGGGCGCAGCACCACCACCGAGGCTGCCTCCTGGCCGCTGCGCGACAGCGCCGCCGACACCTGACCGGGCATCTGCCCGAACGAGCCGGCTACCCGCGGCGCGTTCTGGCCGTCCAGCGACACCATCGATCCTCCGATGAGGGCGTGCAGGCCGGCCGCCGCGCCGTCCGCCGCGCCCGGGTCGCTGGCCGCCACATCGGCGGTGTCCCATCCGTCGGCGAATCGGTCGTCGAGCGCCGCGCCGTCCGCATTGATCACGTAGGGCCCGTTGAGTCCGGCCCGGTTCAGCGTCCAGATGATCTGCGCCGCAAGGAGTTGGCGGGTGTGCGGATCCGTCGTCGACAGGTTTTCCAGGTCGATTCGGGCGCCGCCGTAGCCGCGGCCGACGCCCGTCTTCCCGCCGTCGGCCCGGGTCACCGGACCGCGCAGCCGCAGCGGGGCGGCCAGCAGATTGCGGACGGTCCGCGTCATCTCCGGACGCGGACCGGTGGTCAGTTTGGTCACCAGTTCGGTGGCCAACTGATCCGCGTCGGAGACCGCGACATAGCGCGGATCCGGAACGACGGTCTTGCCCGTGGGATCGGAGAAGTAGAGCGTGCTGCGCTTGTAGGTCTGCTGAAACTGCTGCCAGTCCAGGAAGACACCGTTGGGCAGCTTGTCGATGCGCCAACCGCCGGAAGTCTTCACCAATTCGATCGCCCCCGGGTCGGGCAGCGCACCCTCGGCGGTCTCGAAGACACCGATATCGGACAGCGAACCGAGCATGTCGGCCCGCATGTTCACCGAGACCCGATCGGGCCCACGGGTTTCCACGAAGACGACGCGGTCGATCAGCAGGGCGCTGCCGGCGTCATCCCACCCGCGGGAGGCGGATTCGGTGAGGAACTGACGGGCCGCCAGGTGCCGGTTGGCGGGATCGGCGGTGGCCTTGAGGAATTCGCGCAGCAGGACGTCGGGGTCCATTCCCGGGGTGGGGGTGGGCAGGCTGGGCGGCGCCGGGCGGTCGACGGTGCCGATCGCCTGCGGGGACGACGACGTCGGCACTCCGGCGCAACCGGACAGCGCGAGGATCAACGCGCAGAGCACCGCCAGCAGCGGGCGCGTCACACGCCCTCCCCCGCCGGTTCGCGATCCCGGCGCGGGGGCGCCGTCTGGTCGACGGGCTTGAGCGGCAACGGACTTGTGGTCACCTTGTGGCCGCGCACCAGCGGCAGGGTCAGCCGGAAGCAGGCGCCCTTGCCGGGTTCGCCCCATGCCTCCAGCCGGCCCTGGTGCAACCGGGCGTCCTCGATGCTGATGGCCAGGCCCAGCCCGGTGCCGCCGGACCGGCGCACCCGCGACGGGTCCGACCGCCAGAACCGGCTGAACACCAGCTTCTCCTCACCGGGGCGCAGGCCGACGCCGAAGTCGCGGACGGTCACGGCGACGGTGTCTTCGTCGGCGGCCATCCGGATCTGCACCGGCTTGCGCTCGGCGTGATCGATGGCGTTGGCGATGAGATTGCGCAGGATGCGTTCCGCCCGACGGGGATCCACCTCGGCGATCACCCCCGTCAGCGGCATGTCCACGTCCAGTTCGATGCCCGCGTCGGCGGACAGGTGCCCGACGTTGTCCAGCGCGCTCTGCACCACCGACCGCAGATCGACTGCCTCGACGGCCAACTCGGCGACACCGGCGTCGTGCCGGGAGATCTCCAGCAGGTCGGCCAGCAAGGTCTCGAACCGGTCCAGCTCGTTGACCATCAGCTCGGTGGACCGCCGAAGCGCAGGATCCAGATCCTCGCTGTGGTCATAGATCAGGTCGGCCGCCATCCGCACCGTCGTCAGCGGTGTGCGGAGCTCGTGGCTGACGTCAGAGGTGAAGCGGCGCTGCAGGTTTCCGAACTCCTCGAGCTGGGTGATCTGCCGGCTCAGGCTTTCGGCCATGTCGTTGAAGGACACCGCCAGGCGCGCCATGTCATCTTCGCCGCGGACCGGCATCCGTTCGGTCAGATGCCCCTCGGCGAACCGCTCGGCGATCCGCGAGGCGGACCGCACCGGGAGCACGATCTGGCGGGCCACCAGAAGCGCGATCGCGGCGAGCAGACCGAGCAGCACGACGCCGCCGGTGGCCATGGTGCCGCGCACCAGCGAGATGGTCGATTCCTCGTTGGTCAGCGGAAAGATCAGGTACAGCTCAAGATTGGTGACAGGCGACGATGTCGGGCTGCCGACGATCAGGGCCGGACCGGAGAAGCCGTCGGTGTGCACCGCCGCGTACTGGTAACTGACCTGGCCGGCCTTGACGAAGTCGCGTAATTCCTTGGGCACCTGTTGCACCGGGCCGGCCGCGGTCGCCGCGCGGGGCCCGTCGCCGGGCACCACCAGCACCGCGTCGAAGGCACCGGCCAACCCTGCGCCGGTGTCGACCTTGCGATCGATGAGGGTGTTGCGTGCCAGCTGGAGGCTGCTGTCCAGCGAGCGAGTCTCCTCGCCGCCCACGATGCCGCTGACCGTGTTGCGGGCGCGTTCGATCTCCTCGGTCGCGGCGCGCACCTTGACCTCGAGAATGCGATCGGTGATCTGACTGGTGAGCACGAAGCCGAGCACCATGATGACCGCCAGCGACAACCCGAGGGTGAGGCTGACGACCCGAAGTTGCAGCGACCGACGCCACGCAAAACCGATTGCGCGGCCGAGCGCACCCAGCCCACGCACCACCGGCCCGGAGCCGCGAAAGCGGCTGCGGACGCGACGTCGCGAACCGAAGATCACGACGACCGCCCGGCGCTCAAGGTCACGGAGGTCCGGCCTTGTATCCCACTCCTCGAACGGTCAGCACCACCTGCGGGTTCTCCGGGTCTTTCTCGACCTTGGCCCGCAGCCGCTGGACATGCACGTTCACCAGACGGGTGTCGGCGGGGTGGCGGTATCCCCACACCTGTTCGAGCAGCACATCCCGAGTAAACACCTGCCGCGGTTTGCGTGCCAGCGCCACCAGCAGGTCGAACTCCAGCGGAGTGAGTGAAATCTGTTCGCCCGCACGGGTCACCTTGTGCGCGGGCACGTCGATGTCGATGTCATGGATCGACAGCAGTTCGGCAGGCTCATCGTCATTGCGGCGCAGCCGGGCCCGGACACGTGCCACCAGTTCCTTGGGCTTGAACGGCTTCATCACGTAGTCGTCGGCACCGGACTCCAGGCCCAGCACGACGTCGACCGTGTCGGTCTTGGCCGTCAGCATCACGATCGGCACGCCGGAGTCGGCGCGCAGCACACGGCACACGTCGATACCGTTCATGCCGGGCAGCATCAAGTCGAGCAGGACGAGGTCGGGGCGCAGTTCGCGCACCGCGGTGAGAGCCTGGGTGCCGTCGCCGATGACCGCGGTATCGAAACCCTCCCCCCGCAGCACGATGGTGAGCATCTCGGCCAGGGAGGGGTCGTCGTCCACGACCAGGATCCGTTGCCTCATGCGCCCCATCGTGTCACCAAATCGTGACAAACCGCCGGTGCCACACCGCGACGGTGACGACCTATACCAAGAGCGAGTCGGCCAATTGCGCCGGCTGGATATCCGGAGCGGCCACCGTCCATCGGCCGGCCCAGTCGGCCGCGGCCAGGGCTCTGTACACCTCACCGGTTCGGCGTTGCAGTCCGCCGTCGCGCTCGTAGGCGTCGCGGGCGCGATCGGCGTCCTGCGCGGCGCGGGACACAGCGCGCTGCTCGGCCAACTCGACCGGCACGTCGAGCAGCACCTGCCAGTCTGGTCTGGGCAAGTCGAGGCGGCCGAATTCGAGGTCGTGCACCCAGGCCACCACGTCGCCGTCGGCATCCTGATGCAGCCGGGCTGCGCTGTAAGCCGCGTTCGACGCCACGTAGCGGTCCAGGATGACCACGTCGTGAGAGTCCTTGCGGCGGTTGATCTCGTCGTGCGCACCGGCCCTGTCGAGCGCGAATAACGTTGCCATCGCGTAGACCGAGTCGGCCAGGTCGCCATGCCCACCGTGCAGCGCCTCGGCCGCCAGGTCGGCGTGCACCGATTGGCCGTAGCGCGGGAAAGCCAGTGTGGTCACGCTTTTCCCGCGGGCCTCGAAGCCCGCCCGCAGGCCCTCGGTCAGGGTTCGTTTGCCTGCGCCGTCCAGACCTTCGATGACGATGAGCACGAGGCCGAGCGTAACTGGTGCAATCGGGCCCCCCACGGGGCCAATAAGCTGCACAGTGGAGTCGGCCGTCCAAGGACACGGGGGTGAGATGGAGCGTCCGGTCGAAGTTGTCGTGTCGGAACTGCATCTGGCTGCAGACCGACTGCGGGATGCAGGGCAGCGATTGCAGGACGGTTTGTCCGGCGTGGACCTCGAAACCCGCGAGTTGCTGGGCTCCGGCTGGAAGGGTGACGCCGCGTCCGCGTTCGCGCCGGTCTGGGATCAATGGCACAACGGCGCCGGCCAGGTGGTCCGCGGGATCCA
>JAHFVC010000052.1 GCA_023264765.1 Mycobacterium sp. | reverse complement strand
CTGGTGACACTGGTGGTGTGGCTGCTGACCGGCCAGCCGGTGACGTCGGCGTTCACCGCCGCCGTGGCGGTGCTGATCATCGCCTGCCCATGCGCGCTGGGGCTGGCCACGCCGACCGCGATCATGGTCGGCACCGGTCGCGGCGCTCAACTCGGCATTCTGATCAAGGGCCCGCAGGTGCTCGAATCCACCCGCCGGGTCGACACCATCGTGTTGGACAAGACCGGGACCGTCACCACCGGCCAGATGAGCGTTTCGACCGTCGTTGCCCACGACGGTGAGAACCGCGAGGAACTCCTGGCGTTGGCGGGTGCGGTGGAGGACGGCTCGCAGCACCCGATCGGTCAGGCGATCAGCGCCGCCGCGCGCGCCGAGCGGTCCACCCCGCTGCAGCCGATCGAGGATTTCTCGAACCAGAACGGACTCGGGGTCAGCGCCGTCGTCGACGGCCACGCCGTCCTCGTCGGGCGTGCCAGCTGGCTGGCCGAGCATTGGTCACTGCCGGCCCCGACCACGCTCGTCGACGCCGCGCAGGCCGCGGAAGTGTTGGGACGCACCCCGGTCTGGGTGGCCTGGGACGGCGCCATCCGAGGAGTGATCGTGGTGGCCGATACGGTCAAGGACACCTCGGCCGCGGCGATCGAGGAATTCCGGGCGCTGGGGCTGCGCCCGATGCTGCTGACCGGGGACAACCGGCGCGCCGCCCACGCGGTCGCCGCCCAGGTCGGCATCGCCCCCGAGGACGTCATCGCCGAGGTCCTGCCCTCCGACAAGGTCGCCGCGATCGCCCTGCTGCAGGAGCAGGGACGCATCGTGGCCATGGTCGGGGACGGGGTCAACGATGCCGCCGCGCTCGTCCAAGCCGATCTGGGCTTGGCCATGGGCACCGGAACCGACGTCGCCATCGAGGCCTCCGACCTGACCTTGGTCAGCGGGGACCTGCGCGCCGCCGCGAACGCCATCCGGCTGTCCAGGTCGACGCTGGCGACGATCAAGGGAAATCTGTTCTGGGCGTTCGCCTACAACGTCGCCGCCCTACCTCTCGCCGCGCTCGGTCTGCTCAATCCGCTCATCGCCGGGGCGGCGATGGCATTCAGTTCCGTGTTCGTCGTCAGCAACAGCCTGCGACTGCGTCGATTCAAATCCCTCGGGTAGGCGGCGCGCCGGCCGACACATCGAACCGAGTCGATCGCACCCTTCTGCCACCCCGACCCTCACGCCCCACGGTGCGCCGTTGAAGACCGGAGAATGTGGGTCAGCTTGCAGCAGGGTGGCGTTGGACCCGAGTCGTGTTGCCCCGTGCGCGGACACCGTCGAACATCGCGTCGCAGCGGTCGACACCGGTCAGCGTGACACCACTGGGGTGGTGCTGAGGTCGAGGCCGGTCCCGACGGCGACCTCCGACACGTGTCCGGTGGCTCCCAGCCAACTTACGGCCGACACGTTCGCTCTGGCCGAGCCGAGATGGCAGCAGCCGCGTTTCGACTACTGTCTGGGTACCGAAGTAGCCTATGTCGGCGCGGCGCAATCGGATTCGCCACCACCCGACGGAACGAGGTGAGCGCATGATGTTGGGCATCGGGCCGCGAGGCGTCGCGGCTATGACAAGCGCTGTTCTCGCGATGGCCGTCGTCGTCGTGGTCGGGGGCTGCTCCGCAGGCAGCGACGGCAGCGTTCGCGCCAATGCAGGCGCCTCATCGGTGGCCCTCGAACCGGCGCTGACCCACCTGCACGGCCTGCACGTGACACCTGGGCGCACCCTGCTTGCCGGGACTCATACCGGATTGTTCTCCATCGACCCCGCGACCGGCGCGACGGCGCGGGTCGGCGACTCCGACGACGACTTGATGGGACTGACCGGCGTCGCCGGCAGTGACACCTTGTTCGCGTCCGGGCACCCAGGCCGATCGAGTGCGGCACCGAATCCCCTTGGATTGCGGTCCAGTGTCGACGGAGGGCGATCCTGGACCGACCGGTCCCTGCGCGGGCAGGTGGACTTTCACACCCTCACCACCGGCGGCGACATCCTCGTCGGATTCGACGGTGCCACCGGACTGCGGGTCTCATCAGACGGCGGAGCGACATGGCACCCGGGCGCCGCGCTGGTAGCGCGATCCCTGGCGACGACAGCCACCGGAGTGTGGGCCGTCACGGCAAACGGTCTGGCACACAGCACCGACGGCGCCCGTTCGTTCACGCCGGCGCCCGGCGCCCCGTCGCTGGTGATGATCGCCGGCGCCACCCGGGCCTTGTGGGGAATCGACGACGACGGATACACCTGGCGCAGTCCCGACGGAGCTGCGTGGCAGCAAGGAGCCTACGTCGGTCCCGCCGACGCGATCGTCGCGGTGAACGACAGCACTGCCTACGCCGCAACGGACACGGCACTGCGCATGCTGTCCTGACCTGGTCGCACCGCCCCCGGTGGGTGGGTCGTGCCCATGCGCAGGCGATTCGGCGCGCGCGGCGTTCGACCTCGGCGGCATCGATGCGGGCTGCGGCGTCCATCGCGCCGCGGTCCGACGTGAGACGGATTTCGCCACGGTTCGGCGACGGGTCACCGACGCTGCGGCTCAGGTTGCGGCCGATCACCTCCCCGTCAGACGGCTCGACGGCACTGGCTTTGAACGCGAATTCTGGCGTCGGTTGATCGCGAATTTGGACGTCACCACCGAGGTGATTCACGATTGTTGATCGCGACATGTGACGTCACCCGAGCGTCGATCTGGAGCCGGTGAATCCGTCGGGTGAGTCCTCAGGACAGCTTGCGCCGCGGCCCTGGTCGTCGAGTAGCGGCTGCTACGCGCTCAGTGTTTGTCGACGCACGATGGGCTGGTGTTCGCGGACCCACGTTTGGGTGGCGACTTGGATGGCGTCCCAGGGCGATCCCAGTGGCGGTGTGTAAGACAGGTCCAGCTCGCTCGTGCCATCGACGGTCATCGAGTGGAACAAGGCGGTGGCGTAGGTGTCGACGCGTTTGGCTATCTCTGCGCTGCGGTGACCGACGAGTTGAGCGCCGAGGAGCAGCCCGCTGGTGTGGTCGCCGGTGATGCGGATGTGGATGGGTGTGGCGCCTGGGTAGTAGGCCTTGTGGTCGTCGGGCGTGGAGGCGGTGGTGACCGGTGACCAGCCACGGTCGGCGGCGTGGGCTTCGTGTTCCCGAAGACCGGTGCGGGCGGCGACGAGGTCGAAGACCTTCACGACCTGGGTGCCCAGGCTGCCGGCGAACCGGGCGTCACCGCCCACGGCGTTCTCCCCGGCGACGCGGCCTTGCTTGTGAGCGGTGGTGCCCAGCGGTAGCCACGTCAGGCCCAGGAGGCGGTGGTGGGTGTGCGCGCAGTCCCCGGCGGCGAAGACGTCGGGCAGGTTGGTGCGCATGGTCTCGTCGACGACGATGGCGCCCTTGATGCCGAGTTCGGCGCCCGCTTCGGCGGCGAGTTCGGTGTCAGGGCGGACTCCGACGACGACGAGTACCAGATCGACGGTGCGGCTGATGGTTTCGCCGTGGTAGGCGGCGGTCACGGTCAGGGCCCCGGTGTCGGTGCGGGCGATCGCATCGACGGTGGTGTGGGTGAGCACGTCGACGCCGTGGCGTTCCAGCTCGGCGTGGATCAACGCCCCGAGTTCGGGGTCGACGGTCGGCAGGACTTCGGGCAGCGCTTCGATCTGGGTGACCGTGATGCCGCGGCTGGTGAGGCCTTCGGCCATTTCCAGGCCGATGTAGCCGGCACCGATGATGACCGCGGTCTTCGGGTCGCGGGTGGTCAGGGAGTCCATCACGGCGAAGGTGTCGCCCATCGAGTGCAGCAGGTGCACCCCGTCGCGCGGGCCGAGGGCGTCGGGGCCGACCAAACCGGCCAGTGCGGGGCGGGCGCTGACGGCGCCGGTGCCGACGATCAGGGCGTCGTACTCGAGTTGGGTGGGCACGCCGGAGGCGTCGAGGAGGTCGAGGGTGTAGGCGTCGGGGTTGATGCGGGTCGCCGTGGTCTCGGTGAGCACGGTCATGCCGGTCGCGGCGAGGTCAGCGGCGGTGCGATGCGCCAGCCTGGTCCAGTGGGTGACCTCACCAGAGACGTAGTAGGGGATGCCGCAGATGGAGAAGTTGGGGTAGGCATCGGCCACGACGACGGTGACCTCGGTGGAGGGGTCGAGTTCGCGGGCGCGCAGGGCGGCGCTGATGCCGGCGTCGCTGCCGCCGATCGCGACGATGTGACGAGGTGCCATGGGGAAACTCCTTGCAGGACGCGGGGTGGGCAGGAACCATCGGGCCGCACCGTCGGTGGCGCGGTGTCACATTGGGTGTTGGCCGTGTTACCGGGCGGGTACGTGTACGGCCAGTCGGTTGATCAGGTCGGTTATGCGTGCGGCGATGTCATCGCGAATCAACCGCATCCGGTCGGTGCCCTCGATGCCGCGCTTGGACGGTTCGTCGGTGTCCCAGACTTCGACCGGTGTGCCGTCGAAGGGGTCGACGTGAGCCTCTGTGCCCAGGACGACGATCCGGTCGGCAGCGGCAACCATGTCCTCGGTCAGCTGGGTGGACGTGTGGGTGGCGATGTCGATGCCCCACTCGGCGAGCACGTCCACCGATTGGGTGTTCACCCCCGGTGTCGCAGCGGTGCCCGCCGAGGTCGCGATGACGCGGTCCCCGGCGGTGTGGCGCATCAGCCCTTGGGCCATCACGGATTTCCCGCTGTTGTGCACGCACACGAAGAGCACGGCGGGAGCGGTGTCGGTCACGGGTATCTCCTGAATGCCGTCGGGGTCAGCTGGTGACGGTGACGTCGAGGTCGGCGAGCAGCCGACGGACGAGTTCTTCGATGTCGTCGCGGATCGGGCGGACCGCATCGACGCCCTGGCCGGCGGGGTCGGGCAGTTCCCAGTTCAGGTACCGCTTGCCGGGGAACACCGGGCAGGCGTCCCCGCAGCCCATGGTGATGACGACGTCGGCGGCCTGCACGATCTCATCGGTCCAGGGCTTCGGGTATTCGCCGGTGATGTCGATCCCGGCCTCCGCCATCGCGGCGATCGCGGCGGGGTTGATCTCGTTGCCGGGCTCAGACCCGCCCGACCAGGCCACCGCACGGTCACCGGCCAGATGGGTGAAGTAGCCCAGCGCCATCTGCGAGCGTCCGGCGTTGTGCGTGCACAGGAACAGCACCGTGGGCTTGCCATCGACGATCTTTCCCTCCACGCGGGCCAGGGCCAGCAGGCGTTGTCGGGCGAAGCGTTCGGCCAGCAACGGCAGGAAATTGGGAATCGTTGCCCGCCCGGCGAATTGGTCATAGGAGGTGTGCAGGAACCGTTCAATGGTCTCCACCCCGAAATCGGCGGCGAACTCGGTCCGAAGCCGCGTCGCCGCAGTCTTGAGGGCGAGCTTCTGGTCGATGGACAGATCCATGCGCAGCTGGTGGGTGACGGGGGTGTCGGTCACGAGGTGGGTTCCGTTCTCGTCGCTGAGTCGGTGGGCAGGTGCTGTGAGGTGTGCTGGCTGAAGCGTTTTCGCAAGGCCAGGGAGACGTAGACCAGCGCTACCAGGACCGGCACCTCGATCAGCGGTCCGACGACGCCGGCCAGGGCTTGCCCGGAGGTGGCACCGTAGGTGGCGATCGCCACCGCGATGGCCAGTTCGAAGTTGTTGCCGGCGGCGGTGAACGCCAGCGTGGTGGTGCGTTCATACCCGAGGCCAAGCACGCCGCCCAGCAGGAACCCGCCGCCCCACATGATCGCGAAGTAGACGAGCAAGGGCAGCGCGATGCGGACGACGTCCATTGGGCGGCTGATGATCTGCTCACCCTGGAGGGCGAACAGAATCACGATGGTGAACAGCAACCCGTACAACGCCCACGGCCCGATCCGCGGCAGGAACGTCGATTCGTACCAGTCGCGGCCCTTGGCCTTCTCACCCAGGCGCCGCGATAGGTACCCGGCTGCCAGGGGGATGCCCAGGAAGATGATCACCGATTTCGCGATCTGCCAGGGTGAGGTGGCGATGGTGGTCTGTTCCAGGCCGAGCCAGCCCGGCAGCACCGACAGGTAGAACCAGCCCAGCAGCGCGAACATGACGACCTGAAAGATCGAATTCAATGCCACCAGGACGGCGGCCGCTTCCCGATCCCCGCAGGCCAGGTCGTTCCAGATGATGACCATTGCGATGCAGCGGGCCAGGCCGACGATGATCAATCCGGTGCGGTACTCAGGCAGATCGGGCAGCAGCAGCCAGGCCAGGGCGAACATCAGGGCCGGGCCCAGTATCCAGTTCAGGATCAGCGAGGAGAGCAGCAGTTTGCGGTCCCCGGTCACGGTGTCGAGGCGGTCGTAGCGGACCTTGGCCAGCACCGGGTACATCATGATCAGCAGGCCGAGGGCGATCGGCAGCGAGATCCCGTCGATCTGAACGCTTTCCAGCGCGGTGTTCAGGCCCGGGATCCACCGCCCGAGGAGCAGGCCGGCGACCATCGCGGCGCCGATCCACACCGGCAAGAACCGATCCAGGGTGGACAGCTTGCCCATGACCGCCGGTGCGGCGCTGGTGGTGTCGGTCATGCGGTGACCTCCATTCGAATCTGGGCACCCAGCAATACGGCCAGGCAGGCCAGGGCTTGCGGGACGACGGTGTAGTAGACCCACGACGCGCGGCGCTGCGAGGTGAGCAGCCCGGCGTCGCGGAGGACCTTGAGGTGATGGGACACGGTCGGCTGCGACACCTCGACCGCGTCGGAGATGTCGCACACGCAGGCCTCGCCACCCTCGCGGCTGGCGATCGCGGAGAACAACCGAAGCCGAACGGGATCGGCGAGGGCCTTGAGCTTGACGGCCATATCGGTGGCTTCCGCCGCCGACAGGGGTTCCCGCAGTAACGCTCCCGGTGCGCAACACGCGTCCGGGTCGGCCACTACGACGTGTGGATTCGACATACATCGATATTGACAGTCATCGATATCGGATGCAAGGCGCTGTCTGGTGAACAGTGAGCGAACGAGCCTCCAGGCTAACTCTGCGCCGCTGCCGTACCGCTGCAGCACACACCACCGGATTCCTCGTCGGCGAGCAGGCTCGGGCTGGTGCCGAACGTGTCGGAGTCAGAGAGCACGGTGTAGACCTCCCACTTCTCCCCGGCCGGGCCGGTGACCCAGACCTTGTCCTGGGTGGCGAAGCAACAGGTGGTGCCGATCTCCTCGTCGGTGAACAGGCCCTCGCCGGTGAGGCGGGCGATCTCGGCGTGCACCGTCTCGCTGGACTCGACCTCGACACCGAGGTGGTTGATGGTGCCGCCCTTGCCGGGGTTCTCCAGCAGGACCAGCTTCATCGGGGGCTCGGTGATGGCGAAGTTGGCGTAGCCCGCCTTGAGCTTGGCCGGTGTAGTGCCAAAGAGCTTGGAGTAGAACGTGACTGCCTCGTCGAGGTCGTCGACGTTGAGGGCGAGTTGCATGCGGGACATTCCGGGACCTCCAAAGTTGTGTGACATATATCGAACTGCGGTCGACTCAAGGATGCCTACCTCTTTGACTTATGTCAATGCCGAGGGGACGATGGGTTCCATGCCGAAGACGCTGCCCACGCTCGACATGTCTGCGCCGGTGTGCTGCGCCCCCGTGGCCGCCGGCCCGCTCACCGATGACGCTGCGTTGGCGATCGCGTTGCGGCTCAAGGCGTTGGCCGACCCGGCCCGGGTGAAGATCATGTCGTGCCTCTACGGCTCGGAGGCGGGAGAGGAAATCAGCGGTGACCTCGCGAGCATGCTGCTGCTCAGCGAGTCCACCGTCAGCCACCACCTCAGCCAGCTGCGCCGCGCTGGTCTCATCGAATCCGACCGACGCGGAATGAACGTCTATCACCGCCCACGCCCGGAGGCCCTCAGCGCGCTGTGTGCGGTGCTGGACCCCAACTGCTGCACCTAGAGACCACGGGGCGCAGCGGCGTCACGTGTCGTGGGCGGTTCGGGTGGTGATGCCCCGGGCGTCGATGAACCAGCCGAGATCGCCGCGATAGCCACGTCCGTCCAGGAACTGACGTAGCTCGGCAGGATCGGTGGGGCTGGCCTGGCGAAGGAACTCCTCGCGCAGCCCGAAATATTCGGTGGTGATCCGAAATATTCGGTGGTGATGTGGTGGGCCGGGACGCCGAGCTGAGCGCCGGGACCGGGGTCGTCGTCGGGCGATCGACGTCACGCGCGAGTTCGGCTTCCGCGCCACGCGAGCAGCGCCGCGAGCAGGGTGAGGGCAGCAGCGAGCATCTCTGGGGACGCTCTGAGTTCGTCCGCGAGCGTCAGACCGGTGTTCAGCGGTACGCGCGCCACGATGGTGTCGGCGGTGAAGAGGCCCGTCTGCCGCACGACGGATCCGTCGGGTGAGATGACGGCGCTCACACCGCTGGTCGCGGCGACCAGCACGCTGCGGTGGTGTTCGACCGCACGCAGCCGAGACATCGCCAGCTGTTGGTAGGTCATGGTGGTCCGACCGAAGGTGGCGTTGTTGGTGGGGACGGTGATCAGCTGTGCACCGGCGCGAACCGAGTCCGAGACCAGGTCGTCGAAGGCGACCTCGTAACACGTGGCGACGCCGAGGACGACACCATTGTCCAGTACGGTCCCGTCGCCCGTCCCCGGGACGAAGTTGCCGACCCGGGCGGCCAGCGCTGAGAGGCGTGTCACCAAGGGGCGCAACGGAAGATACTCGCCAAACGGGACGAGTCGGCGTTTGTCGTGAGTGGCGCCTGGGCCGGTTCCTGGATTCCACACGATGGAGGTGTTGCGGCTCGTCCCGTCCAGGTTGTCCAAGACGGCTCCGACCAGGATGGGCACACCGAGTTCGTTGGCGACGCCATCGATGCGAGTGGCGGCGTCGGCATTGCGCAACGGATCGATGTCGGAGGAATTCTCCGGCCAGATCACCAGGTCGGGACGCGGGGTCCTGCCTGCGGTGACGTCCGCCACGAGCAGTCGCGTGCGTGCCACGTGGTTGTCCAAGACGGCACGCCGCTGAGCGTTGAAGCCCAAACCCAGTCGTGGAACGTTGCCCTGCACGACGGCCACCGTCACACTCGGTCCCTCAGCAATGGGTGTCGTAGCCAGCACCAACACCATGGCCGCTGCAGCAACCCCCGGGGCCCAGGCCGCCGAGGCCCATCGCGCGCCGACGAGGCCCACGCTCAGGGCCGCCCCGAGAGCGGCCACGACGAACGTCACCGCGGGGGCACCACCGACGCGGGCGAGCGCCAGCAACGGACCGTCGGTTTGTCCGAAGGCGAGCCGGCCCCAGGGGAACCCGCCGAAGGGCACCCGGGCCCGCAGCGCTTCGGTCGTCGTCCACGCGCATGCAATCCATAGCGGCGCCCCGGGCAATCGCTGCAAAGGGGCGGCAAGCATTCCGAACAGGGCGAACGCCGTCGCCTCCAGCGCCGATAACGCCAGCCAGGGCATCGCTCCGACGTAGACACCCACCCATGGCAGCAAGGGCACGAAGAAACCCAGCCCGCCGAGGTATCCCCACAGGCAGGCGTCCCGCACGCTTCGCCCCCGAACGGCCAGGACGAGCAGTGCGACACCGAGGGGGGCTGCAAACCACAGTGATCGTGGCGGGAAGCTGGCAAACATCAGCAATCCGGCCGCCGCCGACGCGCAGCCCCGCGCGAGGGCCACGCCGAGGCGAGACGCGGCGGTGCGCCCGCCATCAGGTGAGGTGAGGTGAACGTCGCTGGTCAGGGTTGGCACGGTGAGTTCCCTGCGGGTGGGTCTGGAAGCTGCCCGCGGGCCGCTCCGAACCCGGCCTGGTCTATCAGCGGCGATCGTAGGTGGTGTGTCATGGTGCGAGCACGGTGATCAGGTGCGAGGGAAATGCTGAACTGCGGGGGCACTTTGACCGGTGTACTCCTGACGAGCAGCTACGAATGTCGACGTACTATTGCCGATAGTAGTCGGCGGCGTCTCAACCCGTGCGTGGCATTCATGTAGGTGCCATTGCGTCAGGTGCACTGCCCTACCGGGCACCGCCCTGCGGCGCGAGGATGGAACGCACGGTGTTGGCGGTTCCCCGGCGCGATGAGCCATCGCCGCTGGCGATTCCGATGCCTCGCTGGTATCCGATGGCTGCCGCGCCATGGCGCCGAGGTCTGCGGACGGACAGAGGAGCAAACGTGCAGTCGCGCATCCTGCACTGGACGGTCCCCCGATGCATGCCCACGCTGCCGTGCCCGGCCCGGTCGCCGCACCGCGGAGCGCGGTCCAGGTGGGGCATGGCCATGCCGGCCGCCGAACGGGGACGGCTCAGCCTCGGCGCGCCGAGGCAGGCGCCGGTCGCCGCGGCTCCGGGTTGGCGCACGTCGTGAACGGTGAACGGGCAGCTCAGCTCGGCCATGGGTTGCAGAGGGCGAACCCGGTGGCCGCGAGCAGGCCGGTGAGCAGCAGTCCGCTGATCACGACGACCGTGACGGTACTGAGTACGGCCCGGGCCCACCGTCGTGTCGAGGGTGCGGCGGGCATCGCGAGGCGTTCGGCGCGGGCCACCACATCCACTCCGGTTGCCCCGAGGGCGCCAGTGGGCAGCGGAGCGCGTCCGCACACGGCCGCCAAGGCGTTCAGCAGGGTGCCCCTGCCGTGGCTGCGTGCGGCAGCGTCGTCGGCGCACATCTCCAGCAGGCGGGCCACGTGGCGTTCGCCGGCGGTGAACAGCGTCATCCAGTGGAGGATCCCCGCCAGCCCGCGGGTGACGGCGAGAATCTGATGATGGTGGCCGTCGAGGTGGGCGTGCTCGTGTGCCAGCACCGCGCCGAGTTGACGTCCATCGAGGGCGTCGAGCGTGGCGCTGGTGATGACGATTGTGCTGGGCCGCCCCGCCACGCAGTACACCACGCGTTCGGGGCAGTCGAGTACGACGGCCTCCAACCCACGAACGCGGCGACCCACGATGCGCGCGTCGCGGGCATGGCGGTGCGCCAGCGTTCGGGCACGCACCAGCGACTCGGTCAGACACCAGGTCGCCGTGCCCCCCGTCAGTACCGCGGCGACGATCAACAGCAACAGCGCGCTCTGCAGCAGAGGTCCTGAGTCGCCTTCGGCGACGCGCCGCAGCGCCGCGACACACGCGCTGGCGATGCGGCCAGGCTGTTTGAAGTCCCGGAGGAATTCGCCCAGCAGAAATGCCGCCGCGATCACCCACGCCAATACCACGCTGGCCATCGTGACCAGCCAGGTCACTACCCCCAACCGTGGCGCCGCCCCGTCCTGGGTGAGCCGGACGAGCACGCGGGGCCCCAGGACGCACACGACGACGCTGTAGGCGAGCAGACAGGCCGCGACACTCATCGACGTCCCCCGTGGGTGAGGCGCGCCAACGCCTCGCGCAGGGACGCCGACTCCTGCTCGCTCATCTGATCGAGCAGATGGGCCAGGACTAGGCCGGAGTTGCCACCGGCATCCAACGCGTCACGCATCAACCGGGCGCTGTACTCCTCCCGTGTCAGCGTCGGCCAATAACCGAATGCCTTTCCCCGCCGTTCGCGTTCCAGCCACCCCTTGCGGTGCAGGCTGTCCATCGTCGACATCACCGTGGTGTACGCGATCTCGCGACGTCGGCGAATCACCTCGAAGACATCGCGCACCGTGGTCGTGCCGTCACGGTTCCACAGGTCATCCATGACGACGCCCTCCAACTCGCCAAAGCCACGCATGCACCCTCCCAGGTTCTTCGACCGCGGGGCCACGTCGGCCGCAGTGACGCTTCGGCCGATGCGGGCCGCGGTCGTCATACCGTCTCACATCTACGTAGTGACAGCGTAGATCTTATCGATGGGGCGGTCGCCGGGGAACACGCGGTGAAGAGCCGACTTCATTCGCCACCGTGCGGGCTGAACGACACCCGTCGGTCGGGGCGACCAGGCAATGAGTCCGGTGGCCGCGGCGGATCGGGCCGTCGGTGACGCCGAGGCGAGTTACGTTGTGGCCGTGGACTATCGCTGCGGCTGCCGCTGACCGCTCCAGGCGGCCCGCCGGTGCAGCTGGAGCGCTCCTCCCCGGCCCGCAACCGGGTCTGACACCGGGTCGGTGCTCAGTTCAGCCCGGCGTAGGAGTGCAGCCCGGAGACGACCATGTTGACGATGAACAGGTTGAACAGCATCGCCGCGAATCCCGCGACGTTGATCCAGGCTGCGCGGGTGGTGCGCCAGCCCGCGGTGGCGCGGGCATGCAGGTAGGCGGCGTAGACGATGAACGCGACGAACGAGGTGGTCTCCTTGGGGTCCCAGCCCCAGAACCGGCCCCACGCCGCTTCGGCCCAGATCGCGCCGAGCACGACCCCGGCGCCGAACACCGGGAACGCGAAGATGGTGGCGCGGTAGGCGAGCCGGTCCAGGGTCTGAGCGTCGGGCAGTCGGCGGGCCAACCGCCCGAGGAGCCCGATGCCTTCGGTGCCCTCGGGGTGTCGGATCCGCAGCAGGAACAGCAGGCTCGCAACGCCGGAGATCATCAGCACGCCGCTGCCCAGCGATATCACCGAGACGTGAATGCGCAGCCAGTAGGACTGCAGCGCGGGCACGACGGGGGCGGCGGTGGCGTAGAGCACGGTGCCGGCGACGAACAGCAGGATCAGCACCGGGATGAGCACGAACACCCACATGGGTCGCAACCGCGGGGTGCGGAGCATCACGAATCCGGCGGCCACTGCGACTGCGCAGGTCAGGGTGACGAATTCGTACATGTTGCCCCAGGGTGCGCGTCCGGTCGCCACCCCGCGCAGGATGATCGCTGCCACGTGCAGTCCCCAGCCGGCAATCAGGACGTTGAAGCCCATCCGGCCCAGACGCTCCGGCAGTGACCGGCGCGGTGGCTCGATGACGCGGCCCGGGGTCATGGCCGCACCCACGAGGACTCGGCGGCGCTCGGCGGCGACCTCGGGTGCCGGGGTTGACGTCATGGCGTAGGCCGCGATCAGCAATAGCAGTGCCAGCAGGTAGCTGGTGACTGCCGAGGCGAACGCGAGGTCGCTGTAGCGGGAGAGCGTGTCATTGATCGGCATGGCCGACCCCTTCCGTGGTCGTCGGGTGGTGCGGGTCGTCGCCTGGCTCGCCGAGCAGATCTCGGCGCAGCGAGCGGAATTCGGGACCCCATCCGGCGTGATCGGTGCGCGCCAACCCGCCCATCTCGACGGTGACGGCTCGACCAGGTCCGGGGGGGTGGATGCGGACCCAGATGCGTCGGCGCCGGATGATCAGCGAGACCACCAGGCCCGCGAGCATCGCGATCGCCGACACCAGCACCCATAATTGGGCAGGGTCGTGCGAGACCTGCAGGTTGACGAACTGCTCGGCGCCGTCGAACTGGACGCTGGTGCCGTCGGCGAGGACGGCGCGTTGTCCAGGGCGCAGGTTGACTCTAACTTGTTTGATTAGCCGGCCTTGGGCGATGAGCTTGGGGTCCAGGGCGAAGATCGATTGCGGCGCACCGGAGTTCAGCCCGGTGTCGCCCTGGTAGACGTCGACGGCCACCGCGGGGTCGCGCAGGGCGGGAAACACCGAACTCATCAGTTTTCCGTCGAACCCGGCGGTGGGGGCGAACAGGCCGGCGATGGCGATCTGGTGGCGACGACGGTCGGTGTCGCGGGGATAGGTTCCGCCCGGCGGGTCGATGCGCAGCACCCCGGCGCTGAGAAACGTGGTGGCGTCCTGTGGTGCGAATTGCATGGCCTCGGTGCGAGTCTGACCGTCGGGGAAGGTGACGGTGAACTGCGGTGCGTAGCCGTGTCCGGTCAGATAGACCCTCTCCCCGCCGATGCGGAGCGGGTCGTTGACCTTGAGCGGGTGGTCTCGCCACGTGTCGCTGCTCAAATCCGACCCGGCCTGGTAGGAGATGGCGGAGGTGAACATCTTGGCCTGCCCGGTGGGCAGGTAGTCGGCGGTGAAGTCCTTGACCCGGATGCAGAAGGGTTCCAACCCAGTGCCGTCGATGCGGTTGCCGGCGCGGAAGGAGTCATAGACCGCCGGGGAGGTGTTACAGAACCCGGGTCCGCCATCGGCGATGACGATGACTGACCCCTCGTAGCCGAAGAGTTTGCCCACCGCGATCGCCACCAACAGTGCCAGCAGTGCGAAGTGGAACAGCAGGTTTCCCGCCTCGCGCAGGTAGCCGCGCTCGGCCGAGATGGTGATCGCGTCGCCGGATTCGGCGCGCGTGACTACCCGCCATCGGCGCAGTAGCCTAGCGGCCCGTTCGGCGATCGCTGCCGGCGTGTCGTGCAGTGTCTCGGCGTGGTGGTGGGGGAGCCGCGACAGGTTGCGGGGCGCGGGAACGGGTTGCGCGCGCAGCGCTGTGGCCAGTTCGAACAGGCGCGGGGTGAGGCAGCCGATCAACGAGATGAATAGCAACGCATAGATGGCGGTGAACCAGAAGCTGGCGAACACGTCGAACAGCTGCAGCCGGTCCATCAGCGGACCGATCGTGGGACGTGCGGCGATGTAGTCGGCGACCTTTTGCGCGTTGAGGCTGCGTTGGGGCAGCAGTGCGCCGGGGATGGCGCCCAGGGCGAGCAGGAACAGCAGCGCCAAGGCGGTGCTCATGGCCGTGAGCCGTCGCCAGGTGTTGCGAATGACGGCGGCGATCCGGCGCAGCGGCGACGGTCGTCTGGCGGCGGGGGCAGGCGCGGCCATGGTGTCGGCGGCCGTCATATTGGCAGCACTACATTGGAGACGAATTCGTTGCGCAGCCAGCCGACGAACAGTTCCCACACCCCGGTGAGCAGGGCGAGCCCGACGGCGATCAGCATCACCCCGCCGAACATCTGGATGGTGCGGGTGTGGCGGCGCAGCCACCCGATGCCGCGCAGCGCGCTGGCCGACCCGAACGCCAAGACGACGAACGGCAGGCCCAGCCCCAGGCAATAGGCGACGATCAGGATGACCCCGCGCGCCGCGGTGGTGCCCTCGGTGCCCGCGGCCACCGAGAGCACCCCGGCCAGGGTGGGGCCCAGGCACGGTGTCCACCCAAGGCCGAACACTGCCCCCAGTAGGGGGGCACCGGCCAGCGACGAGATGCGACGCGGGGTGAACCGGGTATCGCGTTGGAGTGCCGGGATCGCGCCGACGAACGCCAGGCCCATCACGATGGTGACGACTCCGCCGATGCGTTGCAGCAGTTCACGATTGAGGGTGAGCGCCCCGATTACCCCGAAAACCGATGCGGTTGCCGCAACGAACACCACGGTGAACCCGGCCACGAACAGCAGCGCCGCGCCGGTGACCCGCCACCGCCCCGCAGTCGCGACCCGGGGGCCGCCTGCACTCACCAGCGGTGCGTCGGCTCCGGAGATGCCGGCGAGGTAGGACAGGTATCCGGGTACCAACGGCACGCAGCACGGTGAGGCGAAGGACACCGTTCCGGCCAGGAAGGCCGCACCCAGGGCAAGGATCAACGGGCCGGTCGCGGCGAGAGTGCCGAAACTGGAACCGATTTGGGCCAGGGTGGTCATCGTTCGGCGGCTACGCGGCGCACGACGGGCTCCAGGTCCTGGGCCAGCAGCGCCCGCAGGAACACCGCGGCCACCCGGTGGCGGCGGTCCAGCACCAGCGTTGCCGGGATCGTGCTGGTGGGGAACTTCCCGCCCAACGCGATCAGGGTGCGCATCGGCGGGTCGTAGATGGAGGGGTAGGAGACGGCGAAGTCGCGGACGAAGTCTTGGGCCTTGTCCTTCTGCGGGTCCCGCACGTCGACGCCGAGGAACGCGACCCCGAGGTCCTTGGTGGCGGTGAAGACGGCCTCCAGCTCAGGGGCTTCGCCCCGACATGGCCCGCACCACTGCCCCCACAGGTTGACCACCACCACCTGATCGGTGAAGTCGCTCAGCGCGGTGGTCTTCCCGTCGGTCATCAGGTCGGGTCCGCTCATCGCCCCGACGCTGCCGCGCTGGTTGGGCGGATCGTAGAAGATGTCGGTGCGCCCACCCGGGGACACGAAGTCGAACGACCCACCGGCTGAACCGGCGTCAGCACCGGTGGCACAGCCAGAGGCAGTCGCCGCGACGACCAGCACCGCGCAGAGTCCCGCGACGAGGCGCGCACCCGCCGGCCTGAGCGTCATTGGCGACCCTCCCGTCCACGTACTGCGTTTCAACGTACTACGCACCTTAGTAGACCGGCCCTGGGGCGGGACCCAGGCGGCGCCGTGGGTGCGGCCCGTTCGGTCACGCCTGGGGTTCCGGGTTCTTAGCGAGGCAGGGCATCGACTGCCTGACGGATCTGGGCGACGTCGTTAAACACCATGGTGGAGGTGATCCTGCGGACGCCGCCGTCAGCGGCGACGAGGTAGCTCAGCGGCAGCACGGGGGGCGCGCGCAGCGCCTGGGCGACCACGTCGGCGTTGCCGAAGGATGGGTAGTGCACGCCGAGGTCGGCCAACAAGCTCAAGGCCGAGCTGGGACTGTCCTGAACGTTGATGCCGACGACCCGGATCGACCCCGGCTCGCTGGCGTATCGGGCAAGCACGGGAATCTCCTCCCGACACGGTGCGCACCATGAGGCCCACACGTTGATTAGGGTGGGTTGACCGGCCAGTGCGGTCCCGACGTCGACTGGCGAGGTGGTCCCGAGGCACGGCGCCCGCACACCTGCGAGTGGGCCCTTCTGCGGCGCCGCCGGGACAGGCGTGGCCGCGGGACAGGGAGCCAGGGCGGCGCGCGCCACCAGTGCCGCCAGTTCCTCCCGGGCCATGGGATCGGCGCCCTCCGGGGCCTGACCCTGGTGTGGTGCCGCGACGCTCACGTCAACGAGTCCAGGACGAGGCCAGATCGCAACGCCGACAGCCACGGTCACCACGAGGGCGACCAGCGGCCAGCTCCATGCAGTTCGCATTCGGGTTCCTCCTCTGCTGCTGGGGTCGAACGGCGACGCTCAACGTCGCGCGCGACCCAACCCGGACCCATCTACTACTTCTTATAGTAGAACGTGGTGATGGTTGGACCGAGATTGGGCAACGGGGACGAGGCCGTGTTCGACGCTGCCGAGCGTCAACCATTCAGATGCTGATGAGCGGCAGGCTCCGGATATGTCGTGAATATGCGCGTCGGTCTCGAATCAACCTTCGAAGCTGGCATTTCGACCTCGGTGGAACCAAGAATGCTCCCCGGAGCTCATCTGCCCGTGTCGCAGATTCACCACGGTGCACTCGAGCGGTCATTGGTTGGTGCGGCCGAACGTTTACCTACTATCTGGCATAGTACTGGGTGGCTCCCGGGTCGGCGGCAAGCCGGCGGCGGGCGCATGTGGTCGGGCCTGTGGAACGCGTATCGAGTGCCGCCCGACTCGCAGTGATCACCGACGACGAATGGAGACCGACATGAGCCCCAAGGCGCGAGTCCGCGTGTCGCAGCAACGCTCCTTGTACACCCCGCAGTACCGGCGTGAACGGTGGCGCAAGATCCTGGGCTGGAGCATTCTCGTCGTGGCCGGCGCGATGGCATTGCTGCACATGCTCACGCACCTCGGGCGCTGGGAACTCTTCCGCATGCAGGATCTGGTCGTGGGGTATCCGAGCGCAGCGGTGCTGGCCGCGATCGGGATTGGCCTTCTCTCCTTCACGCCACGAAAGCGGTAGAGCTGCCTGCAAAATCGTTGACTGCGGTGCTGAATCCTCAGCCTTCGGGGTGCACCACAATCGCGGCACCCAATGCGCAACCTTCAGGGCAAGTCCCGGCGTTTCCTCGTGGGAGGGCGGGGATCAGCGCATCGGGTCCATTCGATAGCCGATGCCGGGCACCGTGTGCACGAAGTTCTGGTGTTGGGGGGTCTCGCCCAATTTGCGGCGGAGGTGCCCGATGTGGACGCCGACGGCGTCGGTACCCGCGGCTCCCGAGCGCCCCCAGACGGCGTCGAGGAGCTGGCGTCTGGTGAATGGGACACCGGGTCGAGACGACAAAACCGCCAAGAGCTCGAATTCGGTCCGTGTGAGGTCGATCGGGCTGTGATCGAGGTGGACGCGGCGACCGGCGACATCGATGTGCAGCGTTCCGAACGTGCGCGTCTTGGTCTTTCTGGGGCCGACGTGGGTGGTGCGGGGGCGCCGCAGCGTGGCGCGAATCTGGGTGACCAGTTCTCGGGGACTGAACGGCTCGACGATGTAGTCGTCGGCGTCGCTGGACATTCCGATCACCTCGCCTCGAACGGCGTTGCGGCCGAGCACCATGACGACATGGGCGGTCGAGAAGGTGCGTAGTTGCCGATAGGTCTCGAGGCCCTCGTTGCTGCGGCGGGCCATGTCGAGGACCACGACGTCGGGGTCCTCGTTCCTGGCGGCTGCAAGGGCGTCTGCCCTGTCGTAGGTGACGTGGACGACGAACTCTTCACGGGCGAGGTGGCCGGCGATCAATCCGGTCAGGGAGCGCTCGTGGTCGATGATCAACGCGCGAAGCCGGCCTGCGCCGGGGGTGAGCGCCGCGGCGTGCTCGACGGTCATGGCGTTCGCATTCGCCGAGATTTGGGGACGGTTGCCGCCGGTGGTGACGGGTCTCGATGCGGGATTATTGTGGGCCGCCTGGGTTTTGGTTGGGGATGTCGGTGATGGGCAGGTTGGGCGCCGGTTTCGGTGACGGTGTCGCTGGCAGAGTGGGGATCTGGGCGGCGGGGATGTCGGCGAGGTCGTTGGCGGGCGGCCCGTTGACCCGGCTGCCGTAGCTGGTCCCGGGATCGCGGGGGCCGAGCAGGTGGCTGACGGTGACCAGGTGATAGCCGTTGGCCTTGAGCACCGGGATGAACTGCTCGACCAGATCGACGGTGCTGGAGTAGGTGTCGTGCAGCAACACCACCGACCCGGGGGTGATCTGAGTCATCAGCATGTAGCGGGTGGCGCCGGTGTTGGCGTCGTTGATCCAGTCGAACGGGATGACGTCCCAGTTGATGTCGGCCAGGCCTTGCCGTTTGGCCTCGGCCAGCACCGCGTCGTCGATCAGGCCACCGGCGGTGCGCAACAGCACCGGCGCCTTACCGGTGGCGGCGGCGATGGCGTTGGTGCCCTTGGACAGTTGCGCGGGGATGTCCTCGGTCGGGACGGTGGACATGTTGGCGTGTTCCCAGGTGTGGTTGCCGATCTCCATTCCGGCGTCGGCGATCCGCTGGGCGCTGGCGGGGTCGGCGGCGACCTTGTTGCCGACCAGGAAGAACGTGGCCTTGGCATCGTCAGACGTCAGGACCTGAAGCAGCCGGTCGGTGAATGGGGTGGGTCCGTCGTCAAACGTCAACGCCACACACTTGGTGCGATGGCAGTCCACGTAATCTGGGCCGACGTCACGGTGGCGCAGGTAGGCCACCCTCACTACTGCCGCGGTGACGACGAGGACGGCGACGAGCGCCAACATCTGCAGCCATAGGTAACGGGTGGCTCTCGGTCGGTTGATCATGACCGCCATTCCAGTGCGCGTCGGCCCGAGTGTCCACTTCGCTGTGGCGTGATCCACTGTTCATCGTCGCTCACCGCACGTGGCCCGAGTCGTGGCCATCGGGGTGATGCGGCCCCTCGGCGTCGGGTTGCTTGCGCACACGCGCCGTCCACCACGTCCTCCATCTACTATGTGCGTACGGAGATAGTATGGCAACGAGGTCCAGAACGGCGGCCACGACACCCACCCCCCCATCCACATCAAGGAGACACGTTGTCCGTGACACGTCGGGTTCGGATGGCGCTCCTCGGCGTCGCGCTGGTGGTCCTCGCCGTGGCCGCCACGGTCGTCGGCGTCACGTTGACGCGGTGCGCCAGCGGGTGTCCACCCGCGGATACGGCAGCTCCGGCCGGCCAGGCCAGCGCCCCACCACCGACACCGGCGACCGTCACCATCACCCCGGCGCCGGGTGCCCGCGACGTCGACCCGCTGGGCAAGGTGTCGGTGGCCGCAGCGGATGGCACGTTGACCGACGTCACGATGATCAACGAACAGGGCACCCCCGTCGCGGGGGTGATGACTCCCGACAACACGGTGTGGAAGCCGGCAGTTCCACTCGGTTACGGCCGGACCTACACCCTCACCGTCACCGCCGCCGGAACCGCAGGAATGACACGCAGTCAGACCTCGACGTTCTCGACGGTCACGCCGAGCAACCAGACGAAGGTGTACCTCACCACCACCGCCGGCACACCGCTGCAAGACGGCGGCACCTATGGCGTCGGCACCGTGGTGGTGGCTCACTTCGACGAACCCATCACCGACCGGGCCGCAGCCGAACGCCGATTGTCGGTCACGACCGCTCCCGCGGTCACCGGCTCCTGGTATTGGCTCGATGACCAAGACGCGCACTGGCGACCGCAGCAGTACTACGCACCGGGCACGGTGGTGACCGCCGCGGCCAACATCTACGGCGTCCCCCTCGGCGAGGGACTCTACGGTCAAGAGGACAGCCGGGTCGCCTTCACCATCGGCGACGCCCACGTCTCAGTTGCCGACGACTTCACCAAGCAAGTCAGCGTCTACGACAACGGTCAACTGGTCCGCACGATGCCGACGTCGATGGGCATGGGCGGCAGTGAAACCATTGGCGGGCAAACGATCTCATTCTGGACGCAACCCGGCGTGTACACCGTGATGGGCAAGGCGAACCCCGTCATCATGGATTCCTCGACCTTCGGTCTGCCCATCAACTCGCGGCTGGGCTACCGCGAGAGCATCAAGTACGCCACCCGGATCAGCACCGACGGAATCTACCTGCACCAACTCGACAGCACGGTCTGGGCCCAAGGCAACACCAACGTCTCCCACGGCTGTCTGAACCTCAACGCCGACAACGCCGAATGGTTCTACGGGTTCTCCCAGCCCGGTGACGTCGTCGAGATCCGCAATACCGGCGGCGAACCCCTGCAAGCGTGGCAGAACGGCGATTGGAGCGTGCCGTGGGCGCAGTGGGTGGCCGGCAGTGCTCTGGCGTGATCGGCCTCGACGCGATCTGGGGACCCGCACGGTCGACGAATGGACCTAGACTGCAGGCCACGTGCGGGATCGGCGCACGGCGGGTCGGACCATCCGCCGACGCTCGTCGTCGGCCGACGGGAGGACGGGAGGAGACCGATGCACGGGCTGGGTGAGTTGGAAGCAGCCGTCATGGACGTCGTGTGGCGGAGTTTGGATCCGGTCCGGGTCCGCGACGTCATCGACCTCCTGGACTCCGAGCGAGATCCTGCGTACACCACGGTGATGACCGTGATGGACAACTTGTATCGCAAGGGATGGTTGGTCCGGGAGCGCCACGGCCGCGCCTACTCCTACGCCGCGACCCGTAGTCGGATGGAGGCAGCGACCGACGCCGTCCGCGATCTGCTGGCCGACACCGGAGATCCGGCCGCCGCGCTGTTGCACTTCGCGCGTGGCGCCAGTGACGTCGAGTCCAGTGCGCTCAACCGCGGCCTCAAGGAACGCAGACCACGCCGGTGACCGGGATCCTTGTGTGGGTGGTGTCGGCGGTGGCGATGTCCGTCGGAGGGCCACGGATACTGGCGTGGATGGTGCGCCGCGGTGTGGGCGCTGGCATCGGTCTGGCGGTGTGGGCATCGTTGGTGTGCACCACGCTGCTCGTCGTCGGTGCTCCAGTGTTGGCCGAGGCAGTGAGCCGATGCGCCGATCTGTTGGGCGCGGGCGATCACGCACGTCCCGATGCGGTCGCGGCAATCCTGAGTGGGGCCGTCCTGTCGGTCGCAGCGGTGCGCGCCACGTGGCGGCTGCGGTCCGCCGCCGTGGCGCGCCGCCGAGTCCATCGGCGCCATCTCGGGGTGGGCCGCATTCTGCAGGGCTCCCACGTGGGTGAGGGATCGGTGCTGTGGTTACCGCTCGAGGTGCCGACGGCCTACAGCGTGTCCGGTCGACCGCCGCTGGTGGTGGCCAGCATCGCGTTGCGGCACTGCCTGGATGCCGACGCGCTGGCCGGCGTGCTGGCCCACGAACGCGCGCACATCGCCCGCCGCCACCACACTTTGGTGGGAGCGGCCGAGGCAGTCGCGGCGGCGCTCCCTTGGCTGCCGTTGATGCGTCGCTCACCTGCCCTGGTGCGGACCCTGGTGGAGTTCGATGCCGACGATCACGCCGCGCGGGCACTGGGGCCCGAGGGGCTGCAGCGGGCGCTGCAGACATTGCGCCCGCTGCACCCGCCCGCGCCGATGCTGGCCATCACCGGTGATGCCGTCGACATGCGGTTGAGTCGGCTGGTGAACTACCCGGCCTCCGTTGGCCCCTTCGACAAGACACTTGCCTCACTGACGGTGGTCCTACTTCCGGTATGGACGATGGCCGCCACTGCGTTTCTGGTGACGGTGGTCGCGTCCTGTACGGCGTTTTGAGGGCGTGTTGGTTTCCGTGTGCCGTCGGCGGGGAGCACGTGCGCGACACCCAACCAAAGCACGTGACGTCGTGATCGAACTGCATCCGTCACCACAGGTGTGGCGGTCAAGTCGGTGGTAACCAATTCGGGCCCCATCGTGGCATCGATGGTGCATCCGCGCGGGGCGCGACCGACGCTGGCCCTGCCGTGGTTCGCAGCGAGTCATCTGCGGAGGGTCGACGCGAGACCCGTGAGGCTTGCCCCCTACGGCGGCTCAGCGCCGTGACGCGGTGCGCATGGTCCGGACCGCGTCTGCGAGCAGTTTGACTGCGGCGACGGCGATCCCGACCGCGATCACCGCCGCTAGCGCTGGGTCGAGCCAGTAGAAGCGATGCGTAATGGCCATGACGGCTCCGGCGACCGCAACTCCTGCCGCCGCCGCGCCATCCGCCACGGTGTCCAGCAGCACCGACCGCATGTGCAGGTCCTCCTCGCCCGCCCTGAGCCCCAAGATTCCGGCGCCGAGCAGCATGACGAGCATGGAGACGACGCTGACGATCAACACCGGCAGACCCTGCACCACCGGCGTCCCGTGCCACAGACGACTCACTGCTTCCACGATGACCAGCACGCACACCGCTAGCAGCACGGTCCCGTTGATCAGCGCCACCACCGTGGTAGCCCGTGACGATCGGTCCTCGACCTGGTGGGACCGGTCGCGCAGCGTGACGGCGAGCAGACCCAACATCAGGGCCACCGAGTCTGCGGCGAAGTCCCCGG
>JAHFVC010000567.1 GCA_023264765.1 Mycobacterium sp. | reverse complement strand
GGCAGTTACTACCGGGCGATCACCCGAGCCAATGCGCGGTTGGTCAGCGCACCGATCACCGAGATGACCGCGACCGGCATCCGGACCGCCGACGGCGCACACCACGACGTCGATGTCGTGGTGCTGGCCACCGGCTTTCACGCGCACAACTACATGCGGCCGATGTCGATCGTCGGCCGCGACGGGATCACCCTCGACGACGCCTGGGTGAAAGGCCCGCGCGCCTACCGGATGACCGCGATCCCCGGATTTCCGAACCTGTTCACGGTGCTCGGGCCCAACTCGCCGACGGGATCGATCCCGCTGCAGTACTCCGCCGAGACCACGGCGCGCTATATCGTGGCCTGGCTCAAGCGGTTCCGCAACGGCGAGATCACCGAAGTCGAGGTGACCGAGGAAGCCACCGACGAGTTCAACGCCGCCGTCGCCGACGCGATGGGGCCGACGGTGTGGAACACCGGATGCAATTCGTGGTACTTCACCGAAGGCGGCACCGTCGATCTCTGGCCGTTCGATCGCGCCACGCTCACCCGGATGCTGGCCGACCCGGACCCCGCGCACTACCGGGTACGTTAGGCGGCATGCCCGAGAACCCGAGCCGACTCGCTCTCGGCGCCTTGGCGACGCTGTCGCTCGTGGTGGCCGGTTGCGCACCCGAACCGAGCACCGAGGCGATATCACCGGCATCCCCAGCGGTGTCCGTGCAGTTGGCCACCGCGACCCCGGTACCCGCCGCTGTGACATCCGAGCCGATCGAATTGTGGCGCAACGGCATCCGCCTGGTGGGGACGCTCGAAGTACCGCCACTGGCGCCCGGCGAACACGTGCCGCTCGTGATGGTCATGCACGGATTCAGCGGGAATCAGAACGAAGCACTGATTCGCGCCACGGCCCGCGCTCTGCAGAATGCACACATCGCGACACTGCGCTTCGACTTCAACGGCCACGGCGCCAGCGGCGGTCGGCAGGAGGACATGACGGTCCTCAACGAGATCGACGACGCCCGAGTGATGTACGACTACGCGCGCAGCCTGCCGTTCGTGTCATCCATCGGGTTGGCCGGGCACTCCCAAGGTGGGGTGGTCGCATCGATGCTCGCCGGTGAGCTGCGGAACAAGATCTCGGCCGTGGCGCTGTTCGCCCCGGCGAGCATCATCCCCGCGGCGACGCGGTCCGGAGATTTTCTGGGCACCCGGTTCGACCCGGCCGATCCACCCGAGGTGGTGGCCTCGGTCAACAACTTCCACGTCGGCCGCAACTACATCCTCACCGGGCAGACCTTGCCGCTGGAGCAAGTTGCGGCCCAATACGCGGGTCCGGTCAGCGTGATCCAGGGCGCCGACGACGAGGCGGTGCCCGTCGCCGCGTCAGAGCATTTCGTCACCGTGTTTCCGCACGGTGAGATCCATGTCCTGCCAGGACAGGATCACGTCTTCACCGCCGATTTCCAGCAGCCCGCCGCGCTGGCGGCGGACTTCCTGGCCCCGCGACTGCGCTAGCCGACTCCCCTGTTCAGCCAGGTCATCTCGCCGGTGTCCCCACCGCCACGGTAGGGCTCCAGGGATTCGTCCCACGCCGTACCCAGCACGGTGTCCAGCTCGGCGGCCAAGGCGTCGGCACCGGAGGCCATCATGGTGCGCAGCCGCTGCTCGCCGACCATCACGTCACCGTTGGCACTCATCGATCCGCTCCACAGGCCGAGCTGCGGGGTGTGACACCAGCGGTGCCCGTCGACGCCTTCACTGGGATCTTCGGTGACCTCGAAGCGCAGCACCGACCACGAGCGCAGCGAGTTGGCCAGCTGCGCGCCGGTACCCACCGGCCCGATCCAATTCGTGACAGCACGAAGCTGCCCCGGCATGGCCGGTTGGGGCGTCCATTTCAGGTTCGCCCGCGCCGACAGGGTCGACGAAAGGGCCCACTCCACGTGTGGGCATACCGCCGCGGGCGAGGCGTGAACGTAAACCACGCCAGTCGTCGCATCGGCGAACTGGTTCGACGCACGCATCATCTGCTCCTTCGGCTTCCACTAGGGACGTCTTCCCCAACGACCTGGTGTTACCAAAGCGATGCAGTTGTTTCGTGCGTGTCTATTGTGCCTTGTGGGGCGGTTGTTGCGCTAGTGTGCGCCGAATTCTCTCAGGACCTCATCAGAGATCGCCGGCCACAGCGGATAGGTCCAGTCGCCGAAATCGCGGTCGGTGAGCACCACCAAGGCCAGGTCAGCGGCGGAATCCACCCAGATGAACGTGCCCGACTGGCCGAAATGCCCGAAGGTGTCTGCCGAGTTCAGCGAACCGGTCCAGTGTGGAGACTTACCGTCTCTGATCTCGACCCCCAAACCCCAGTCGTTGGGGCGCTGCGACCCGAACCCCGGGAGCACCCCGGCCAGACCGGGAAACTGCACCGACACCGACTCCCGGTGCAGTTGCGGCGAGACGAGCGCCGGACGCAGCAGATCACCGGCGAAGGCGGCCAGATCGGTGACCGTCGACCGGCCGCCGTACCCGGCGGCGTCGGCCCCGCCGACCAGCTCGGAGTCCGCCATACCCAGCGGTGCGAACACCGCCTCGCGCAGGTAATCGCCGAAGGCGATCTCCGCCGCGTCCTGCAGCGCGGCCGCGAGCAGAGCGAAACCGTAGTTGGAGTAGATGCGCCGAGCGCCGGGCGCGGCCA
>JAHFVC010000566.1 GCA_023264765.1 Mycobacterium sp. | reverse complement strand
CGAGAGGACGTGAAGCACGCGCTGCACCACTGACGTCTACTGCAGCGGCGCGAGTTCCTGCAGCAAGGTCGGCACCAGCTCACTGACCGTGGGATGGATATGCATGGTGCGCGAGATGGCGGTGTAGGGCAGCTTGGCGGTCATCACGTCGAGCACCAGATGCACCACCTCGTCACCACCGACCCCGAGGATGGCCACGCCCAGGATCTCCTGGGTCTCGGCGTCGACCACGACCTTCATGAAGCCTTGGGTCTCGCCCTTCTCGACTGCGCGGCCCACCCTGGTCATCGGGCGCTTGCCCACCAACGCCTTTCGGCCCGAGCGGCGAACCTCGTCGACGGTCATCCCGGCTCGGCCCAGCGGCGGGTCGATGAACAGGCCGTAGGTGGTGATGCGGTCGCTGACGCGGCGCGGGTCATCGTCGAGCAGATTGGCCGCGACGATCTCGTAGTCGTTCCACGACGTGTGCGTGAACGCGCCCTTGCCGTTGCAGTCCCCCATCGCCCAGATGTGTTCGGCACTGGTCCGCAGTTGATCGTCGACGACGACGTAACCCCTGGCATCGGTGTCGACACCGGCGTGCTCGAGACCGAGGTCGTCCGTGTTGGGCCTGCGCCCGACCGCGACCAGCACGTGGCTGCCGATCACCGGATCGGCGCCGGAACGCGGCGTCACCGCAATCCCGTTGTCGCGCTGCTCGAATCGGATGTCCGAGGCGCCGGTATGTACCGCGATGCCTTCCGCCTCGAGAATCGACCGGATGGCGGCCGAGACGTCTTCGTCCTCACGCGACGCCAATCGGGGCCCGCGCTCGATGACGGTCACCTCCGCACCGAACCGCCGGTACATCTGCGCGAATTCCAACCCGATGTAACTGCCGCCGATGACGATCAGATGTTCGGGTACCGCGTCGAGTTGCAGAACCGACACATTGGTGAGGTAGTCGACACCGTCCAGGCCCGGCAGATCGGGCACCGACGCGCGGCCACCGACGTTGAGGTAGAAGCGGTCCGCGCGCAGCAGTCGACCGTCGACGTCGATGGTGTGCGGATCGACGAACCGGGCGTGCCCGCGGATCAGGGTCGCTCCGTCCATCCCCGCCAGCCAGCCCTCCACTCCCGACCGGTCGTCGAGCATGATCTTGTCCTTGCGGGCCTTCACTTTTGCCATGTCGACGGTGACGTCGCCCGTGCCGATCCCGTACTCGGAACCGCGCCTGGCCAGGTGTGCGGCGTACGCGCTGGCCACCAGGGTTTTGGTGGGGATGCACCCGCTGTTGACGCAGGTGCCGCCGACCAGATGGCGTTCGATCACCGCCACCGTTTGTCCGGCCTGCGTCAGACGGTCGGCCAACGGCGGGCCGGCCTGGCCGGCGCCGATGATGATGGCGTCGAAAGACGTTGTGTCGCTGGACATGTACTACAGGAGCGACGCGGCGGCGGCGACGGCGAAGCCGCCGGTGACGGCGATCACGTCCTCGGTGAGGGCGATCGGAAGGTCGCGCCCGCCGATCCGGGCCACCAACCTGGTACGAGCCTCGGCGCCACCGAGGGTGCCCAGTACGGCGCCGACGATACCGGCCCCGACACCGGACACGATGGTGCCCGTCTTGGCCTGGTAGATGGCGCCGGTGACCAGGACCGCCGCGGCGAATCCACCCGTCAGCAGCCGGGCGCCGAACTGCGGCGGCACTTTTCGGCTCGGAGTCGACGGGAGCTGATCGGTGACCAACTCGACCACGAGCAGGATGGTGAGCACCGTCAGGGTGATCGGATGGGTCAGCCAGTGGACCCAGGTGCCGTCCAGGTTGATCCATCCCAGCGCACCGGCCCAGGCCACCACCGCGGGCGGGGTGAGCGCCCGGAGTCCGGCGACCACACCGATCAACAACGCGAGGAGCAGCACTACCACCACGGTCATACCCGGGACGCTAACACGCTCCCGGGCAATGTTCCGGGCGTATCAGAATCGGCAGAATCGGATATCGGAAGCCAGGATCGCCTTGGCCCCGATGGCGGCCAGCCGGTCCATGATCGAGTTGACGTCGCGGCGCGGCACCAGTGCACGGACCGCGACCCAGTCCGGGTCGGCCAGTGGCGCGATGGTCGGTGACTCCAGTCCCGGTGTCACCACGGTGGCCTGCTCCAATACGCTGCGCGGGCAGTCGTAGTCGAGCATCAGGTACTGCTGCCCGAACACCACGCCCTGCACCCGCGCGGCAAGCTGATCGCGGGCCGGATCCGGTTCGGGATCGAGGCGTTCTATCAGGATCGCTTCGGAGTCGCACAGCGATTCACCGAACGCTACCAGGTTGTGCAGACCAAGCGTGCGCCCGGATCCGACGATATCGGCGATGACGTCGGCGACCCCCAACTGGATCGAGATCTCGACGGCTCCGTCGAGACGGATGACCGTCGCCTCAATACCCTTGTCGGCAAGGTCTTTCCGGACCAGATTCGGGTAGGCGGTGGCGATCCGTTTGCCGGCGAGCTCGGCCACGGTCCAGTCGCGGCCCTTGGGTGCGGCGTAGCGGAAGGTCGACGACCCGAATCCCAGTGCCAGCCGTTCCCTTACCGGGGCGTCCGACTCCGCGGCCAGATCCCGGCCCGTGATGCCCAGATCGAGTTGACCCGACCCGACGTAGATGGCGATGTCCTTGGGCCGCAGGAAGAAGAACT
>JAHFVC010000565.1 GCA_023264765.1 Mycobacterium sp. | reverse complement strand
CACCGGCCAAGTGGCAACCCTGCTGACCTCGGTGCTGACCGGCTCGGCCGGGACAGCCGCCCAAGCGGTCGCCTCCGTCGTCAACAACCCGCTGGCACTCTCGAGCTACACGAACCTGGTGAACGTGCCGCTCAACCTCGTGGGCCTGGCGGCGAACGCCGCAATCACCGCGGCCGATCAACTCGGTGACAACGCACTAACGGCGGCCAACACCCTGGTCCACGGCGTGACCGCGCAGATCAGCAATCTGCTGTCCGTGGTCAACGGGGTGGTGAACTCTGCCGAGGCTATCGCGGACAACAACATCATCGACGGCTTTCTTACTGCCGCTCAAGGCATCGTGATCGCACCCACCTCGGCGGTTGTTGAACTCGTCAACGGGGTGTCCTCGGTGCTCACCACGTTCGGCACCACGGTGCTGGACAAGGTCGCCGCCGGAGCATCGGCCATTGCGACCGATTGGGTGGGCAACGGAACCGTGCCGGGCGCCTTGCAGAACGTCGTCACCGCCATCGGCACCAATCCCCTGTCCCCCGTGAGCTACACGACCGCCGTCGGAGCCCTTGTCAATGCGGCAGTGGACACCGGCTACCGGGTGATCACCACCGCAGGCTCCCTAGTCGCCGCACCGATCTACGCGACCGCCACGGCCACAATCGCGGCCGCCAAGGTCGCCGGGGCGTTCATCAACGGCGCGGCGTACGTCGCGTCCGGCCTGTTGACGATGCTCGGAACGCCGCGCTTCATCTCCAACCTCCCCCATGACCTTGCCGGCACGGTCATCACGGCCATGAACCTCACCGCGCACGCTGTCGCGGCCGCCATCAACGGTGTGGGCAACCTGGTGAGCACCGGGGTCTCGGCCGCAAACGCGCTGGCCGCCACAACAATTCCCGCCACCACGAAGATCATCTCCGCAGCGGCGGCCACGCCGGTAGTCTCATCGGCCGGAGCATCGGGGGCGAAGGCGAAGGCGATCACGGCGACCGAGAGCCCGTCGAAGACCGCCGCGGCGGCTCCCGGCGCGGCGGGAGAGTCCGGCGCAACGACGACCAACCCCGGTCACAGCGCGGTGGGGTCCTCGACGAAAACGCAGGAACCGGCGGTCAGGGTGAACCCATCCAAGGCTGCCGCACCGGCCTCGCCCACAGGACCAGACGCCACAGCAACGAGCAAGTCCACAGAGCAGTCCGGGGGCACCGCAGCGCCTGGTAAGTCAGCACCCGGCAGCCATGTCGGTGGTAACCAGACCACCCGGCACGATGCCGACGGCAAGGCGTCGACCGTGAGCCGCGCCCCCGCCGACAGCGGCACGGGCAAGCATCGGGCGCCGGCGAGCGCATCCGCCAGCAGCTCCGCAGCGGTCGTATCGTCGGAGTCGGGTGGGCGGCACCGTCGCAACGAGAGCCCCTCCCGGCCGACGTCCGGAGGGGGCGTCAACGCGGCGCACGGGCATACCTCCGAAGGTGGTACCCGGTGAGCGGCTGCTGGTAGGACCGGGCCCTGGGTGTGGCAGCGCCGCCAGTTGGACGGCAGCTGCCACACCCAGAGACCTTTCCAAGTGGGGACCAGATGGTCTGGACGGCAACGCTTTTGGCGACCGGAGAAGACGTTCAAAGGGGATGGGACGTGATGGATCAGTGGACACGGTACTCGCGGTGGGCTTACCGGGACATGTACCCGCAGCTGGTAGCTGACCTGTTCGACATCAGCGTCGAAACTCTGTTGCGGGACGTCGCGGCGGGCTCACCGGTCTATCCACGTCCGCGGGAGGTCGGGTTGGGTAAACCCATATGGTCTGAGCTGGCGGTGTTCAGCGCGATCTGGGATCGCTTCCCCGCGCTGGACGCTCGTATTCCTCGGCTGTTCCCTGATCCTGGGTCAAGCAGTGCCGCAAAATTCATCGGCACACAGGTCCTGGGCGGCGGGCGCAATGTGCACCGCTACGCCGTCCACCTGTGGTTGCCCGGGGATAGCCGGGGCGCGGTGGCCGTTGCGTATCGGGCCGGCGTCGACGACGTGCCCGCCCCTGCTGGCCGGCTATTGCGCCAGTTGCCGACGGTCAGTGCGGTCATCATCCCCGAGGTGCGGGCGATGACGATCCCCGGAGGTCAATTCGGGGACCACCAGCCTTCGGTTGAGGTGGCCGAGCGCGGGACCTCTCCGCTGAGTGCGTGGGCATGGTTCGACGTGGTCGCCCTGCTGCGCACGGACATTCCCTGGTTCGCTGATGCGGCCGACCTCGACGCGATCGTGTCCTGGCGCCCTGGCGGGCCGACGAGGCCTTCCCGAGTTCACGAGGTCGGATGTTCGACCCTGATCACGACGGTCAGTGCCTGATGAGTGAGAGCCCGCGCCGACGCGGCAGCCAGCCGTTCGACGAGCTGGACACCGTGTTCGTGCTGCCGGGCCGTCTACCGATCCGGGTCGGTCGCTGTCTGCTCCTGGCTGCGTTGTTCGCTGGTGGGATGTGGAATCTTGCCACTGGTGCCGGCGGCTGGGACACGGTTCCGGCCATCGTGCGCATCCTTGGGGTGATCGTGTGTGCTGGGCTGGCGCAAAGCTGCGTGTGCGGTGCGTTCGGCCTTTGGCAGGCTCGCGGGCGAGATGGCCTGGGGCCGGCTGCCGAACGCATCGACTCGCCCGACACTTTGTACTGACCGACCGATGTGCGCGAAAT
>JAHFVC010000321.1 GCA_023264765.1 Mycobacterium sp. | reverse complement strand
CTCAATTCTCGGGACGGTTTGGCAGTTACTTAAGGGTTCTTTAAGATGAGTCACGGTGGAAACTACTGTGGATTTGATCGTTCCCCACGCAACAAAGTTGTTCGGGGGAGCCGGATTCGCTGGACCATCACCGTTTCGAGACACAACTGCTTCCCAATTGTGTGCGCGCGCCTCTCGAATAGCGCGTGCTAGCAGGCGGAATATAGGGAAACGTGCAATGACACTGGGGTCGACGTCGCCGGCGACGCGCTCTCAGACATTCAGGAGGTTGCCGTGAGCCGATTTACCGACAAGATGTACCGCAGCGCCCGCGAGAGCGCGCGGGGCATGGTGACCGGTGAGCCTTACGAGCCCGTCCGCCACACCTGGGGTGAAGTCCACGAGCGCGCCCGCCGCATCGCCGGTGGTCTTGCGGCCGCGGGCATCGGCCCCGGCGACTCCGTCGGAGTCCTGGCAGGCTTCCCCGTCGAGATCGCCCCGACCGCCCAGGGCGTGTGGATGCGCGGCGGCAGCTTGACGATGCTGCACCAGCCCACCCCGCGTACCGACCTCGCGGTCTGGGCCGAGGACACCATGACCGTCATCGGGATGATCGAGCTGAAGGCCGTCATCATCTCCGAGCCGTTCGTCGTCGCCATCCCGGTGCTCGAGGAAAAGGGCATCAAGGTGCTCAAGGTGGCCGACCTGCTGGCCGCCGACCCGATCGACCCCGTCGAGACCGACGAAGACGACCTGGCGCTGATGCAGCTGACGTCCGGGTCCACCGGGTCGCCGAAGGCCGTGCAGATCACCCACCGCAACATCTTCTCCAACGCTGAAGCCATGTTCATCGGCGCCGAGTACGACGTCGACACGGACGTCATGGTCAGCTGGCTGCCCTGCTTCCACGACATGGGCATGGTCGGCTTCCTCACCATCCCGATGTACTTCGGCGCCGAGCTGATCAAGGTCACGCCGATGGACTTCCTGCGCGACACCCTGCTGTGGGCGCGCCTGATCGACAAGTACAAGGGCACGATGACCGCGGCGCCGAACTTCGCGTACGCGCTGTTCGCCAAGCGGTTGCGCCGCCAGGCCAAGCCCGGCGAGTTCGACCTGTCCACCCTGCGCTTCGCGCTGTCCGGCGCCGAGCCGGTCGAACCCGCCGACGTCGAGGACCTCATCGACGCGGGTAAGCCGTTCGGCCTGAACCCCGGCGCGATCCTGCCCGCCTACGGCATGGCCGAGACCTGCCTGGCGGTGTCGTTCTCCCCGTGCAACGCGGGCCTGGTGGTCGACGAGGTCGACGCCGACCTGCTGGCCGCGCTACGTCGTGCCGTGCCCGCCACCAAGGGCAACACTCGCAGGCTGGCCTCGCTGGGCCCGCTGCTCACCGATCTGGAAGCCCGTGTGGTCGACGCGGACGGAGCGGTGCTGCCCTCCCGCGGTGTCGGCGTCATCCAGCTGCGCGGTGAGTCGGTGACCCCGGGCTACATCACCATGGCCGGGTTCCTGCCCACCCAGGACGAGCACGGCTGGTACGACACCGGCGACCTCGGCTACATCACCGACGAGGGCAATATCGTCGTGTGCGGCCGCGTCAAGGACGTCATCATCATGGCCGGGCGCAACATCTACCCGACGGACATTGAACGGGCCGCGGGCCGCGTCGAGGGCGTGCGCCCGGGTTGCGCCGTCGCCGTGCGCCTGGATGCCGGCCACTCCCGCGAGACCTTCGCCGTCGCCGTCGAATCCAACGCCTACCAGGATCCGGTCGCGGTGCGCCGAATCGAGCACCAGGTCGCGCACGAGGTCGTGACCGAGGTCGACGTCCGCCCGCGCAACGTGGTCGTGCTGGGCCCGGGCACCATCCCGAAGACCCCGTCGGGCAAGCTGCGCCGCGCCAACTCGGTCGCACTCGTCACCGGTTAACTCCTCTCGCGAGCAGACGCAGACTCCCGCATTTCCGCATGGAAATGCGGGAGTTTCTGTCTACTCGGCATAGCTGGGTATATCTGTCTATACTCAGATGGATGACGGACCGCCTGCCCCCACGCCTGGCTGACCATCCGACCGTGCGGGCGGTGCGCGCCCGGACGGCGGCACCGGTTCCACCGGTGATCGACGCGGATTGGCTGCGTCGGATCTGTCTGGACGCCGGGGCCGACGACGTCGCGTTCGCCTCGTTCGACGACCCCGCGCTGGCGTCGGAACGCGAGCACGCCGAAACCGCACTGCCCGGGGTGCGCAGCTACATCTCACTGGTCGTGAGGATGAACCGCGACAACGTCCGCTCGTCGGAGCGCAGCGTGGCCAATCAGGAGTTCCACCGCACCGGCGAGATCATCAACGAGGCCGCCCACCGCGTCACCCGGGCGCTGGAGGACACCGGCTACCGGGTGATCAACCCGTCGGCGACCTTCCCGATGGAGATGGACAAGTTCCCGGGCCGGATCTGGGTGATCGCGCACAAGCCGGTGGCCGTGGCCGCCGGACTGGGTGTGATGGGGATCCACCGCAACGTCATCCATCCCAAATTCGGCAACTTCATCATCCTGGCCACCCTGCTGGTGGGGGCGCCCATCTCCGAATATGGTGCACCGCTCGACTATTCGCCGTGCCTGGAGTGCAAGCTGTGTGTCGCGGCCTGCCCGGTGGGTGCCATCGGCAAGGACGGCGAGTTCGACTTCGTCGCGTGCTCGGTGCACAACTACCGCGAGTTCATGGGTGGCTTCACCGACTGGGCGCAAACCATCGCCGACAGTACCGATGCCGCGGACTTCCGGTCCCGGGTCAGCGATTCGGAGAATGCGTCGATGTGGCAGAGCCTGTCATTCAAGGCGAACTACAAGGCCGCCTACTGCCTGGCGGTCTGCCCCGCAGGCGAGGACGTGATCGAGCCCTACCTCGACAATCGCAAGGGCTTCATGGATCTGGTGCTCAAACCCCTGCAGGAGAAAAAGGAAACGCTCTACGTCTTGCCGAACTCGGCCGCCAAGGCGCATGCCGAGAAGCGGTACCCGCACAAGACGGTGAAGGTCGTGGACAGCGGGATCCGCGGGCGGTGATCAGTAGGCTGGTTCGATGAACCGGCGTCTTCATGTGGTGTTCGGCTGGATCGCGGTGTTCGGCGCGGCGCTGTCCCTGATGACCGTGCTGGCCCTGGACGCCGTCCTGGGTGGTGAACCGCTGCGCGGCCGGACGCTGCGCCGGGCAACCATCTCCGAATACGTGTTCACAACGGGCGGTTGGCTTTTCGTGACGGCAGTGCTGGCCCTGGCTGCCGGTTCGGCGCTGCTGCTCGTGGGGTTGGTCCACGCCGGGCGGATACCGCCGCTGTCGGTGGGCTCGGTGCTCCTGGTGCTGTGGGTGATCGGATTGCTCGGTGTGGTCGCCTTCCCCAAGCACAACTGGGCGGTGGGGCCCAGCGCCAGCGGCACCGTACACCGGGTTGCGACGCTGCTCGCGTTCGTGGCCCTGCCGGTGGCGGTGCTGGTGATCGCGCGTGGGCAAGAGTTGTGGGCCCGCGCCGCGCGCTGGCTGGCCTGGGGTTCGATCGGGTGGCTCAGTGTGTTGTTCGGTGCCATCGCGGTGGGGATGGTGACCGGTGCGTCATGGTGGCGGATCATCCCGCTGGGCCTGGTGGAGCGGGGGATCGCGGGATTCGAGGTGGCCGCGGTGATGGCGCTGGGACTGTGGCTCGTGCGCGGTGCTCCTCAGGCGGCCATGTCGTCATAGACGCGCCACACCGCGGCTTCGTGCTCCGCTCCGGTGAGTTCGCGGTCGGCGACGGCCAGGGCCGTCGCGTTGCTCTTCAATGCGGCGAACATCTCGGCGGTCTCACGGTCGTTGATCCCGGCCATCCGCACCACGGTGAGCGTGCGGACCTCGCGCCGGAAGTTGTCGACCAACACCATGGACACCGCGCCGGCGGACAGTGCGGCGAAGCTTGAGATGACCAGCGCCCCAACGGTTCCCGCCGTCGGTAGCAGTGCCACCTCCAGCATCAGCCACACCGCCAGACCCCAGGTCGGCCACGCCCGCCACACTCGCAGCAGACGGCGCTGCTCGCATGTCAGGCCGGGCGGGTACACCACCAGCCGGTAGCGGGTGACGCCGTGGCGGGTCAGTGAGATGGCCAACGAACCCCAGGTCCGGTCGCCGTCGAGGAGGCGGGTGAGTTGCGCGGTGGTGCTCATGGTTTCCGGTCTACGCCGGGCCACCACCCTCGGCGGTGTCGTGAACGGAATCTTTACACCGCAGGTGGCGATCTTCACGCAGTTAATGCATTGGCCGGTTGTCGTGGTCTGTCGATACGGTTGGGTCCATGAGCCGGGCGAGCGAAGCGACGGGAAATGATCGGGCACCGGCCATCGAGGCGATCGAGCTCGTCAAACATTTCGGGGACAATCGGGCGGTCGACGGGGTGAGCTTCTCGGTGCCCTAGGGTGCGGTGCTCGGGCTGCTGGGTCCCAACGGCGCGGGCAAGACCACCACGGTGCGGATGATGACCACGCTGTCGGAACCCACCAGCGGCACCGCACGCGTCGCCGGTTACGACGTGCGTACCCAACCAGATCTGGTCCGCCGCAACATGGGCCTCACCGGGCAGGCCGCCACCGTCGACGAACTACTGACCGGCCGGGAGAACATCCGGATGATCGGCGGACTGTACGGAATCGGGCGCAGGGATCTCAAGGCTCTCGGCGACCGGCTCCTCGAGCAGTTCGATCTGGTCGCCGCCGGCGACCGGCCGGTGCGGTCGTATTCCGGCGGGATGCGGCGTCGGCTCGACCTGGCGGTCAGTCTGATCGCCGCGCCACCGGTGCTCTTCCTGGACGAGCCGACCACCGGGCTGGACCCCCGCAGTCGCAGCGACCTGTGGGAGGTGTTGCGGGAGCTCGTGGCCGGCGGCACCACGCTGCTGCTCACGACGCAGTACCTGGAGGAGGCTGACCAGCTGGCCGACAACATCGTCGTCGTCGACCACGGCCGGATCATCGCCGAGGGCACGCCGCTGCAACTCAAGGATCAGGCTGGTAATGCCAGCCTGGTGGTGACGGTGTCACATGCGGTCGATCTACCCGCCGCCCGGGAACTGGTGGCCCGCTCCGGCGCCGAGGTGCATGTCGACGTCGGTGCCCGGCAGCTCACCGCGGCGGCCGACGGCATCGCCGACCTGACCCGGGTGGCGAACTGGCTGCAGGACAGCGGCATCAAGGTCGACGACATCGGGCTGTCCCGCCCCAGCCTGGACGACGTGTTCCTGTCGCTCACCGGGCACCGCGCCGAGAACGCCGAGGAGGCGGGGGTATGACCGAGATCAGGCCCACCAACATCGCCCAACAATCGTGGATCATGGTCAAGCGCAACATGATCCACACCAAGCGCATGCCCGAGATGCTCAGCGACGTGACGGTGCAGCCGATCATGTTCGTGCTGCTGTTCGCGTTCGTGTTCGGTGCCTCCATCGCGACCCGCGGCGGGGCGTCCTACCGGGAGTTCCTGCTGCCGGGCATCCAGGCACAGACCATCGTGTTCACCGCGTTCGTCGTGGCGTCGGGAATCACCGCCGACGCCGAAAAGGGAGTCATCGACCGGTTCCGCTCGCTACCCATCCGGCGGTCCTCGGTGCTGATCGGCCGCAGCATCGCCAGCCTGATCCATTCGTCCATCGGCATCGTGGTCATGGCGATCACCGGGTTGTGCATCGGCTGGCGGATCCGTGGCAGCGTCGGCGAGGCGGTGCTCGCCTTCGCGCTGATCCTGGTGTTCGGGTTCGGGATGATCTGGTTCGGCATCCTGGTCGGCTCGCTGATGCGTTCCGTGGAGGCCGTCAACGGTGTGATGTTCACCGTGCTGTTCCCGATCACGTTCCTGGCCAACACCTTCGCGCCCACCGAACCGATGCCGCGCTGGCTGCGGGTGGCCGCCGAATGGAATCCGGTGTCCTCGCTGGCGCAGGCCATGCGGGAGCTGTGGGGCAACGGTCCGGCCGCGCCGCCGGACGCCCAGCTGCCACTCCATCATCCCGTGCTGGCCACCATCCTGTGGTCGCTGGCGATGACGGCGGTGCTGGCGCCCTTCGCGTTGCGGGCGTATGCGCGGCGCACCTCGGACTGAGGGACTTCAGCCCCAGGCGTGCACGGTGTTCTGGGCCGCCTCGACGCCGAGCTTCACCAACAGCTCCGTCGCGTCGGCGGCGTTCTCACAGAGCAGTGGAACCTCGGGCCGCTCCACGGAATTGAACGTCTCCAGCACGAAAGCGGCGGGATCCTTGCGGCCGGGCGGACGCCCGACGCCGATGCGCACCCGCTGGAAATCCTTGGTACCCAAGGCGGCCGCGACCGAGCGCAGCCCGTTGTGGCCGCCTTCGCCGCCACCGAGCTTGAGCCGGATCCGGCCGAAGTCGATATCCAGCTCGTCGTGCAACACGACGACGTCGCCGGGCAGCACGGAGTAGAACTTGGCCAACGGACCGACCTGACGGCCGGACTCGTTCATGTACACCCGGGGTTTGGCCAGCACCACGGACCGGTCTCCCAACCGGCCCGTGGCGACGTCGGCCCCGGACTTCTTGTGCAGTTTGAAACCCGAACCGATCCGATCGGCCAGGATGTCGGCCACCATGAAGCCGAGATTGTGCCGGGTCTTGGCGTAGTTGGGCCCGGGGTTACCGAGCCCAACCACCAGTAGCGGCTCAGCCAAAACTATTCGGCGGCTTCGTCTTCGGCGGCGGGCTCCTCGGCGGCAGCCTCATCCGTTGCGGCGGCCTCACCGGCGCCCTCGGCGTCGAGTTCTTCCGCGGTCGGCGCGGCGACGACGTTGACCACCAGGGTGTCGGCGTCGACCACCAGGCTGGTGCCCTCGGGCAGTTCGATCTGGCCGGCGGTGATCTGGGTGCCCGCCTCGAGGCCCTCGACCGACACGGTCAGCTGCTCGGGGATCGACAGCGCCTCGGCCTCGACCTGGATGGTGTTGGCGTCCTGGGTGACCAGGGTGCCGGGCACTGCGTCACCCTCGACGACGACGTTGACGTCGACGGTCACCTTCTCCCCACGGCGCACGACCAGGAGGTCGGCGTGCACGATGTTGCGCTTGATCGGGTGGATGACGATGGCCTTGGTCAGCGCGAGCTGCTCTTTGCCCGCGATGTCCAGGGTCAGCACGGCGTTGGTGCCCGAGTGACGCAGCACGGCGGCGAAGTCGCGCGCGTTGAGCTCGAGGTGCTGGGGATCGGAGCCGTGGCCGTACAGCACGGTCGGCACCTTGCCGTCGCGACGGGCCTGGCGCGACGCGCCCTTGCCGGTGCTGGTGCGCACATCAGCGGTGAGCTTGTTGGGGGCCGGGGTCTTGGCCATGTGTTGTTCCTCCTGTAACCGGTTCACACACGGCCAGGGTCCAACTGAATGGTTTCCCGTCGATAACGGTAGGTCTTCTGTATTGACAGAAGGGCCCACCCTCGCCGTGACTCGGCAAGGGTAGCCGATACCCGGCTCAGATCTGAAATTCAGTGCCCGTGAGCTGCGCGGACCGCTGCCACAGGCCTTCGGCGGTGCGTGCCGAACGGGCCAGCGGGCTGCGCGGTCCGGGGCCGGTGGGGCCCTGCATCCCGAACTTCGGCCCGATGAAGCTGTCACCCGGCACGTCCTGCGACGCGGCGAACAGCGTCTGTCTGGCCCCGAAATCGGCGTCGGTGGCGATCTT
>JAHFVC010000320.1 GCA_023264765.1 Mycobacterium sp. | reverse complement strand
CCTGAACAACCACGCCTACGCGATCCTGCAGCTGGAGCTGGCCCGGGTGGGTTCTGCTGCGACGGGTCCGCAGTCGCGATCGCTGCTGGATCTGGGTGATCCGGATATCGACTTCGTCGCCATCGCACAGGGATTCGGCGTGCCCGCGACCCGCGCCGGCACCGCCGAGGAACTCGCCGAGCAGTTCCGGGCCGCGGTGGACGAGCCCGGTCCGCATCTGATCGACGCGGCCATTCCCGCTCTCGGTATGGGGCTGGGCTAGGTCGATTTCGGCCGCTTGTGCAGCACGACCACGGCCAGCGGGATCTGGGTTTGTTCGGGTGCGGCGGCCAGCCGCGCCGCGACCCCGGCTTCGAGAGCCGCGCAGAACCCCGGTCTGCGGTCGGGCGGCAGTATCCCGGACAGCGTCGGGAACACCGCGGCCCGGATGAATGCCGCCCACTCCGCCCCGAAATGTCGTGCGTCACCGTCGATCTGGTACTGCTGCCAAAAGCGGTCCTCGGCGTCGAACACTTCGAGGTGCTCGATGGCGAGTTGTTCCAGCCGGCCGGACGGAGCGAATGGTGCGTGGAAGTCAGCCGTCCGGCGGCCGGCGATCGGGATGTTCATCCGGGCCAGTTCGTCGTCGGTGATGACGCCGCGGGCGGCCAATTCGGTCAGTTCGGCCATCAACGCCAGCAGGACCGGCCGGTAGCCGAACTCATCGTCGTCGGACACGGCCATCGTGATCACCACCGTGCGCCCACCCGGACACAATTCGCGGCCGCGGAACGCGACGAATTCGTGCCAGTCGAACGCGGCCTGCTTCTCATGGGCGGCGCGCACCCCCGCGTCTGCGCTGAACGACGCGTGAATGTGGTCGGGGACCGAGGCCGGCACGCGGCCCAGCCACAAAACCGCCCACGCCGACCAGCCCAGATTGACGCTGTTGGACGGGATGATCTGTGTGTAGAACGACCGCCCCACCGCCGACGCATAGGCGGCATGATCCTTCTTCAGGTAACTGTCGGGGTCCTCGGCGAGGATGCGGAACAGCGCACTGAAGTCGTTGTCGGGGACATCGGTGTGCGTCACCAGGATCGAGTGTTCGGCGCGGGTTCGTGCCCGCAACACCGCGATGGCGGCCGAGATCGGCAGCAGCGAGTTGTGTCCATTGGCGGCACCGTAGTCGGCGAGCACAATGGGCCGGGGCGCCGACGGGATCGGCACCACCTGCGCGGCCTGCTCGAACAGGGCGATGGCCCGTTTCAGCCCTGCAGCCTGCAACCGGGAGCCCGCGGTATAGAACGAACTGCCCGGTGGGATCGGTCGCACCACCACACTGGATTCTCGGCTCGGACTGGACACAGCGATGACGGTAGTCGTTTGCCGCCGTACGCACCGCCCGGACGAGGGACATGACAGACTTCGCCCATGAGCGCCTCGGTCGTGCCCAAAATCCTCACCGCCATCGCCGTGGTGACCATGATCGTGTCGGGTATCGCGTTCGTCGTCGCACTGGTACTCAACGCGTTCGTGCTGGACAAATACAGTGCCTACGGCGAGGTGCCGATTCCGGGGACCAGCACCCTGCACCTGCCGGCCGGCGACGTCACGATCAGCTTTCACACCCAGGTCATCGGGAGCACCAACGGCGGCTTGCCGATCCCGAATCTGAAGTTCAGTGTCGACCCGCCGGCCGGCGTACCCGAGCCCGTGGTGACCGAGAACATCGGCAGCACCACCACCGTCAACAACGATGCGCGGGTGCGGGTGTGGGTGGCGCAGGTGGCCGAGGAAGGCGATTACCGCGTCTCCACCGACGGCAACGTCAGCGCATTTCTCAGTCCGCGGCTGGCCTTCGGCCACGGCAGTCCCGTACCCAATCTGCCCTGGTGGGCGGCGGCCCTGTTCGGGGTGGCCGTGCTGGACCTCGTCATCGCACGGGTGTGGGCCGCCAAGGTGCGCCGCCGCCCGAACCCGGTCGGTCCGGCGCCCACCTTCACCATCGACTCGGGTCCGTCGTTCACCCCGACCGACGACGGCATCCGGATCCAGCAGCTCAAAACCCTTGCTGCGCTGCGTGACTCCGGTGCCTTGACGCAGGACGAGTTCGATGCCGAGAAACGTCGGTTGCTGGGAAGCTAAGCGGCGCTCAACGCCAGCCGTGACCGCGCGAAGGTGCCGGCGGGTGAGAACCGGCCCAGCACGTCGTCCGCGGGTTCACCGGCGAACTCGGTGATCAGTGCCTTGGCCGAGTCCTCCGACGTGACGGATTCGAACGGCCGCGGGTTGTCGAGCAACGCCAGCAGTTTCGACGCGAACGGCGCACTCGTGCTGGCCGCCGCGAAGAACAGCGCGCCGTACGCCGACAGTTCCGGATCGGCCAGGAACAACCGGGTCACCGCCTGCGCGGCGCGCGCACGGTGATCGTAGAAGTCCTCGAACGCGGCGGTCAGCCACGCCGTGTCGAACGGGCCGTCATGCGCGCCGGCCTTGTGCACCAGGCCGGCCGCCTGGATGAGACCACCCTGTGCGCCCTGGCCCGCGATGGGATCGAACGCGACAGCGGTGTCGCCCAGCGCCGCAACGGGATGCCCGCTCGCGGTGTGGCCGACGCCGGCGCGGACCACCTGGGTGACGGCTCCGGTCAACCACGAATGCGGGTCCTCCTCGATGACCCGCAATTGCGACACCTCGGGCAGGTCCCAGTCGATGTGATCGCGGTGCAACTCGGTGGCGACCGACAGGGCGGTGTCGGCGTCGGTGACAGAGCCGAACCGGCGCTCCCACTCGCTGCCCGGGCGGGCCCAGCCGAGGAACGCCCACGTCGGCCCGGCATCCTTGTGCAGGTACGGTCCCCAGAACACCTCGCCCTGGTCGGCGACCACGGTCAGCGCGTTGTGCTGACCGCCTGCGCTGCTGCGGTGTGCGAAAACCTCGGGGCCGTAAGGAAGTCCGGTCACCGTGAAGGCCAGCAGGCTGCGCTGCGGCTTGGTGTACACCGTGCGGGCCGGATCGATGGGGAACAGCGTGGACAGTCCGCCCCGGCCGGTGGCCACCAGGGTCAGGTCCACCCCGGCGGCGATGGCGTCGAGCCGCCGTGGATCCACCGCCTCGACCACGAACCGGCCGCCGCGCTGCTGGAACAAGGTCAGCCTGTCGTCGGCCTTGAGCCGGGTGTCCACCGCGATCCCGCGGAACCCGTCGAACCAGCCGTCGAAAGCGATCGCCTCCGCCCCGCCGTCGACCACCCGCACGCTCTCGCCCGACGACAGCGGAGCGGTGGCCAGGTAGGTGTTGAGCCCCAGGCTTTCTTCGGCGCGCTGCGCCTCGCCCAGGATCAGCGCGGTGCCGGTCGCCGGGACACCGTCACGCAGCCGCTGTTGATCCAGCTCGCTGTAGACCGTGACGTCAAAACCTTTGTCCAGCAACCCCAGTGCCGCGGTCACACCGGTCTGACCGGCTCCGATGATCGCCGCGGAACGCCCACTCGATGTCGTCATGGCACGACTATCGACGGGATGTGCGTGTGTCGGTAGGGACTTGCTCAGCGTGATCGCAACGTGCTCAGGCCGGTGCGGTGCCGACCAGTTTCATCAACGGATCGGTGGGGCCGATGTCGAGCGTGCATTCCTGGGGGCGCGGATCCGGCACGAAGGACCAGAACATGGCACCCGCCGCGCCCTGCTTGCGCATCTCGGTGAACGCGGAGCGCAGCACGTGTTCACGTTGATCGGTGGAACCGCACGACCCGGCCTCCATGCCGATCTCGGTGATCAGCAGCGGCTTGTTCAGTTCGCGGGCCTGCGCTGCCCGTCGGGCCAGACCGTCGAATCGGTTGCCGGGCAGATAGTCCTTGGACTCGTAGAAGTGGTATTCCAGAACGTCGACGCCGGGAGAGGCGCTGACGTATTCGAACGCGTCGCCGGCCGAACCGCACTGCCCGCCGCCGGCGTGCCCGCTGAAGATGGTCGAGCCGGGATCCAGCGCGTGGATGCGGGCACCGGTGGCGTCGTAGAACGTGCGCAGCACAGCCGCCGAGTCCGGGTGACAGATGCGTCGGGTCCAATCGCATCGGCTGTCCGTGCAATCCGAGGGCTCGGGTTCACCCACAGCTGTCCAGCCCGCCAGGGCCGGCGAGCCGCCCCACCGTGTGACGGCCGTGTCCAGCCACGCCGCGAACGTCATGGGTGAACCGTGCGGGGTGGCGGACTGCCAGCCACCGGCGTACCAGGCGTAGTCCTTGAACGAGCCGCCCTCGCAACTGCCCTCGTTGCTGGAGAGCACCGCGATGAGCAGCTGGCCGTGTCGTTCGGCGGCATGCACCACCGCGTCGAGCGCGCTGAAGTCGAGTTCGCCCGTGCGCTTGTTCACCGCGAAACTCGAATACGCGTCGAACCGGGTCAGCGAATGCGGCTGCAGCCGGCTGAAGTACTCGTCGAGGTCGACCTGGGCTCCGCACCCGGCGTTGATCGACCAGTCGGTGGCCAGCTGATAGGCGTTGAGGCCGATCGGCCACCACGGCTTCCCGTCCAGGGTCAGCGTGCGGCCCGACACCCCGAGTGTGGGAATCGGTGGTTCCTGCGCCGCGATGACGGGCGTCGGCAGTGACGGCGGCGCCGCGCACGCCACTGCCAACGACACGCACAGACACAGGACCAATCCCCGCAGCCCCCGCCGTGTCATGGTCAGGACACTAGTGGCCCCGGGCCACCCACTCGTCGTAATGCGTGAGTTCGCCGCCGATGGTGGTGGTGTCTCCGTGACCGGTGTAGACGACGGTCTCGTCCGGCAAGGTGCCCAGCCTCTTGGAGATCGATTCCAGGATGGTGGGGAAGCTGGAGTACGAGCGCCCGGTGGCACCCGGGCCGCCCTGGAACAGGGTGTCGCCGGAGACCACAGCGTTGAGGGCGGGTGCCGACCAGCACACCGAACCCGGTGAGTGTCCAGGGGTGTGCAGGGCATGCAGTTCGATGCCGCCTGCGGTGAGTATCAGACCGTCGTCCACGCTGTGGAAGTCCTTGTCCGGGTGGATCTCCCGCCATAGCATCTCGTCGGCCGGGTGCAGGAACACCGGTGCGTCGAGGGTTTTCGCGAGTTCGGGGGCCACGGTGATGTGGTCGTTGTGGCCGTGGGTGCAGATGACGGCGACGACGTTGCGCCCGGCGACGGCCTCGACGATGGGGGCCGCGGTGTGGGCGGCGTCGAAGACGATGACATCGCTGTCGTCACCGATGAGCCAGATGTTGTTGTCGACGTCCCAGGTGCCGCCATCGAGGGCGAAGGTCCCGCTGGTGATGACGCGTTGCACGCTCATGGCATTCCGTTCTTCGCGCGAGCGCTCATCACAGGACGACCACCGATCGCAGGACCTCGCCGGCGTGCATGCGATGGAATGCCGACTCAATATCTTCTAAGCCGATGCGTTCGGAGACGAACTTCTCCAGGGGCAGGCGGCCCTGGCGGTACAGCGAGATCAGGGTCGGGAAGTCACGCTCGGGTAGGCAGTCGCCGTACCAGGAGGACTTCAGCGAGCCGCCGCGGGAGAAGAAGTCCACCAGCGGCATCTCCAGCGTCATGTCCGGGGTCGGCACCCCGACCAGGACCACGGTGCCGGCCAGATCGCGGGCGTAGAACGCCTGCTTCCAGGTCTCGGGGCGGCCCACGGCGTCGATTACGACGTCTGCGCCGAACCCGTCGGTGAGGTCCTGGATGGTCTCCACCGGGTCGAGTTCTTTGGCGTTGACGGTGTGGGTGGCGCCGAAACCTCTGGCCCACTCCAGCTTCCGGTTGTCGGTGTCCACGGCGATGATCGTCTTGGCGCCCACCAGCGCGGCGCCGGCGATGGCGGCATCCCCGACGCCGCCGCAGCCGATGACGGCGACGGTGTCGTTGCGGTTCACCGCGCCGGTGTTGATCGCCGCACCGATACCGGCCATCACGCCGCAGCCCAGCAGGCCCGCCACCGCGGGATCGGCCTCGGCATCGACCTTGGTGCACTGGCCCTGGTGCACCAGCGTCTTGTCGGCGAACGCCCCGATGCCCAGCGCGGGGGTCAGTTCGGTGCCGTCGGTCAGGGTCATCTTCTGGGTGGCGTTGAAGGTGTCGAAGCACAGGTGCGGGCGGCCGCGCTTGCAGGCCCGGCACTCGCCACACACCGCACGCCAGTTCAGGATGACGAAATCGCCGACCTCGACGTGGGTGACACCGTCGCCGACGGCTTCCACGGTGCCTGCGGCCTCATGGCCCAACAGGAACGGGTACTCGTCGTTGATGCCGCCCTCGCGGTAGGTCAGATCGGTATGGCAGACCCCGCACGCGATGATGTCGACCACCACCTCACCGGGACCCGGATCCGGGATCACGATGTCGACCAACTCGACGGGCTGCTTCTTGGAACGGGAAATCACACCGCGCACTGTCTGAGGCATGCGTACAACCTAATGCCTCCGCTAAAAAATGGAATGGTGTCCAAACAAATGTCCGGTTGCGAGTGGGGAGCGCCAAGGCAACGGCGCGGCGCGTCCCGGCGAGTTAACGTGGGCCATGGCGTCAACGTCCATGTCGGCCGGTCCGGAAGTCGACCTTCTCGTCATCGCACGCTCGGCGTTCCGGCGTAGCGACTGGCGCACCACCTACGAGACCTTCGGGCAGGTGGAGGGCGTGCGAACGCTGGCCGCCGACGACCTGGCCGCCTACGCCGCCGCCGCGTGGCGCCAGGGCCACGGCCGGGAAGCCGTGCGGATCAACGAACGGGTGCACACCTTGTTGTTGCGCACCGATCCGGTGCAGGCCGCGGTCAAGGCCGCGGAGCTCGGGCTGGCGTGGTTGGCCCGCGGCCATGCCGCCGTGGCCCGCGACTGGGCTGCCCGCGCCGAGCTGCTTCTCGGCGGGACCGGTGAGAGCGCCGCACACGGCTACGTCGGCTATCTCACGGTCGTCCTCCAACCCGACGAGGCAGCCGTGACGGCGCTGCGCGCCCTCGCCGACCGCCTCACCGACCCGGCACTGGCGGTGCTGGCCGATGCGGCCGACGGCATCGTCGCGCTGACCCAAGGGCGCCATGCCGACGGATACGGCCGCTTGGACCGGGCTTTGCTTCCGGTGCTGGACGAACGACTGCCGATGGAATGGGCGGGCGATGTGTATCGGCGGGCGCTTCTGGCGGCCAGAGGTCACGCCGATGTGGCGCGCCGGCAGGCCTGGGCGGAGTCGATGCGGCGCTGGAGTGAGACGACCGAGGCCGCCGCGTACCGCGCCATCTGCGACGTGCTGAGCGCGGACGTCCGGGCCGAGCCGCCAGGAACCCGGGTCGTGGACCTGCGCCGCGTGGTCGTCGAGGTGGATGCCGTGGTCGCCGGCCTGCTCGAGGATCTGCTCGTTCACTAGATTGGCGCCCGTGAGCGCACTCGATGTGTTGTCCGACTGGCCGGTCGAGTCCGCCGCCGCCGCGGTGGTCGGACCGCGTGGCGCCGTCGCCACCCACGGCGACGTCGGCCGAGCGTTCCGGTTGGCCTCGGTGACCAAGCCACTCGTCGCGCGCGCCGCCCAGGTCGCGGTCGAGGAGGGCGTCTTCGACCTCGACACCCCCGCCGGCCCGCCCGGGTCGACGGTGCGACATCTGCTGGCGCACGCCTCTGGCGTGTCGATGCACACGGCTGACGTACTGGCCGCGCCCGGCGCTCGGCGCATCTACTCCAACTACGG
>JAHFVC010000564.1 GCA_023264765.1 Mycobacterium sp. | reverse complement strand
CAAGCCGTTTCATCCCGGTGAGTTGGTGGCCCGGATCCGGGCGATGCTGCGCCGACCCCGCACCGTCGCCACCACCGTGAACGCCACGATGCCCACACCTCCCCCGCCGCGGGTATTCGGGCCGCTCTCGATCGACGTCGCGGGCCGGCAAGTGTTCGTCGACGGTGAGTCAATCCTGTTGACCCGCACCGAGTTCGACGTGCTGGCTGCGTTGTCGTCACGGCCAACGGTGGTGTTCACTCGTCGGCAGCTGATCGAGTCGGTGTGGGGAGACTCCTGGGGCGGCAACGCCCACCTGGTCGACGTGCACGTCGGTCACCTTCGCCGCAAACTGGGCGACGATCCCGCCGATCCGCGTTACGTCATCACCGTGCGCGGTGTCGGATACCGGATGGGCAGCGGTCAGTGACCAGGATCCAGGCCAATGCCAACGCCGCCGCCACCGCCGAGCCGCGGGCGCGGCGCAGCCCCGGAGTCGGTGCACGGCTCCTGCTGGCGCAAGCCCTGGTGCTCATCGCCGGCGGCGCGACCACGTGGATCGTTGCGGTCATCGTCGGTCCGCCGTTGTTTCGCGAGCACCTGCGCCGCGCCGGCGTCGCCCATGAATCGAATGAGCAATTCCACGCCGAACAGGCGTACCGCTACGCGACGGCCATTTCGATCGCGGTCGCCGTCGCAGTGGCGGCAATGACCGCCCTGTTGGTCACTTGGTACTTCAGCCGCCGCCTGCAGCGATCGGTCGCCGAAGTCGCCTCGGCCGCGACCGCCGTCGCCGATGGCCGCTACGACATTCGCGTGTCACCGCTGCGCCTCGGGGAGGACTTCGCCCACCTGGCGCAGGCCTTCAATCGAATGTCCGAGCGGCTGGAATCGGTCGAGGCCACCCGCCGGCAACTCTTTGGCGACCTCGCCCACGAAATACGGACACCGGTCGCGGTGCTGCAGGCCTACGCCGTCGCCATCCAGGATGGGGTCAACACCCTTGACGCCAAGACCATTTCGATCATTCTTGATCAGGCGGGTCGGCTGGTCCGATTCTCCGAGGACTTCGCGGCACTCGCCCAAGCCGAGGAAGGACCCGGCGCAGTTGCACCCCGCTGGGTCGACCCACATCCAGCGATCACCATCACGACGTCCGCTGCCGCCGACCGCTACGCCACCAAGGGGGTGACGCTGACCTGCCATGGGGAGAACGGTCTACCAGCCCTGTGGGCAGACCCACTGCGCTTGGCGCAGGTGCTGGGCAACCTCCTCGACAACGCCCTTCGCCATACCCCACCGGGCGGCTTGGTCGAGGTGACCGCGACGGCAGTGCGCGGCGAGGTGATCATCAGCGTCACCGACGATGGTGACGGCATCGCTGCGGCGCACCTTCCGCACGTGTTCGAGCGGTTCTACCGCGCCGACATCTCCCGGGATCGACAGCACGGCGGCGCGGGGATCGGGCTGGCCATCGCCAAGGCTCTCACCGAAGCCCACGGCGGCCACATCACTGCAGCCAGCCGCGGACCCGGCCTCGGCAGCACCTTCACCATCACGCTGCCCGCCCACGCTGACACCACGTGATGGGTCGGCACGCGTCGCCTGCACTCGCGACCGCCGTTGCATGTCAACGGCATTGCCCCCGCCGCGCATGCGACAACGGGTGGACGGTGTTCAGTTCTGCTGGGGATCGGCTCAACGCACCGACCCGACCAGGGCCCGCCGACCCACCACCTGCGCCGCAGGTGCGGCCGCGCGCTGCCGCACCTGGTCTACAGCGAGGCCAAGATCCTGTTCATGGTGTCGATTTCTTGCTGCTGGCTGGTGACGATCGAATGCGCCAACGCGATCGCCTCGGCATTCTGCCCCTTGCCGATCTCGGTCTGCGCCATGCCGATCGCGCCCGTGTGATGCTGAACCATCTGCGTTAGGTACAACTTGGCGGCCGCGACTCCCTGGGCATTCTGCAATGCGGCCATGTCGTCGGAGGACATCATGCCCACCATTCCCGACGTGCCGGGCATGCCGCTCATCCCCGGCATGCCGCTCATCCCCGGCATGCTGCTCATCGTTGGCTCCGCCGGTGTCCCCCACTGCTTCAGCCAGCTCTGCATCGTGTCGATCTCGGGGGCTTGCGCGGCCTTGATCTGCTTGGCGAGGTCCAGCACACGCGGATCGATTCCCTGCTTGCCCAACACCATGTCGCTCATCTCGACCGCTTGCTGGTGATGGGGAATCATCTGCTGCGCGAACGTGACGTCAGCCTCGTTGTGCGCCTCGGTCGCCGACTGCGACATCGATGACGTCCCCGCCGACGACGACGGACCGGTCGAGGTCGTGCCGGCATTGCCACACGCACCCAACGTGACCAGCACCGTCGCAGCCGCTGCTCCGACTGCCAGCGTCCTTCTCCTCATCACAACACGTCCCCTTCCATGGTTCATGGTCCCGGTGCCGCGTCGCGCCACGGTGGCGCACGGCGCATCCAGACCCAACGTCCAGCGTGGTTGGCGCCGATATGACTGCACTAGCGATTCTGTGAAGATTCGATGAAGAACCGCGGTCCCTGGTCGTCCGGGAACCCACCGCGCAGCCTCGCGATACCCCCGCTGAGACGAACGCCTGGGGATGCTCGTCATGCGCAGATGCTGCCGTCCCCCTTACCGAGACGCAGCGCAAAAGGGGTGCGGCGACCTGACCGAGATCGACAC
>JAHFVC010000563.1 GCA_023264765.1 Mycobacterium sp. | reverse complement strand
GTCGCCCGCCAGACCCTGCAGGGGATGTTCCCTGCCATCATCGCCAACGGCGACTACTGCTCAAGTGTCAACGAGGCCAACTTCGACCGGGTGGTCGGGCTGGTCGACGATGCGCGTACGCGCGGCGCCACCGTGGAAGTCGTTGCGCCGCAGGGCGAGAAACTGCCGGACCGGACGAGCCGCAAGATCGCACCGACCATCGTGCGCGACATCGACGACACGATGAAGATCGCCACGGAGGAGATCTTCGGGCCCGTGCTCGCGGTGCACGGGTATTCGACGCTGACGCAGGCGATCGACTACATCAACGCCCGGCCGGCTCCACTGGTCGCGTATTGGTACGGGCCCGACGGCGATGCCTTCCGGACGTTCGTCGGCAGTACCCGCAGTGGCGGTGTTGCACGAAACGACTTCGCCGCGCAGATGATCCCGTCCGCGGCGCCGTTCGGCGGGGTCGGTCGCAGCGGGATGGGGGCCTACCACGGCAAGGCCGGCTTCGATGCGTTCAGCCACCAGCGCACGGTGGTGGGTACAGATCTGCCGTTCAGCATGACGGGAAGTGCCGCGCCGCCGTTCCGGCGCGGCATGCGGATGTACGCCGACGTCACCCTCGCGATGGCGCGCCGGCGCACCAACCGACGGCTCAAGAAGAACCGGACTTAACTGCCGAGTGTGGCCTGCTCGCGCGCCCACCGGTAGTCGGCCTTGCCCGCCGGGCTTCGCTCGAGCACCGGTCGGAACACCACCGCCTTGGGGAGTTTGTACCGCGCGATGGAGGTTTCGGCGTGCCGGATCAGTTCGTCGGCGTCGGCGTGCGCGCCCTCGGCCAACGCCACCACGGCCACGACCTCGCTGCCCCAGCGCTCGCTGGGCCGGCCGGCCACCACGACATCGGCCACCGCCGGATGCGAGGCGATCGCTGATTCGACCTCCTCGGCGAAGATCTTCTCCCCGCCCGAGTTGATGGTCACCGAGTCCCTGCCGAGCAGTTCCACCGCACCGCTGTCGAGGTGCCTGGCACGGTCGCCCGGGACGGCAAACCGCACACCGCCGATGACCGGGAAGGTCGCCGCCGTCTTGGCGGCGTCGCCCTTGTAGCCCAGCGGGACGTAGCCGCGCTGGGCCAGCCATCCGAGCCCCTCGTGGGCGGGTGGCAGCACCGCGCTGAGATCCTCTGCCAACACGCAGGTATCGGGCCCGGCATTGAACGTGCCTGTCGAGACGGCGCCGGGCGCCGACATGTGACTCATCTGGGCACCGGTCTCCGATGAGCCGACCCCGTCGATCACGATGAGTCCCGGCTTGGCATCGATCAACTGCTGCTTCACATGTGGGGTGAGTTGCGCGCCGCCGTTCGCGACGACCGCGAGCGAGGACACATCGGCACTCCCGTCGGCCAGGCTGGTCTGGATGGCAGCCAGCAGCGGCCGGGCCATCGCGTCGCCGACCACGGTGGCCACCAGCACCTGCTCGCGTTCGATGGTGCGAACCACGTCGTCGGTGTCGAAACGCTCGACGACGCTGGGGAACACCAACGTCTGGCCGGTGGTGATGGCCGTCATCGCTGCCCACTGCGCGGCACCGTGAATCAGCGGCGGCAGGATCAGCAGTTTGGTGCCGGGGTTGTCCGCGACCCGGCCCACGATCTCGTCGACGGAGCCGGCCCGCTCGCCGGTGACCATGTTGCGGCCACCGAATGCGGTCATGAAGATGTCATGTTGGCGCCACAGCACGCCCTTGGGCATCCCGGTGGTGCCACCGGTGTACAACACGTAGAGGTCGTCGGGAGACGGCTCGACGGGCGGCGGCGGCACGTCGGCGCCCACGATCGCCTCGTAGTCGACGGCACCGTCGAGCAGGTCATTGCCTGAACCGTCCGCGATCTGGATGAGGACCTTGAGGTTCGGCAGATCGTCCCTGATCTCGGCGACCCGCGGCGCGAACGACGCGTGATACAGCAGTGCCGAGGCCTCGGAATCGGCCAGTAGGTACTGCATTTCGTTCTTGACGTAGCGATAGTTGACATTGAACGGGGCAACCCGGGCGCGGAACGAACCCAGCATGCCCTCGACGAACTCGGGCCCGTTGTAGGCGTAGATGCCCAACAGATCCTGGCCCACCTGATGACCGTCCAGGGTGTCACGGTCGGTGTGACAACCCAGCCCGCGCGCGTGTAGGTAGGCGGCCAGCCGGTTCGACCGGTCGACGATGTGCCGGTAGCTGTAGCGGCGCTCACCCTGGGCGACCAGCGTGCGATCGGGTATCACCCCTGCGACGGCTTCGGCGACGGCGGGAACGGTGAACATCGAGGATGTGTCAGCCATGGTTCGTCCAGCTTTCGATGAGTTCGTCTGTGGTGGTGATCGTGGCGAGCAGGGCAAGGCTGTTGTCGATGACGGCCTGGCCGTAGTCGGCGGGAAAGCCGGCGACGGCGTCGCGCGGGAGGACCACCCGGTAGCCGGCGTTGATGGCGTCCATCACCAGGCTGGGGATCGCGATGTTCAACGAGACACCCACCGGGACAAGGGTGGTCACGCCGAGGTTGCGCAGCACGGCGTCCAGATCGGTGCCGCCCATCGGGCCGACGCCGTGCCACCGGGACAACACCAGATCGGTCGGCTCCGGACCGAATGCGGGTAGCAGCGTGGCGCCCGCGCTGCCGGGGGTGATGTCCACCGAGCGCTTGCCCGCGGC
>JAHFVC010000051.1 GCA_023264765.1 Mycobacterium sp. | reverse complement strand
CCATCGGGATCTCTGCCAGCTTCTGGTCCCAGATACGTTGCGGCATGGCCTCGGTCATCGCCGAGCGGATCAGTCCGGGCGCAATCGCGTTGATACGCACGCCGAGGTGCGCGACCTCCTTGGCCGGCGCCTTGGCGAGGCCGACTATGCCCGCCTTGGCCGCCGAGTAGTTCGTCTGACCGATCAAACCGACCTTGCCCGAGATGGACGAGATATTGATGATGGCACCGCTTTTCGCCTCACGCATGATGTTGGCAGCCAGCCTGGTGCCGTTCCAGCAGCCCTTCAGGTGGACGTCGATGACCTGGTCGAACTGCTCCTCGGTCATCTTGCGCATGGTGGCGTCCCGGGTGATCCCGGCGTTGTTCACCATGATGTCCAGACTGCCGAAGGTGTCGACGGCGGCGGTCACCAGGGCCTGCACATCGTCTGCCGAGGTGACATCGGCACGCACCGCATGTGCCACCGCAGTCCCGCCGAGCTGGGCGACCGCCGCTTCGGTTGCTTCCGGATCGAGGTCACCGAGCACCACACGGGCTCCTTCGGCGATGAATCGTTCCGCGATCGCGTAGCCGATTCCCTGGGCACCACCGGTGATCACCGCGGTGCGACCGTCAAGCAGGGCCATGGCGCCCGCTCCTTCCTGTGCTTCTGTTGGACTCAACATAAAATATGATATTTCTTGCTTCAAGTCCGAGTTCCCCCGGGTAGCAGTCAGGAGATCCCCATGACGTCAGCCGTCACCAGCGAGGTCAGCGACAAGGATTTCGCCGACATCCTCGCGGCCACCCGGCAGTTCATCCGCGGCCAGGTGGTGCCGCGGGAGCTGGAGATCATGGCCGCCGACAAGGTGCCCGACGACATCCGTGATCAGGCCAAGGCCCTCGGCCTTTTCGGGTACGCCATCCCCCAGGAGTGGGGCGGGCTGGGACTGAACCTGGCCCAGGATGTCGAGTTGGCAATGGAGTTCGGCTACACCAGCCTGGCGTTGCGATCGATGTTCGGCACCAACAACGGCATTGCCGGACAGGTGCTCGTCGGCTTCGGCACCGACGACCAGAAGACGCGCTGGCTCGAAGGCATTGCCTCCGGTGAGGTGGTGGCGTCGTTCGCCCTGACCGAACCGGGGGCCGGGTCCAACCCGGCCGGCTTGCGCACCAAAGCCGTTCGCGATCAAGACGAATGGGTGATCAACGGCCAGAAGCGGTTCATCACCAATGCACCGACCGCCAATCTGTTCGTGGTGTTCGCCAGGACCCGTCCGGCCGATGCCGACGGTGCAGGCATCGCGGTGTTCCTCGTTCCCGCCGACACACCGGGCGTCGTGATCGGAGCCAAGGACGCCAAGATGGGCCAGGAGGGCGCGTGGACCGCCGATGTCAGCTTCGACGACGTGCGGGTCGGCCATGACACCCTCGTCGGCGGCAGTGAGGACATCGGCTATCGCGCCGCGATGACTTCGTTGGCCCGCGGCCGGGTCCACATCGCCGCCCTGGCGGTCGGCTCGGCTGCGCGCGCGCTCGACGAGTCCGTCACCTACGCCGCCTCCGCCACCCAGGGCGGCACCCCGATCGGGGATTTCCAGCTGGTGCAGGCGATGATCGCCGATCAGCAGACCGGCGTGATGGCCGGCCGGGCACTGGTCCGCGACGCGGCCCGGCAATGGGTGTCGGGAGAAGACCGGCGTATCGCGCCGTCGGCAGCGAAGTTGTACTGCACCGAGATGGCCGGGCACGTTGCCGACCTGGCGGTCCAAATCCACGGCGGCAGTGGATACATGCGCGAGGTGGCGGTAGAACGCATCTATCGGGAGGTGCGGTTGTTGCGCCTGTACGAGGGCACCAGCGAGATCCAGCGGCTCATCATCGGTGGCGCCCTCGTCAAGGCGGCCAAACGTCAGGCGATATAACGCACGATCGACTCGACCACCGCGGCGGGCTTGGCCGATCCCTCGATTTCGATGGTGATGGTGACCGTCGACTGCGCGGTCCCTTCCGCCGGTACCGCCACATCAGTCAGCACCCCGCGGGCCCGGATCTTCGCCCCCACCTTCACCGGTGTGATGAAGCGCACTTTGTTGTAGCCGTAGTTGACCGCCAGCTTCACACCCTCGACGCCGTAGAGCTGATGTGAGAAGTGCGGCAGCAGCGACAACGTCAACAGCCCATGGGCGATCGCCCCACCGAACGGCCCGGCGGCGGCGCGCTCCGGGTCGACGTGAATCCACTGATGGTCCTCGGTCGCATCGGCGAACAGATTCACCCGATCCTGGGTGATATCCAGCCATTCGGTAGGACCGAGTTCGGTGCCCGCGCCCGCCACCAACTCGGCGAGATCATTGAAGACTTTCACTTTTTCTCCTCTCGAGTAACGCTTCATACATAGCCTCTGCCGGGGACGGTCGAGCGACCGGGTCCGAAGCACCAACTCGGCGAGTTCGGCCGAATCGGGCAATGTAGGCCCCCGAACGGCCAATCGTTGGTGTGACGTCAGACAATAATTGTCGCAATGCAAAATTTTTGCCGTAGCCTGATCTCTGCGCTCATTATTTGACGCAAAACATAATAACCGGTCACAAGCGGGTCATTGCTGTTCAGTCACGGTTTTCCCGACAGCAAATGGTTGGCGTTTTCGGTCAAAAGATTCCCCTGGAATAACCCCTGGATATGGCGATACTTAATCGACCTATTTGAAAACGCATGAAAGCGCACGTCATCGCCATGGCGATGCCGGCTACTCGATCGGGGTTCACATGAGCACTTCCCTGGCCTCTGCGACGCCGGCACCGGATGCCGCCGAAGCAGCGCAATGGTGGGACGACAACGCGGGGTGCACCCTCGTCATGAGTACGCCCGGAGCCGAACCGGAACTCTGGGATGACTTCATCGACGGCGCGATGTACAGCTACCGCGAACATGGGGCCGAACGCGCGATCGATGAAGACGTCTTACGTGACCCCGCCATGACATCGCTGTTCCTGGCCGCCGTCGACTCCACCGGTGCGGTGGTGGGCGGCGTGCGCGCCCAGGGGCCCTACCGCGATGTCGAGCAGTCCCACGCCGTCGTAGAGTGGGCCGGCCAACCCGGGTTGATCGCCGTGCGCAAGATGATCGGCGACCGCATCCCGTTCGGCGTGGTCGAGATCAAGACCGCCTGGACGGGTAAACACGACCGGGGCCGACATCTGACCGCTGCGCTCGCCCGGATGCCCTTGCACGCCACCGCGGTGCTGGGTGCCAAGTTCGCCATGGCGACCGCGGCAGCCCACGTACTGGACCGCTGGCGGTCCACCGGCGGTATTGTCGCCTCGCGCATACCCGCGACTCCCTACCCCGATGCCAGGTATCAGACGAAGATGATGTGGTGGGACCGTGCCGAATTCACCCGCACCGCAGAACCGCAACAGATATCCACCATCGTGGCCGAATCGCGAATCCTCTTGCCCCTCATGGTCGATCTGGATGACGACGACACCGCAGCAGGGAGCGACGCGTGACGGAGACCGGTAACGCCATCATCCTGTCCGATGCCGAAGCCGGCCATGCCGAACTGCTCTGGCAACTGCGCGCCAGGCCGGACATCGAATTCGTCGACAACCTGGTGGGGCAACGGGCGGCGCTGCGCAAGGTGACCCCTGCCGCGACGGAGGACCTCCTTGCCGAGTCGCCACACTGGATCTATTTCCCTTGGCGCCGATCGGTACTGGCGCTGCTCGGGCCACACGGGTTCCGCCGGCTCCGGCTGGACCGCAACCGCAACCTGATCACCCTCGACGAGCAACACCGGCTACAAGAGCTCCGCATCGGTGTCGTCGGCCTGAGTGTCGGCCATGTCATCGCGCACACACTTGCCGCCCAGGGCATCTGCGGTGAACTGCGGTTGACCGATTTCGACGATCTCGAGCTCAGCAATCTCAATCGGGTACCTGCCACCCTGTTCGACGAAGGTCACAACAAGGCGATCGTGGCCGCCCGCCGGATCGCCGAACTGGATCCGTATCTGCCGGTGCGGGCCGACACGTCGGGACTCACCGCCGAAACCATCGACTCGTTCCTCGACGGTCTCGACATCGTCGTCGAAGTCTGCGACTCACTGGACACCAAGGTGTTGCTGCGCGAAGCCGCCCGAGCCCGCCGCATTCCGGTGCTGATGGCCACGAGTGATCGCGGTCTGGTCGACGTCGAGCGTTTCGACCTCGATCCGGCGCGCCCGATTCTGCATGGCCTGCTCGGCAATGTGGAAACCGCTGGGCTGGCAGGCCTCACCAGTGCCGACAAGGTGCCGCACGTGCTCGGCATCCTCGATGCCGGCCAGTTGTCCGCGCGGATGGCGGCCTCGCTTTGCGAGGTCGGCGAGACGTTGTCGACCTGGCCACAGTTGGCCGGCGAGGTGACGCTCGGCGCCTCACTGGTCGCCGAAGCGGTGCGGCGTATCGGCTTGGGCGAACCCCTGCCGTCCGGGCGGGTGCGCATCGACATCGGCGCCGAACTGACGGGGTCCGCCGATCCCTATTCGGCACAGCACGTTTCCATCGACGACACCACCACCGCCGAAGAACAAGGTGAGACCACCTCGGTGGCTCAACAGTGTGAAGCCACGTCCGTGGTAGGGGCCATGTCGGCGGCGGCCACCCGGGCCCCGTCCGGCGGTAACGCACAGCCGTGGCAGATCGAGACGTCCGCGGCCGCACTGACGGTGCGGATCGATCCGGCCCGGACCACCATGATGGATGTCGAATTCCGCGGCAGCGCCGTCGCCTTGGGCGCGGCGGTGTTCAACGCGCGCGTCGCCGCGGCCTCACACGGCCATGGCACCGAAGTGACGTTGAACACAGCAGCAGACAACTCGCCACTCGAAGCAGTCGTAACCCTGTCCGGCACGGCCGATCCCAATATGGCCGTACTGTACGAGCCGATGCTCGACCGGACGACCAACCGGCACCAGGGTTCGAGCGCCGAGATCTCTGCCGAGCTGGCAGAACTGTTGCGGGCCAGCGTCTCCCGTTTCGGTGCCCGGTTGCACCTGCTCACGTCGCCAACTGAGATCGAATCGGGGGCATCGGTTCTCGCGGCCGCGGACCGGCTCCGGTATCTCACTCCGCGGTTGCACGCCGAGATGTTCTCCGAATTATGGTGGCCTGGTGATCCCGCACCGGAGTATGGCATCGACGTGCGCGGCCTGGAGTTACCGCCGTCAGATCTCGCCGTCCTCGATGTGCTGCGCCGCCCCGAGGTCATGGCGCACCTGGCCCGCTGGGACGCCGGCGGCGTGCTCGGCGCCGACACGCGCGATCGCATCGTCGCAGGCTCCGCGTTGGCGGTTGTTTCATTCACGGGACATACGCTTTCGGACTACGCACGCGCCGGTGAGGCCGTCGAAGCGGTCTGGATCACAGCCCAACTGCACGGCTTGGCGGTACAGCCCGTCTCCCCTGCCTTCCTCTACGCCCACGAAGACAACGAACTGGTCTCCTTGACGCCCGCATTCCCCGGTGAACTGCGTTCCCTGCAATACACTTTCCGCAAGCTGATCGGCGCCGGTCCGCAGGAGGCACAAGCTTTGGTGTTGCGCTTCACCAAAGCCCCACCTCCCTCGGTTCGGAGCCGCCGTCAGTGTCCACCCCGCCAAACCGTGTCGCCGTGACGGTGACGCCCGGACCAGAGGTAGAGGTGCCGCCCCCAAGTCTGGAGCTACTCGTCACCGCGGTCGCCACTCGTCTGATTGCCGTCGACGCCGCCACCGCCGCCTCGGTCAGCCAACAGGTTCTCGCCGAACTGGTCGAGTACTTCGATGTCGACTTCAGTTTTCTGCGTCACAACGATCACACGATCCACGCGACCCGCCTGATCGCCGAGTGGCCGGCCAGACCGGAGAGCGAAGGGCCTGACCCGCTCGCGCTGGTCTACTTCGCCGACGCCGACCCGGTGTTCAAGCTCGCCGAAACACTCAAGGCGCCCACGGTATTCGATCCCACCAAGACGGTGGACTATCAGCGCACCATCGAGTCCGGCCGACATATCCCGACGACGTCGATGGCGTGCGTCCCGCTCCTGTCGGGCGAGGTCACCACCGGAGTCATCGGGTTCGTCAAGGTCGGTGTGCGGCAATGGAGTGCCGATGAATTCAATGCCCTCATGGCGATCGCCTCGCTGTTCGCACAGGTGCAGGCCAGGGTCGCCGCCGAGGACAAGCTGCGGTTTCTCGCCGAGCACGACGACCTCACCGGCCTGCACAACCGGCGGGCCCTGACCGCACACCTGGACACGCGGTTGCGGGGCAGGCGACCCGGCCCGGTAGCCGCACTGTTCCTGGATCTCGACCGGCTCAAGGCCATCAACGACTACCTCGGCCACACCGCCGGGGACCGCTTCATCCGGGTGCTCGCCGAGCGGCTGGCTGCAGCGGTCGGTCCCGCGATGATCGCCCGCCTCGGCGGTGACGAGTTCGTGGTGGTGCCCGAGGCCGCGATGAGCACGGTGGAGGCCGAGGAGCTCGCCTTCCGGCTGCAGGCCGTGCTCGGCGAGCGTGTGCCGATCGACGGCGAAATGCTGACCCGCACCGTCAGCATCGGCGTCGCACTCGGCATTCCGGGTCGGGACACCAGCTCCGATCTGCTCCGCCGCGCCGATCAGGCCGTGCTCAACGCGAAGAGCAACGGTGGCAACCAGGTCGCGGTGTTCTCCGACACGATGGAATTGGAGAACGAGTTCCGGAACGACATCGAACTGCACCTGCAGAACGTCGTCGAGACCGGCGCGCTGTTCCTGCGCTACCTGCCGGAGATCGACATGCGCACCGGAAGGATCCTCGGCGCCGAGGCACTCGTGCGGTGGCAGCATCCGACGCGCGGTTTGCTCGCCCCCGACTCGTTCATCGGCGTGGCCGAATCCATCAACCTGGCGGGCGAACTTGGTCGCTGGGTGATGCGGACCGCGTGCGCGGATTTCGCGCGGTGGCAGGAAAACGGCGTGGGCCAGGACACGGTGTTGCGGATCAACGTGTCACCGGTGCAGCTGGTCGCCGACGGATTCGTCGAATCGGTCGCGGGCATCCTCCACGAGTTCGGCCTCGAGCGCAGTTCGGTGTGTCTGGAGATCACCGAGAGCGTCGTCGTCCAGGACATCGACACGGCCCGGATCACTCTGGCCGGTTTGCGCGATGTCGGCGTGCAGGTGGCCATCGACGATTTCGGCACCGGCTACAGCGTGTTGTCGCTGTTGAAGTCCTTGCCGGTGGACGCCCTGAAGATCGACAAGAGCTTCGTTCAGGATCTCGGCGCCAGTCCGGGCGACCTCGCCATCGTGCGCGCCATCATCGCGCTCGCCGAGGCATTCGGACTCGAACTGATCGCCGAAGGGGTGGAGACGGACTCGGCGGCGGTGACGCTGCTGCGGCATGGCTGCCACCGCGCCCAGGGTTTCCTGCTCTCGCGGCCGATCTCCGGCGACGCCATGGAGGCACTCCTGCGCAAACGCCGCGTCGCTGTGGATTTCTCGACGGGCCTCCGGCCCTAGGAAGACACCTCTCGATGCTGCCTCCGGCCCTAGTCCGGAGCGGCCTCGGTGTGCACCAACTCCAGTCGCACGAACCGGCTGCCCGCCAACCCGACGAGCGCGAGTTCGCCGCCGGAGGGCACCGGTTCGGTCGGCGTCGCGCCGGTCGGCGCCAGCGCCACCCCGTGTGTGGCCTGCACCGCCCAGTCACCTTCGGGTGTGTCGAACACAGCGCCGACCACCCGGCCGTCTTCGAACACCAAGCGCTGCAACGTCGCGTCGTCGAGCACGGAGATCTCCCGCTCACGCACCGCCTCGGCCAGCCAATCGCTCAGCGAACTTCCGTCGGGAGCACCGATCGGGGCCACCCCCACCGAGAGGCCGTTGGCGGTCAGCCTCGTCGCCGGCCAATGGTCCACCGTCGTCACCACCGCACCGAACGGCGAGGCCAGGCACGCACCCGCCCAGACGGGCAACCGGGAACCGACGAACGTCTCCACGACCGGCTTGCGTGACCGCTGCCGGGGCGGGGTGTGCAGAGTGCGGACGACCAGGTCGGACGTCGCAGGGGCGGCAGGCGAGATCGCGCCGGTGGCGAGCTCGGCCAGATACTCATCGGTGACCGGGTCACCGAGGACGGGCAACCAGCTACGCCCCGTGTCCTGCGCCTGCGCACCGTCGGCCCGCGGCGGGGTGGCGATCAGGGCATCCAGACCGGCATCCGCGGTCGCTGCCGCGTAGGCAAGGCCGCCCGGACCGGCGCCCACCGAAATGACTGCAACATCGTCGTCCCACATAACGCGTTAGTGACCTCACCATTGCTCAAGCTCGAATCGCCGCGTACACAGTGTGGCTTGGAGCAACAGTGGCGATGTGTTCAGGCAGCCCCGCAAATCGCGGCTCCCCACAGTATTAACACTCGTGAAAGTAATCAACCGAGACGAACGCCGTCTGGAGCCAGCACACTTTCGCAAAGTGGAGCCGCGGTCCACGCGAGGGATCGAGGGGGTTTGCCAGCATGGACCGCGGCAACCAGTTGAAGATAGCACTCGACCCGCCCGCCGGGTCGTCCGAAACAGTGTCGATCCGCCGTGGCGACGACCACATCTCGCCCGGTGCACCCCTTCGGCTCGCAGGCTCCGAACTGCCAGTTATATTACGTAGTTAGATAGCCGAGGGAGAGGCGAGGACACATGGACCTGAGTTGGTCAGAGGCGGATTCCGCCTTCCGGGACGAGGTGCGCGACTTCCTCGCAACCCGGCTCACCCCCGATCTTCAACGTGCGGGCCGGCTGATGACCAGCGTGTACAGCGATCACGAGGCCAGCATGGAGTGGCAGCGGATCCTCCACGAGCGTGGGTGGGCGGCGCCCGCATGGCCGGTGGAGCACGGGGGCTGCGACTGGACCCTCACCCAGCACTACATTTTCAGCAGGGAATCTCAGCTGGCCGGAGCGCCGTCGCTGTCCCCGATGGGCATTCGGATGGTCGCCCACGCCATCGTCAAGTTCGGCACGCCAGCGCAGAAGGACTTCTTCCTCCCCCGCATCCTGACCGGCGAGGTGTTCTTCTGTCAGGGCTACTCCGAGCCCGAGGCGGGTTCGGATCTGGCAGCACTGACCATGGCCGCCACCGACGACGGAGACGACCTGGTCTGCACCGGCAGCAAGATCTGGACCACCCACGCCACCGAGGCCAACTGGATGTTCGCCCTCGTGCGCACGTCGCGCACCGGCAAGAAGCAGCAGGGCATCACGTTCGTCCTCATCGACATGGCCACCCCGGGCATCCAGATCCGGCCCCTGGTGATGACCTCCGGTGAGGAAGTGCAGAACCAGGTCTTCTTCGACGAGGTGCGCGTTCCGAAGGCCAATGTCATCGGACAGATCGACGACGGCTGGACCGTCGCGAAGTACCTGCTGGAATTCGAGCGCGGCGGCGGCGCGACCGCTCCTGCGCTGCAGGTGATGGCCGAAGAGGTCGCCACGGCCGCCGCCGGCCAGCCCGGTCCGGCAGGCGGTCTGCTGATCGACGACCCATCGTTCGCCCGCAAGCTCGCCGACGCCAGGATCCGGACCGAGGTACTGGAGATCCTGGAGTACCGCGTACTCGCAGCCCTTGCCGGTGGTGGTCATCCCGGTGCGGCGTCGTCGATGCTCAAGGTCATCTCGACCGAGCTGAGCCAAGCCCTCACCGAACTGGCCATGGAGGCTGCGGGCCCCCGCGGTCGCGCTTACCAGCCACACGCCACCTGCCCGGGCGGCCCGATCGCAGATTTCATCGCGCCCGAGGACGGCTACCTCAGCGGCGAACCGTGGCAAGCGGTCGCGCCGCTGCGTTACTTCAACGATCGGGCCGGCTCAATCTACGCCGGTAGCAACGAAATTCAGCGCAATATCCTCGCCAAGGCGGAGTTGGGACTGTAAATGGACTTCAAACTGACCGGTGAACAGGAACTGCTGCGCGACGGTCTCACCAAGTTCCTCTCCACGCGCTATCAGCTGGAATCCAGCCGTGCCGCCGCCAAGATCGGCGCCGGCTGGCAGCCCGAGGTCTGGCGTGCGTTCGCCGACGAACTCGGCATCCTGGGCGCGGCACTGCCCGAGGAAGTCGGCGGAATCGGCGGCGGTCCAGTGGAAGTCATGGTGATCGCCGAAGCGCTGGGCCACGCGCTGGTGGTCGAGCCGTACGTGGACACGGCGGTGGTGGCGGGCGGGTTGTTGGTGCGGGCCAGGGCGGCGACGGGAAATGACAGCGAGGTGAGCGATCTGCTGGAAAAGCTGGTCGCGGGTGAGGCCGTGGTCGCACTTGCTGCCGCCGAGGCACAGTCCGGCGAACGCTGGCAGGACGCGACCACCAGCGCCCGCCGCGACGGTGACGCCTGGCTGCTCGACGGCGCAAAGATCATGGTGCTCAACGCCCGACTGGCCACCCACCTGATCGTCACCGCGACGACGCCCGCCGGGCTGTCGCTGTTCCTGGTCGATGTGACCGATACGCCCGCGGGCCTCGCCGTGCACGGATACCGCACGGTCGACGACCGCTGGGCCGCAGACATCGGGTTCGACGGCGTGCGGGCGACGCTGCTGGGTGAGGACGGCGCCGCCTGGCCGTCGCTGGCCCAAGCTCGCGACGAGGGTGCGGCGGCGATCTGCGCAGAAGCCGTCGGCAACATGCGCAAGGTGCTGGCCGACACCGTCGAATACAGCAAGCAGCGGCAACAGTTCGGCACCCCGATCGGCAGCTTCCAGGCTTTGCAGCACCGCATGGTCGACATGCACATGGAGCTCGAACAGTCTGTGGCCGCGGTGTATCTGGCCGTGCTGAACCTGCAGGCCGACGCCGACCAGCGGTCCCGGGCGGTCTCCGCCGCCAAGGCAACGGTCGGCCGCGCCGCGCGGTTCATCGGGCAGAACGCGGTGCAGCTACACGGCGGCATGGGCATGACCGAGGAGCTCGCCATCGGGCACTACTTCAAGCGGCTGACGGCGGTGCAGTACGAGTTCGGCTCCACCGACCACCATCTGGCGCGCTACGCGGAGCTCACCAGGTCCTGAGCCTCACCCTTGACCCGTGGCCGTCAGCGCCGCGGCACGCATGTCCTCGATCGCGATGAACTTCACCCGGGGACGTGCGGCCGCCGCGCCGCGGTCGCGCTCGGCACCATCGATGGCCCGCCAGCCCGACCAATCGAGGTGTCGGATCCCACGTTCTTCCAAGAGCTTTCGCAGTTCTTCGGAACTCCCGAGATCACGCTGCAAAATGCCTTCGAGGTGGTCCTTCCACAGTGCATCGACGGTCTGCACGGCGCAGGTTCGGTTGGTACCGATCACGCCCCGTGGACCACGCTTGATCCAGCCCGCGACGTAGCTGCCCGGCGTGCCGGTCACCCTGCCGTCCTCGTTGGGCACCACGCCGGTGGACTCGTCGAAGGGCAGTCCGCCGATCGGGACACCTCGATAGCCGATGGATCGCAGGATCAGCCCCGTGGTCAGCGTGTCGGCATCCCCGCCACGACTCACCCGCAGCGCTTGGGCTGCGCCGTCGCCGATGATCTCCTCCGCAATGGTGTTGAACCGGAACACGATCCGCTTGTTACCCGGAGTTTGCGCGCGCTGTGCGTACTCCCGGGCGATGTCCGTCTTGAGCACCGCGCCGAGGTCGGCCTCGTCCACCGGGGCCTGTAGGTCGCCGTCGATGACGACATCGACCCCGTCGAGATGACCGAGGGCGATGAACTCTCCCACCGAGAATGCGGCGTCAGCGATGCCGCGCCGACCCAGAATCACGACTTCGTGGATAGTGCTGTCGCGCAACGCCTGCAGTGCATGTTCGGCGATATCGGTGCCCGCGAGCGCGTCCTGACCCATCAGCAGCATGCGCGCGGCGTCCAGCGCGACGTTGCCGTTGCCGACGATCACGGCGCGTTCGGTGGCCAAGTTGAAGGCGCACGTGGCGTGATCGGGGTGGCCGTTGTACCACCCGACGAAATCAGCCGCCGGATGACTGCCGGGCAGATCCTCACCGGGGATGCCCAGTGCGCGGCTGGTGGCGGCGCCGACTGCGTAGATGACGGCATGGTGGTGCGCCATGAGATCGTCGTGGGTCAGATCACGGCCGATCTCGACACCGAGGTGACAGCCGAACCGGCGGTTGGTGAAGACCCGTTCGAAGATGCTCACCACGGATTTGGTGTGCTGATGATCGGGTGCGACGCCGGCCCGGATGAGGCCGAACGGGGTGGGCAGCCGTTCGAAGAGATTGACCTCGACGCCGTCGATCTCGATCAGTTCCGCCGCGGCGTAGCACGCGGCCGGACCGGCACCCACGATCGCGACCCGCAGAGCGCCTGCAGCGACGGCCGGCCGGGCGGGACGCTGGGCGGCAGTGTCCGGCTCAAGGGGGTGCCGCTCGAAATAGGCGGCGTTGATCTCACGGAAGCGCTCCTGCTCGGGCGGCAGGTCCTCTTCGTAGTGGATCGCATCGACGGGGCACTCGTCGAAGCAGGCGCCGCAGTCGATGCAGGCGTCGGGATCGATGTAGAGCATGTCGGTGTCGTCACCGCCGACCGGCCGGATGCAGTCGACCGGGCACACCGGCACACAACTGGCGTCCTTGCAGCAGTTCTGTGTGATCACGTAGCTCATGGTTTCCCCCTCGTCCTCGGCCGAATATTACTGGACACTTGTCCGAAAACTCTAGCCGTCGCATCGGCTCGGCACACCTCGTCCGGGTGGTTGGACCACAGGCTCGACGTCAAACTGGCATGTGAATAGGCATTTTATTGTCGCTGATTGCGGATCATGCGCGTGACATATACCCTGGACACATGTCCAGCCCAGCGGTGGCTGATGTCACCTACTTGCAGGATCACCATCAGAATCCGGTTGTCCGGATCAAGCAGACGCACCGGCAGGTGTTCGGTGCCGCCGCCGCGATCCTCGACGCCCGCGCCGAGCTGTCGCTCACCGAGCTGGCCGCCCGCGCACGCATCACGCCGTCCGCGGTGTCCGCGCATTTCCCCTCCGTCGACGCGATGTTCGCGGAGCTCTACCTCACCCGAGTCCACGACTTGCCCCTCAACATCGATCCGAACGCCGACACCCGGGCCAGGGTCGGCACCCAGCTGCGCGCGATCACCCTGGTGCTCGCCGATGAGCCGCTGCTTGCCTCGGCGTGCGCCCGAGCCCTGCTGCGTGACGACGATGACGCCGTCGCCGCGATCCGGAGCCGGGTCGCCGCCGAGGTGCACCGGCGCACCGCCGCGGCCCTCGGGATGGGGGCGTGGCCAGAGGTGATGGACACGCTGGAGACGATGTTCTGGGGTGCCCTTCTGCAAGTGCAGTCCCGCGTCATGAGTTATCACCAGATGGCCGACCGGCTCGATACCATGCTGTCGCTGTTGCTGCCCGACAGCGACTGACCCGAACCGGAGTACCGCTGCGGGCAGGCGCGGTCTCCGACACAATGCTGCGCAGCATGGACACCACCTTCGACGATGCCTCGCGCAGGCACATGGACCACCGGGCCGGCACCGTCGCCGTGCTGATGCGCCACAGCGCGACGGTGCTGGTCGCCGCAGCCGTGGTGGCCGATCCGGCGGACACTGCCTCGGCGCCCGGCCAGGTGTTGCTGGCCGTCCTGGGCGTGTGGTCGGTGTACCGGTTGCTCACCCGTTCCCGGATGGTGGTGCCCACCGTCATCGACTATGCCGCCACCATCGCGGTCTGCCTGGCGATCCCGTTGTTGGTATCGGATCCGGCCTTCTACCAATCGAACTGCGCCCCCGTGGCGATCGTCGGTACCGCCGTCATCACCTACGGCATCTCACTGTCCGCACGGTGGTCCCTGGCGATGACGATGGGTATCGCCGCGGCGTACGCCTACGGTGCGGCACAGGTCGCCGGCTGGTCCCACGTCCCGGAGATCTTCAACCTCTACTATTTCGCCCTGCAGTGGACGACCTCGGCGCTGATGCGGCTCACGGTGCTGCGGGTGACCGGCGCGGTGGACACCGCGCGGCACGGCAGGCAACGGGCCGAGGTCGCCGAACGGGTCGGCGCCGCGGTCCGCTCCTACGACCGTGAGCAAGCCCGCCTGCTGCACGACACCGTCGCCTCGACGCTGCTTCTGGTGGGGCAAGGCACCGCACTGCCCGCCGACCGGCTCGCCGCCCAGGCCCGGCGTGATCTGGCCATCCTGGGCGACGGCCCCGCCCCGGCGCGCGACGAGCCGATGGAGCTGGTCGACGCGCTGCGAGCGCTGACGGCGCATCTACGCACACCGGCGCAGGTGATCGGCCTGCCGACCCTGTGGGTGGACGGCGCGGTGGCCCACGCCGTGGTGGCCGCGGCGCGGGAGACGCTGACCAATGTGGACCGGCACGCCCACGCTGCTGCGGTCACCATCGAAGTGCGGCCGGGGCTGGTCGTGATCGCCGATGACGGTGTGGGATTCGACCCGACCGCACCGGCCACGGGACACGGTGTGGCGGCATCGGTCATCGGCCGGATGACGCAATTCGGCGGCCGCGCCGACGTCACCTCCCGACCCGGCGACGGAACGAAAGTCGAACTGTCATGGGCCGCTGCGCCATCCGACACCGATGCCGTCGATCCGGAACGGCTGCTCGAACGCATCCGGATCGGCTACGGACTGGTGCTGGTCGGCTTCAGCGTCATCAATCTGGCGGCGATGGCGGTACCGGCACTGCCGCTGGTGCCGAACCCGCATCTGCAGGTCGCACTGGCCGTCGTCGCGGGACTGTGCGCGCTCAGCGCGGTGCCCGACATCCTCGGGCGGGCCCGGCTATCGCCGATCGCCGGGATGACGACCCTGATGGCCGTCGCTCTGATGCAGACGATGCTGATTCCCGCGCACCTGATCGGCGGGCAGGCCCAGTGGTCTCAGAGTGCGATCGGGTGGTGCCTGATGCCACTGTTGGTGCGCGAGTCCCAGCCCCGGGCACGGGCCCTGCTCGCCCTCTACTGGCTGATACCCGCCGGGGTGAGCGTGGCCCGTGCGCCCACCTCCGAAACCATCTTCAACATTGCGTTGGGCACCGCGAGCATCCTCACCGTCCAGATGTGCGTGCTGCTGTTCAACACCTTGATCAATGCTGCCGCCGACAACGCGCACGCCGAAACCATGTCTCGGGTAAAGCTTCTCACCCGTGAAGAGGTGACCCGTGCGCTCCAGGAAGAATACCGGCGCCGCTACGCCGACGTGATCACCGGCGTGCGGCCGATGTTGCGCGCACTGGCCGACCATCAACCCGTCGACGCCGCCTTCCGTCGGCGCGCGCAGCTGGAGACCCAGCGCATGCGGGTGCTCTTCGATCAGTCGGCCAGCTTCGACCATCCCCTGCTTCGCACCCTCCGACAGGCCGTCGATGCCGCCGAAGAACGTGGTGTCGACGTGTCGTTGCACATCGAGGGAACGCTGCCGGATCTGACTGCCGCCGAGGTGGACTCGATGGCCGCCGCGCTGGGTCGCGCACTGGACGTCACCTCCGAATCGGCCCGGATCGCGATCACCGCAGGGCCGGGCGGGATGGTCGCCAGCATCGTGTGCCAGGGGTTGACCGATGACCTGGCACAATGTCCCGAAATGGGCGCGGTCGATGTCGAACTGACCACGCATGGGGACATCGCCTGGCTGACCATCCGAGGTGTTGCAGGGGAAGGAGATCGACGCCGTGTCCACAGCAGCGGATGAGGTGACGGTCGCGGTCATCGACGACCATGGCGTGATCCACAGTGGGATCAGCGCGTGGTGCGACGCCGCCGAACCGCCCATCCGGTTGTCGGGCAGCTACTTCGATGCCGAATCGTTTCTCGCCGCCACCCACGAGGTGGCCGACGTGGTGATCTTCGATCTGGAGCTGACCGGACCTGCCCCGGACTTCACTGCGCTGGAACGCATCGCGCAGGTGGGCCACCGGGTGGTGGTGTACTCGCACCTGGAACACGCCGAGGTCATCCTCACGTGCCTGGATCTCGGGGCCGTCAGCTATCTCGTCAAGTCAGAGGGCCGCAAGCATCTCGTGGACGCGATCCGCGCCGCCAGCACCGACAACACGTACGTCGGCCCCCGGATGGCGGGTGCGTTGGGCTCGGATCGCCAGCAGGGGCGGCCCGCCTTGGCGCCGCGCGAAAAGGAAGTGCTGCTGGCCTGGTTCCAGACCGAGAGCAAGGATCTGGTCGCCGGACGGCTCGACATCGCACCGGCCACCGTGCGCACCCACCTTCAGCGTGTCCGGGTGAAGTACGCCGCGGTCGGAAGGCCCGCGCCGACCAAGGCCGCACTGGTGGCCCGCGCGGTCCAGGACGGCATCATCAGCATCGACGACTTGTGACCGTGCTCCTGCACGAACTGATCACCGCTGCGGCCGCCGCGACACCGGACCGGGCCGCTGTCATCAGTCCCGACGGAACAACCATCAGTTTCGCGCAGTTCGACGCCGAGATCGGTGCAACCGCTGCCTGGGTGGCGGCCCGCAGCGCGCCGGGCGATCGCATCGCCGTCATCGCCGACAACAGTGCCGACTACGCCCGCCTGTACTACGGCGTTCCGCGAGCCGGACGGATTCTGGTGCTGATCAACCAACGACTCAGCAACGCAGAGCATCTCGACCAGCTCACTGCCGTCCGGCCCGCGCTCGTGGTCGGTGACCCCACCTACCTCGAGGCACTGGCAGGCAGCGGCCGGCGGCTGATGCCGTTCGACGGCCCCGACTGGCGGGATCGCTCCGCCTCTACGGTCGATGTGACGCCCACCCCGGACGAACCGGCGTGGTTGCTGTTCACCAGCGGATCCACCGGAAAACCCAAGGGCGTCATACACACCCACCGATCACTGCTCGCGGCGGTCCGCGGGACCATCGCCGGCCGGGCGGTGCGCTCCGGCGGGGTGTATCTGCTGCCCTTCCCCATGTGCCATATCGCCGGCTACAACATGCTGGTGCACCACGGGGCGGGTTCGACGGTGCTCCCGATGCCCACCTTTCGGCCCGAGGCCTTCGCCGAGGCGGTCCACGCACATGGCGTGACATCGTGCTCGCTGGCGCCGACGATGCTGCACAGCCTGCTCGGCCATCTCGAGCGCACCGGCACTGCGCTGCCCACCTTGGGCGATATCGCCTACGGTTCGGCCGCCATCCCCGCCGACCTGTTGGACCGGGCCGTCACCCGGCTCGGGGTGGGATTCCATCAGGGCTACGGAATGACCGAAACCGGCGGGAACGTCACATTTCTCGGGCCCGCGGAGCACCGGTCCGGCGATCCCGCAATCCTGGCGAGCGCGGGACGGCCGCACGCCGGGGTCCAGATCCGCATCGCCGGACCTGGCCCCATCGGTGAGATCCTCGTGCGCGGCGAGCAGGTCGCCGCGGGCTACTGGCCGAACACCCCGGCCACGGTGGACGGTTGGCTGCACACCGGCGATATCGGCTACCTCGACGAGGCCGGTCGCCTGGTGGTGTCCGACCGCCTCAAGGACGTGATCATCACCGGCGGCGAGAACGTGTCCTCCCGTGAAGTAGAGGATGTGCTGTCCCGCCATCCGGGCGTGGATCAGGTGGCGGTGGTGGGCGTACCCGATGCCTATTGGGGCGAAGCGATCTGCGCGGTGGTGGTCTCCCCGCCCGGGCAGCCGGTGAGCGCCGCCGACCTGGTCGCGCAGGTGCGCGCCCGCCTCGCCGGGTTCAAACGTCCGCGCCATGTCCTCTTCGTCGATGCGCTGCCGCTGACCAGTAATGGGAAGATCGCAAAAGAAGCGGTGCGGCAGTATGCGCGGGAGTTGTTGGGCTCGTTGGACGGCTAGGGCGCAGCGCCTTCGAGTCCGGCACGTTCGACACTCATCAGGCTCTCGGTGTGGTGCTCCGCCCAGTACGCCGTGGCTCCCCCGTTCAAGCCGAACAGCCGCTTGCTCCACAGCAGCCACACCACCGCGATGACATTGATGACCACGGCCGCGACCCGCAGCACCGTCACCTTCTCGGTCAGTTCGTAGATCTCCAGCGGCAGAAAGGCACTGGTGGCCACGACCGCGAAATACTCGCCCCAGCGCTTCATCAACCAGAGGCCCGCGGCCTCGACCAGCTGGGTGGCGCCGTAGGCCGCCAGCCCGATCGCGATCCACAGCAGCGTGGTCGACGACAGCGAAAAAGCGTCACCGATGTGTCGGATGACCTTGGAATCGTCGAGATTCCAGCCGATCTGATCGGCCAACGGCCGAAGCAGCGGAAGCTCTTCTTCGAAAGCCTGTTTGAGATGCTCGCGCTCGCCGCGGACCTTGAGCACGCCGCCGGCGGCCAACAGCAGCAGCAGCGCGCGGATCACTCGTTCGGCGGCCAGAATCCGCATCAGGGTGCGGTCCCTCAACAGCCGCCCGCGGGGCACCTCGGGCGCGGTGTCGGCGGGGCCGTGGCCGCGGGGCGGGCCGACCACGAACGTCTCGCACCGCAGGCAGCGCCAGGCCTCACCGACCGGCGTGTCCACCCGCAGGCGTTCCCGTAGCTCGGGCTCGTCGGGCGCGAATGTCGCATGCCCGCGTAGGCCACAGGACCGCAGGGCGAAGTTCACCATCTGAGCGACACTACCGCCGGGTTGGAGGTGGAGCGGCGCTGGTGCCGCGGATGACGAGTTGCGCTTCCAGCACAACCTCTTTGGGTCCGGCGCACCGCTGCTCCAACATTTCCACCGCCAGCCGCACCGCATGCCGCGCCAGCCCCGGCGCATCCTGATGAACGGTCGTCAGGTCGATCCGCGGATAGTCCGACAGGCGGCTGTCGTCGAATCCCACCAGCGAGAGGTCGCCGGGGATGTCGACACCGGCGCGGGTCAGGACGTCGAGCAGCCCCAGCGCGCTGCGGTCGTTACTGGCCAGCACCGCGCTCGGCAAGTGCGGACGAGTGAGCAACTCCCGAGCAGCGATGGCGCCGCCCTCCTCGGTGTGCGTACCCGCGATGACATCGATCCGGTCACCGAGACCGTGCGCGCGCATGGCCTCGCGGTACCCGCGCCGCCGTTCGGGCGAGCCGGACTCGTCCCCACCGTCGACATGCAGAATGTCCTTGTGCCCCAAGGTGACCAGATAGTCGATCGCCTGACCGACGCCCTGCGCGTCGTCGGTGCGTACGGATGCCAGGTTCGCCCCGTCGGCGAGTACGTCGTCGGGCAACCGCGGGCCGACCACGACCACGGGAACCTCGGTCGCCAGCTTGGCGAGGTAGTCCATCCCGGATACCGGGGCCAGCAGTACCAGGCTGCCGCAGCGGTGGCTCAGTAGCGCATCGACCGGGACCGATTCGGGTCGGTCGGACAGGTTCGTCGTGAGCAGCACCTCATAGCCCAGTTCCTCGGCGGCTGGGTAGATGCCCGCGACCAGTTCGGCTTGGAAGAGCTGGCGGACGTCGGTCAGGACACCCAGCGTCCGGCTACGTCCGAGCGCGAGCAGCCGCGCCGCTGAGTCCGGGCGGTAGCCGACCTCCTCGGCAACGGCGAGGACCCGTTGCCGGGTCTCCTCGCTGGCCCCCGGCTTGCCGTCCAGGATGAACGACACCAACGTCCGGGAGACGCCGGCGCGGGCGGCGACCTCAGCCATCGTCGGGCGGCGCGCCGAGGAACCGCTGCGCGGGGCTGACGGCATCACACCTCCTGAACCACGTGACGGTTGACACATCCCCATCGGAGCACCCATAGTAGCTCTAACGCGCGTTACTAACGCGCGTTAGATGCAAAAGGCCGGCGGGAAGTCCGGCCCGGACTGGCTCCAACCACGACAGGCACGGTGCACCGATGACGACCACCCGGGAGTCAGGACGTTTCCTGACCAAACTCACCGTCATCGCGACACTCGGCGGCCTGCTGTTCGGGTACGACACCGGCGTCATCTCCGGTGCGCTGCTGTACATGAAGGACGACCTGGCGCTGTCCTCGTTCGGCGAGGCCACCGTCGTCAGCTCCCTGCTGTTCCCGGGCGCCGCCTTCGGCGCGCTGTTCGGCGGCCGGGTGGCCGACCGGATCGGCCGCAAGCGCATGCTGCTGGTCTGCGCGGGGCTGTTCCTGATCGGCGCCATCGGCTGCGCGCTGGCGCCGAACGTGCAGATCATGGTGGCCGCCCGCATCGTGCTCGGTCTCGGTGTCGGCGCAGCCGCGGTGACCTGCCCGCTGTATCTCGCCGAGATGGCGCCCGCGGAACGGCGCGGCCGCATGGTCACCATCAACGAGCTGATGATCGTCACCGGCCAGATGCTCGCTTTCGCCACCAACGCCCTGCTCGACCACCTCATCCACGATCCACACGTGTGGCGCACGATGCTCGCCGTCGCAGCCGTCCCCGCCATCGCCCTCTTCGTCGGCATGCTGGCGCTACCGGACTCCCCCCGCTGGTACGGGCTCAAGGGCCGGATGGACGAGGCCCGCGGCGTGCTGCGGCTCAGTCGGACCCCCGACGAGGCCGACGCCGAGTACGGCGTCATCGCCGAACACACCGCGCACATGCTGAAGTCCACCGCGACCCCGTTCTCCGTCATCCGGGACGTGCCGTGGATCCGCCGGGTCGTGCTGATCGGCTGCGGCCTGGCCGTCGTCCAGCAAGCCACCGGCATCAACACCGTGAACTACTACGCACCCACCATTCTCGAGCAGAGCGGGCTGGGTGTCAGCGCGGCATTGGTGGCCACCATCGCCGTCGGCGTCACGTCGGTGGTCACCACCATCATCGGGATCATCCTGCTCGGGTTCGTCGGCCGACGGGCCATGCTGCTCATCGGATTCGCCGGTGTCGCGCTGTCCCAGACCGCCCTCGCCGCGACCTTCCTGATGCCCGCGTCGATGACCCGCAGTTACGTCATCCTCGCCTGCATGGTGCTGTTTGTCGCCTTCGTCCAGATGTTCATCGGCACCGTCGTCTGGCTGCTGCTCTCGGAGATCTTCCCGCTGAGCATCCGCGGATTCGCCATGGGCATCGCCGTTTTCGTGCTCTGGTGCACCAACGCGATCATCTCGTTCGCCTTCCCCCTGCTGAACCAGGCACTGGGATCCACCGGCACGTTCGGACTCTTCGTCATGATCAACGTCGCCTCGTTCCTGTTCGTGCTCCGGTATGTCCCGGAGACCAAAGACACCACTCTCGAAGAACTCGAAGAGCGTTTCGAGACCCAGCACGGCACCCGTCACAGCACGTCAGTCTGATCACCGAAAGGACATTCTCCGATGAGCACCATTCTCGTTGGCTCCGCCCCCGACTCCTGGGGTGTGTGGTTTCCCGACGATCCGAACCAGACGCCGTATACCCGGTTTCTCGACGAGGTGGCCGAATCCGGTTACGAATGGATCGAATTGGGCCCGTTCGGCTACCTGCCCACCGACCCGAAGCAGCTCTCCGACGAGCTCGCCAAGCGCAACCTGAAGCTGTCCGCGGGCACCGTGTTCGAACACCTGCATCAGGACGATTCATGGGACGCCGTATGGAGCCAGATCGAGGACGTCGCGAAACTGACTGCGGCCGTAGGCGGTAAGCACGTCGTCGTCATCCCGGAGATGTGGCGCGACCCGGCGACAGGTGCCGTCCTGGAGGACCGCAACCTGACCCCCGAACAGTGGCGCAAGAAGACCCAGGGCATGAACCAGCTGGGCAAGGCCATGTTCGAGAAGTACGGCGTGCGTGCGCAATACCACCCGCACGCCGACTCCCATGTCGACACCGAGGAGAACGTCTACCGCTTCCTGGACGGCACCGACGGCGATTTCGTCAACCTGTGCCTGGACACCGGCCACATCTCCTACTGCGGTGGCGACAACATCGCCATCATCCGGCGCGCTCCCGAGCGCATCGGGTACCTGCACCTCAAGCAGGTCGATCCCGAGGTGCGCGCCAAGGTCGAAGCCGAAGACCTGCCGTTCGGCGAGGCCGTCAAACTCGGCGCGATGACCGAACCGCCACTGGGCATTCCGGACATGCCGCCGCTGCTCGCCGAGATCGAGAAGCTCGGTATCGACGTCTTCGCGATCGTCGAGCAGGACATGTATCCCTGCGAGGTCGACGCCCCCCTGCCCATCGCCAAGCGCACGAGTGAGTACTTGGGCTCGTGTGGCATTCCGTCCGTCCGTTTCAAGTAGGAGAACCACACCTCATGTCTGAGTTGAAGATTGCCGTACTGGGCGTCGGAATGATGGGCGCCGATCACGTCGCACGCATCACCGCCCGCATCTCGGGTGCCCGGGTGGTCGTGGTCAACGACTACCTCACCGAAAAAGCCGAAGCCATCGCCGCCGGCATCCCGGGCTGCCGGGCCATCGGTGACCCGCTCGACGCCATCGCCGACCCGGAGGTCGACGCCGTCGTGATCGCCACCCCGGGCCCCACCCACGAGAAGCAACTGCTGGCCTGTCTTGAGCACGCCAAGCCGGTGCTGTGCGAGAAGCCGCTGACCACCGATGTGGAGACCTCGCTCGCGGTGGTCAAACGCGAGGCGGAGTTGGGCAAGCGGCTGATCCAGGTCGGGTTCATGCGCCGCTTCGACCACGAGTACGCGCAGCTGAAATCGCTGCTGGACGCCGGCGAGTTCGGCGAACCGCTGGTGCTGCACTGCGCCCACCGCAATCCCAGCGTGCCGCCCAACTTCAACAGCGACATGATCGTGCGGGACTCGTTGGTACACGAGGTCGATGTGACCCGCTTCCTGCTCGACGAGGAGATCGCCTCCGTGCAGATCATCCGTCCGGCCGCCAACCCCGCTGCGCCCCAGGGCCTGCAGGATCCTCAGATCGCGATCTTCAAGACGGCGTCCGGCAAGCACGTGGATGTCGAACTGTTCGTCACCACCGGTGTCGCCTACGAGGTCCGCACCGAGATCGTCGGCGAAAAGGGCAGTGCCATGATCGGACTCGACGTCGGGCTGATCCGCAAGACTGCCCCCGGCAGCTGGGGTGGCCAGATCACCCCGAGCTTCAAGGAGCGCTTCGGCCAGGCCTACGACACGGAGTTCCAGCGCTGGGTGGATGCCGTTGCGGGCGGGACGAACGTCGACGGACCCTCTGCGTGGGACGGCTACGCGGCGGCCGCGGTGTGCGAGGCGGGTGTCGAATCGCTGAACAACGGCGGTCTGCCCGTCGAGGTGAAGTTGGTCGACCGCGCGTCCATCGAGGGCGCGTGACATGAAGATCGCTCTCGATCCCACCCCGTTCCACCACGACTACGGGCTGCTCGAATTACCCCGCGTGGTCGCCGAACTGGGCTATGAGTACCTGCAGCTGACCCCGCACAAGGACT
>JAHFVC010000562.1 GCA_023264765.1 Mycobacterium sp. | reverse complement strand
TGGTGTTGATGGCCACCACGTCATTGTCCAGTCGCTGACCGTCGAGATGCTGCTGTGATGACCGAGCGCGAGGGGTGGAAGCCGGTGAACTGGAGGGGATTTGCACCGGGTGCCGCCGTGATCCAGCCGACCCCGCGGCGATCACTGGGGAGGTGGGCCGCCGCAGGCGTTCCGATCATTCGGCGGGATTCGGCCTCGGTGGTGGTTCTCAGGGTGATGCGGAAGACGAGATTGTCGAACAGGTCTCGCGGCAGGGGGTGTCCGATGGTGGCTGTGGAGGCCACCAGGTGCACACCGAGTGCACGACCCTTGCGCGTGAGCGCGGTCAGGGAATCGGCGACGTCGGGACGGTGCCGGCACAAGGCGGAGAGGTCGTCGACGACGACGAAGATGAAGGGAAGCGCGGTCGGGTCTGCGCTCGGCTCGGTGTGCCCTCGCTGGTAGTCGCCGATGGTGTCGAAGGGCGACCCGGTGCGGCGTAGGTCGTGAAGCGTTCGTGCGCGTTCGTCGAGTACGCCGCGGATGGTGTCCACGAGGGTGGTCGCTGCGTCTTCGACGCGCTCCAGGTCGGTGAAGGTCGCTCGTACGTGCGGGTAGTCGGCGAAGTCGTCGAACCCGCTGTGCTTGCGGGGGTCAGCGAGAATGAATTGCACCTGTTCGGGTGAGTAGCGGGTGCACAGCGCGAACGTGAGGCTGGTGAGCGCGGTGGTTTTGCCGCTGCCCGTTGTGCCGACGATGAGGCCGTGGGGGCCGTTGCCGCCGTCGGCTTCGTCGCGAAGGTCGAGCCACACGGGTGTGCCGTCGGCCTGGAGTCCGAGAGGTATCCGTAGGGCCTCTGTGGTGGGCTCGGCGAGCAGGGTGAGCAGCGTGTTGGTGGGAGCTGCGGCGTTGGTGTTCGCGTGGTTCACGTCGACCTGGCGACGCGCACGCATGTAGGAGTCGCCGGTGGCCTGTTGGTGCTTGCGTGCCTTGCGCTTGAAGGCGTTGTCATCGGTCATTGCGAGATCACTTCCCGTCCAAAGATGCCCGTCGCTGTGCAGCCCACATCTGCGGTACGACGGTCTTCGGTGGGTAATGGCGCGGAACCCCGTGGGTCTTGTCCCGAATTTGGTGCGAACCGATGTGGGCGATTCGTCGCCGGGAGTCAGGCCGCCGCAGCGGCCGCTAATCAGCATAAGCGCTGACGAGGACACCGCGGCGCCCATTAGCTCCCTGCGGCGCCTTCGCTGCCGATGAATTGGATCTCCGACATTGCTACCGATGTGACGTCGTCGGTCGTGGGTGCGGGGGTTTCGCTTGTCGGCGTGGCGGGTTGCGGTGGGTCGGAGGTTTCTGCGACGCGGATCAGCAGTTTGCTGACGGTGGCGGGCGGGGTGAGGGCGACGAAGCGCCAGTCTCGGACGCCGCCGGTGTCGATGGTGACGGGATCGCGGCGCAGGTCGCGGGGGAAGTAGATCTCGAGTTTGGTGACGATGCGGTGCTTGGACCATTGGTCGGTGCCGTCGGGGGCGGTGGCGTCGAAGCCGCCGATGATGCGGATTTGGGTCAGGGTCACCTGTCGGCCGAAGTCGACTTGCAGCTGTTGGCCGTCCTGGTTCTTGGCGCGGGTGCATACCCAGGCGGTGGTCAGGTCGCCGTCGAAGGCGCGGTTGGCGTCGGAGTAGTTGGCGTCCTTGGGGCAGACGTCGGCGGCCTTCACTCCGGTGAGGATTTGGTCGCGGTTGAGCGGCACTTGGATGGGTGGGGCGGGCGGCGCCGCTGTCTGGGTGGTCTGGGTGGTCTTGGGGGTGACGTCGGTGGTGACGAAGTTGACGAAGGATAGGGCGACGAGGAGGACGACGACGGCGGCCACGGTGAGGATCGCCATCCGGAGCCGGTTCTCGCGCGGCACGCGGTCGTTGAATGCTCTCCCGCCGGCCGCTGCGGCGCGGCCGCCGGCACGTACGCCACGGCCGAGCAGACCCGGTTTCTTGGGTGTGGCCGGACCGTCGGGCAAGTGGTCGTCGGTGTCGGGTGTGGTCCTGCGCCGGGCTGGGCGGGTGGTTGTACGCGGAGCCAGAGAGGCGAGGATGAGGCGCCTGTTCTCCCACCCGCGGTCGGTCTGCAGGTCGTCGTCGGTCATGGTCACCGTGTCTCGTCGTTCAGGTCGATGATGTCGAAGATCTCGTCGGATGCCTGCTGGCTCTGCGTACGGCGGGGTAGCGCCGGCCGGCTGTAGTCAGGGGTCGGCGTCGAACCCGGCGCCGGCTGCATCGTGCCGTAGTAGTGGTAGTGGTTCACCTGGGTCAGGTGCGGTGCCGGCGCGGCGGTCTTCGGTGTGCGAGTGGGGTGCCGGCGTCCCCGGCGGCGGCGGGTGATCAGACGGATGATGCGGCGCAGCAGCGGCCAGAAGAACCACAGTCCGAGGCTGAGCACGATGCTGTAGGCCGCGGCGGTCTACGGGTCGGCGTGGACGAGTTGTACCGCGGCGCCGGTCATCAGTGCCGCGGCGATGAGGGCGCGGATCACGGTGACTCCCTTCCTGGGCTGACGGTGGTGATGTGGTGGTCGGCGGCGGCGCTGGCCAGCTCTGGGTCGTAGGTGACGAGGGTTCGTAGGCGGTGTCCCGCGCTAAGCGCTGCGGCGATGTGCAGGGCGTCAACGGTGCGGGCCGGTGCGGGATTGAGGGTGATCGCGGCGTCGAGGAGGCGGTCGGTG
>JAHFVC010000050.1:3057-23423 GCA_023264765.1 Mycobacterium sp. | reverse complement strand
TGCGGGCCTGGCGGCGGGATACCTGGCCGACCTGCGCTGGGCCGATCCGCGTCGCGGCCACCCGGTCGCGGCCTTCGGAACCGCCGCGGCCGCCCTGGAGAAACGCAGTTACGCCGATCGCAGGTCCGCCGGGGTGGTGCACACCGCGGCGCTACTCGGTGCGCTCGGTGCGCTGGGCGTCGTCGCCGAACGTGCCGCCGCCCAGCGCGGACCGTTGTGCACGTTCGCGATCACGGCGGCGAGCACCTGGGCGGTGCTCGGTGGGACGTCGCTGGCCCGGACGGGCGCGCAGATGGCCGACCGCCTGGACGCCGATGACCTCGACGGGGCCCGGGCGCTGCTGCCGTCGTTGTGCGGCCGCGATCCATCCGCACTGGACCCCGACGGGCTGGCGCGTGCCGCGCTGGAGTCGGTCGCGGAGAACACCTCCGACGCCCAGGTGGCGCCCATCCTGTGGGGCGCGCTGGCCGGGGTACCCGGGCTGCTGGTCTATCGCGGCGCCAACACCTTGGACGCGATGATCGGCCACCATTCGCCGCGTTACGAGCGGTTCGGCTGGGCCGCAGCCCGTTTCGACGACGTCGTGAATTACGTCGGGGCGCGCGCGACGGGACTGTGCGTGGTGGTGGTCTCCGGCGCGCCGGGCGGGGCGTGGCGGGCATGGCGGCGCGACGCCGCTCGTCACCCCAGCCCGAATGCCGGGGTGGCCGAGGCATCGTTTGCGGGTGCACTCGGTGTCGGCCTCGGCGGACCCACGCAATACGCCCACCGCCTCGAGATGCGTCCCAGCCTGGGTGACGGTCCGCCGCCGAAGGCAGCCGACCTGCGCCGCGGGGTGCGGTTGTCGCGCGCGGTTCAGGCGCTGGCGACCGTGGTGGCCGTCAGCGTCGCCGCCCGTACCGGTCGGCGAGCTTCTCTTCGGCGGTCTGCGGCGTGACGTCGGTCGCCTCGGGTGCCGCGGCCGCCTTCTCCCGCCGTCGGGCCTTCACCTCGGCGACGATGAAATAGCCCAGTCCGATCGGTGCGATGATGCCGAACGCGATCCACTGGATGCCGTAGGACAGGAACGGCCCGGAATCCAGATGGGGTAGCGGGATGACGCCGAGGCCGCCGGGCTGCTTGTCCACCAACTGCAGGTATGAGCCGGCCAGCGGCACCCCGGTCACCTGCGAGACCTGGCCGGGGTTGATCGAATACACCTGCTGTGCCCCGTCGGCGCGGAACGGATCCTTGCCGGTGAGGACGGGCTCGGCATCACGCAGTCGCGCTTAGATGGTCACCGTGCCCGCCGGTGGGGCGGCGAATGCGGGGAGTGCGGTGCCTTGTTCGGGTTTGACGTAGCCGCGGTCCACCAGCACCGTCGGCCCGTTGTCCACGGCGAACGGGGTCAGCACCTCGTAGGCGGGATCGCCGTCGGCCGACCGCAACCGGGCCACCACCTGTGCCTCGGGCAGATAGCGCCCGGTGGCGTGCACCCGGTGCCACTGCTGATCGGGCGCCGACGAATCCTGGTGCGGCAGAACACTGGTCAGCGGTACCGGGTCCGCCGACAGGGAACTGGAGATCTGCGAGTTCTCCCGCGAGGTCTTGGTGTTCTTGCCCAGCTGCCAGGGGGCCAGCACCGTGAAACACAGCCAGGCGAACGCGAGCACGACGACGAACAGCGCCAGCCACTGGGGCCGGAACAGGAACGTCCAGCGCTTCATCGGGAAGCCAGCTGCTTGTCGACCCACTCGTGCAACCCGGGCAGCGAGACCTCGATGACGTCGAACACGTCCTGGAAGTCGCTGGCTGACCCGTAGTACGGATCCTCGACGTCGAGGGCGAAGGCGCCCGACTTGGGATCGAAGGCCCGCATCATCCGCAGCCGCTCCGCGGGGACGCCCATCTCCTTGAGGAAACGGGCGTGGTTGCGGCCCATCGCGATCACCATGTCGGCGGCCAGATGGTCGTCGTCGATCTGCGCCGCGCGATGCGCGGTCGGGTAACCATGCTGGCGCAGAACCTCATTGGTGCGCCGGTCGGCGGGCTCACCGGAATGCCAGCCGCCCGTGCCGGCGCTGGACACCCGCACGACGTCGGCCAGGCCGCGTTCGGCGATCTGGTGGGCGAACATCTTCTCCGCCATCGGGGACCGGCAGATGTTGCCCGAGCAGATGAACGTGACATGCAGGCTAGACACCCAGCACCTCCCGCAGATCGGCCATGGTGTCGACCTTGTGCAGCGGTGACGGTGCGCCGGGGCCGTCGAAATCGGTGGCGCCGTAGCCCCAGCCGACGACCACAGTGTCGATGCCGTGCTCGCCGGCGCCCTCCACGTCGTGGGAGCGGTCACCGATCATCAGGATCCGGTCGGGCAGCGGAGCCAACTGCGCCAGGGCATGCGCGACGACGTCGGATTTGGCGGCCCGGGTGCCGTCGGAACTGGCTCCGGCGATCACCTCGAAATAGCCGTCCAGGCCGAAGTGGGCGAGGATGCGCTGCGCGGTGGTCTCGGCCTTCGACGTGGCGACGGCCAGTCGCACACCGGCGGCGCGCAGGTCCTCCAGCAGTCCCGGGATCCCGTCGAACAGGCTGTTCATCGACCAGCCGCGGGTCGTGTAGTCGGCGCGGTAGGCGGTGATCGCGTCCTCGACACGGTCCCCGAGACCCATGGCGCTCAGCGTGTGGTGCATCGGCGGCCCGACGATCCGCCCGGTCAGGTCGCCCTCGGGGACGGGGACGCCCACCGTGTCCAGGGCGTGCCGGAAGCTCGCGACGATGCCGACGGCGGAATCGGTGAGGGTTCCGTCGAGGTCGAAGAGCACCAGCTGCGGGAGGCGTGTCACGGACACATTCTCTCCGATGTACCTGTGCCGTCGACCGGCGCACTACTGTCGTGCTGTGGTTCACACGGTTCGGCAGGCGGCGCGCTATCACGGCGATCAGGCCGTCACGCCCGGCATGCTGGACTTCGCGGTCAACGTGCGCGCCGCGGGGCCGCCGTCGTGGCTGGTGGACCGGCTGAGCGCACGCCTGGGTGACCTGGGCCACTATCCCAGCGCGGCCGATACGGACCGTGCGGTCCGTGCGGTCGCCGATCGGCACGGGCGCGCGGCGGACGAGGTGGCGCTGCTGGCCGGCGGCGCCGAGGGCTTCGCCCTGCTGCCCAACCTGGCGCCGACGCTCGCCGCACTGATCGCTCCGTCGTTCACCGAACCCGAGGCCGTGCTGAGCGCCGCGAACGTCCCGATCGCCCACGTCGTGCTGGCGCCACCGTTCGCACTGGCCGACGCCGCGGTGCCGGAGGCGGCCGACCTGGTGGTCGTCGGAAACCCGACCAACCCGACCTCGGTGCTACACAGCAGCGAACAGATCCTCGCGCTGCGCAGGCCGGGCCGCATCGTGGTGGTGGACGAGGCATTCGCCGACGCCGTGCCGGGGGAGCCCGAATCGGTGGCCACGCTGGCGCTGCCCGATGTCGTGGTGTTGCGCAGCCTGACCAAGACGTGGTCGCTGGCCGGTTTGCGCGTCGGCTATGCGCTGGGAGCGCCCGAGGTGCTGGCGCGGCTGACCGCGCGGCGCGCGCACTGGCCGCTGGGCACATTGCAACTCGAAGCCGTGACGGCCTGCTGCGCACCTGAGGCGGTCGCCGAAGCCGAGGCCGATGCGCGGCGACTGGCGAAGCTGCGCGCCGAGATGGTGGCCGGACTTGCAGACGCGGGCTTCGACGTGGTCGACGGCCGGGCGCCGTTCGTCCTGCTGCGTGTCGCCGACGCCGAACTGGCACGTAAACGATTGGACGGCAACGGAATCGCGGTGCGTCGCTGTGACACCTTCGTCGGTTTGGACGGCGAGTATCTGCGTGCCGCGGTACGTCCGGAGTGGCCGCTGTTGGTGGAGGGCCTGCGTTGAGCGTGCGACTTGCTGATGTGATCGAGGTGCTGGACGCCGCGTATCCGCCCGCGCTGGCTCATGATTGGGATTCGGTGGGGCTGGTGTGCGGCGACCCGTCCGAGCCGGTGTCCTCGGTGACCATCGCCGTGGACGCGACCGCAGCGGTGGTCGACGAGGTGCCCGACGGCGGTCTGCTGCTGGCGCACCACCCGCTGCTGCTGCGCGGGGTGGACACCGTGGCGGCCAGTACTGCCAAGGGTGCGTTGATCCATCGGCTCATCCGTTCGGGTCGTTCGCTGTTCACCGCGCACACCAACGCCGACGCGGCGCTGCCCGGGGTGTCCGACGCCCTGGCCGACGCCCTCGGGCTGCAGGTCCAGGAGGTGCTGGCCCCGGCGGAGTCCCGCGCCGATCTGGACAAGTGGGTCGTGTTTGTCCCTGTCGAAGACGCTGAGCGGGTGCGGGTTTCGCTGTTCGCGGCCGGCGCGGGCCAGATCGGGGACTATTCGTGCTGCAGTTGGAGCGCGGGCGGAACCGGACAGTTCCTGCCGCGGGACGGCGCCAACCCGGCGATCGGCCGCATCGGCACCGTAGAACATGTGGCCGAGGATCGCGTCGAGGTGATCGCACCCGCCGGGTTGCGCCCGGCGGTGCTGGCAGCGCTGCGGGCGGCGCATCCGTACGAGGAACCCGCGTTCGACGTGTTCGCGCTGGCGCCCCTGCCGTCGGGCGTCGGCATCGGCCGGATCTGCGCCCTGCCCGAACCGGAATCATTGGCGGCGTTCGTATCCCGCGTCCGTGACCGGCTGCCCGCGACCTCGTGGGGTGTGCGGGCCGCCGGTGACCCGGAAGCCCTGGTGTCGCGGGTGGCGGTGTGCGGCGGTGCGGGGGATTCGCTGCTGGATACGGTCGCCCGCACGGACACGCAGGTATATGTCACCGCCGATCTGCGGCATCATCCCGCCGACGAGCATCGGCGTAAGTTTGGCACCGCCCTGGTGGACGTGGCGCACTGGGCCAGTGAATACCCCTGGTGTAGCCAAGCGGCCACCCTGCTCACGAGCCGTTTCGGCCCCGAGCTTCCGGTGCGCGTGAGCACGGTGCGCACCGACCCCTGGAATATCGAAAAAGGACATCATTGATGAAAGCTGCACTCACCCAACAGCGTTCGTTGCTGACGCTGGTCGAGCTAGATGCCGAGCTGGGACGGGTCGAGCACCGGGCCCGTAACCTGACCGAGCAGCAGCGCTTCGATGAGGCGCAGGCACAGCACCGCGCCGCCAACGATCAGCTGGCCGTCCTCGGTATCACCTTGGATGATCTGGACGGCCAGATCACCAAGCTGGACAGCGAGATCGACGGCGTCCGGCAGCGTGAGGACAGGGACAAGGCACTGCTGGACAGTGGCGATGTCAACCCCAAGCAGCTGGCCGAACTTCAGCATGAACTGGAGACCCTGCAGCGTCGGCAGTCGGCACTGGAGGACTCGCAGCTGGAGTTGATGGAGCGCCGGGAGGCGTTGCAGGCGCAGCGGTCCGAGGAGCTGGCCCGTATCGACGCGCTGCACAACGAGATGTCTGCGGCGCAGCTGGCCCGCGATGAGGCCCTGGCCGTCATCGACCAGGCTCGGAATGTCGGCGGCCTGCGCCGCACCGAACTGGCCTCCGGGTTGGACGCCGACTTGGTGGCGCTCTACGAGAAGCAGCGTTCCAAGGGTGGGGCGGGCGCGGGACTGCTGCAGGGCAAGCGATGTGGTGCCTGCCGCATCGAGATCGACCGCGGTGAGATGGCCCGGATCTCGGCAGCGGCCGACGACGACGTGGTGCGCTGCCCCGAATGCGGAGCGATCCTGTTGCGGTTCCGGCCGTGAGAGTTGTCGTCGAAGCCGACGGTGGTTCGCGGGGCAACCCGGGACCGGCGGGCTACGGGGCGGTGGTCTTCAGCGCGGACCGGTCGGCGGTGCTGGCCGAGCGGCGCAAGGCCATCGGCACGGCCACCAACAATGTCGCCGAATATCGCGGTCTGATCGCGGGTTTGGAGGCGGCTGCCGAGGTCGGCGCCACCGACGTGGCGGTCTCGATGGATTCCAAACTGGTGGTGGAGCAGATGTCGGGCCGCTGGCGGGTCAAGCATCCCGACTTGTTGGAGCTGCACCGCGAAGCCGGCCAGGTGGCCCGGCAGTTCGGCAACGTCAGCTACGAATGGATTCCGCGGGAACGCAATTCGCATGCGGACCGACTCGCGAACGAGGCGATGGACGGCGCGCAGGAGCCGGCGGCGGACAAGCCTGCCGCGCCCGGCTGGACCGGGGCACGGGGTGAGCCCACCCGGCTGCTGCTGCTACGTCACGGCCAGACCGAGCTGTCGGTGAACCGCCGCTATTCGGGTCGCGGCAATCCGCCCCTGACCGAACTGGGCCGGGCGCAGGCCGACGCGGCAGCCCGCTACCTCGGTGCCCAAGGCGGAGTCTCCGCCGTCATCGCCTCGCCGTTGCAGCGGGCGCAGGAGACGGCGGCCGCTGCGGCGAAGACATTGGGCCTGGACGTCGGCGTCGACGAGGATCTCATCGAAACCGACTTCGGCGCATGGGAAGGCCTGACGTTCGGCGAAGCGGTGCAACGGGATCCGGAACTGCACGGCCGGTGGCTGCGCGACACCAGCATCACGCCCCCGGGTGGGGAGAGTTTCGACGCCGTCGCGCAGCGGGTGCGCCGCGCGCGGGACCGGATCGTCGCCGAGCACAGCGGCTCCACGGTGCTGGTGGTGTCCCACGTGACGCCGATCAAGACGCTGTTGCGTCTGGCCCTGGACGGTGGCGCCGGCATCCTCTACCGGTTGCACCTGGACCTGGCCTCGCTGAGCATCGCGGAGTTCTACTCCGACGGGCTGGCCTCGGTACGGCTGGTCAACCAGACGGCGTATCTCTGACTAGCTGTGCAGGTGCATCCGTTCGCCGTGGACGTCGAAGATCATGATCGCTTCCACCGGTCCGTCCACGGTCCCGAACCAGTGCGGCGTCCACGTCGAGAACTCCACGGCCTCACCGGGTTCGATGGCGAAGTCCCGCTCGCCCAGGATCAGCCGGAGCTTGCCGGACAGGACATACATCCAGTCCTGACCCTCGTGCGTGGGTAGTTCGGCCGGCGGCTTGTTGCGCCGAGCGCTGACCCGCACCTTATAGGTGTGCCTGCCACCGGTCGGGCCGTTGCGGGTCAGCGGCCAGTAGGTCACACCGTGCCGGGACTGTGAACTATTGCGCACCCGCGGATCCTCGGACTCGGGCTCGCGCAGCAACTCGTCGGTGCTGACCGCCAGCGCCGAGGCCAGCCGGGGCAGGTGATCGAGGGCCAGCCGGCGCTTGCCCGATTCCAGCCTGCTCAACGTCGATACGTCGATGGCGGCACGGGCGGCCACATCCTGCAGGGTCAACCCCTGCTGGGTTCGAAGGTCCCGCAGTCGTCTGCGGACGGTGTCATCCACCGAGTTTGCCTGCATGGCAAATCAGCTTGGCATTCTTTGCACCGGTCGGCAAGGTTGATGGAATGGACATCACATGGGACTGCATCGTCGTCGGTGGCGGGGCCGCGGGTCTGAGCGCCGCCTTGGTTCTCGGCAGGGCTCGCCGTCGTACCCTCGTTCTGGACCAAGGCGCACAGAGCAATCTGGCGGCGCATGGCATCGGCGGTCTACTCGGCCACGACGGTCGCCCGCCGGCAGAGCTGTACGAGATGGGGCGCACCGAACTGGATGCGTACCCCAGCGTCGAGGTGCGGTCGGCGACGGTGGTGACAGCGCGCCGCGAGGGCGACAATTTCGTTCTGACCACAGCCGACGGGGAGCGGGCCGTGACGCGACGGGTGCTGCTGGCCGCCGGCATGCACTATGAGATGCCGGCGATTCCCGGGATGGCCGAACTGTGGGGGCGGTCGGTGTTCCACTGCCCGTTCTGTCACGGCTGGGAGATGCGCGATCAACCGCTGGCCGTGCTGGCGCAGGGGGACCGCGCCGCGCACATCGCGCTGATGCTCCGGGGCTGGACCGAGGACGTCGTGGTGCTGTCCAACGGGCCGGCCGGGCTGGACGCCGACCAGCTCGCCCTTCTGGCCCGGGGTGGCGTCACGATCGATGAGCGGGCGGTCGCCGAATTGCGTTCGGAGGATGGTGAGTTGGCGTCGGTGGTGTTCACCGACGGTGAGCGGCTACCGCGCCGCGGGCTGCTGGCCTCGGTCGGACTGCGCCAGCGCAGCGACATCGCGACGCAACTCGGGCTCGCGCTCGCACCTCCGTCACCGGTCGCCGTGGACGCTGTCGCCGTGGATCCGATGTACCGCACCTCGGTACCCGGCGTGTTCGCGGCGGGGGACATGTGTCCCGGCATGCCTCAGGTGGCCGCGGCGGTGGCCTCGGGTTCGATGGCGGCGGCCTCGGTGATGGGAAGCCTGATGACCGACGACTTCGGACTGCCCGGCGCGCCGTGGCCGGTGTTCGAATCGACCGCGCAGCAGCACTGGGACCGGCATTACGGTGAGCGCGAACGGATCTGGAGTGGTCGGGCGAACAAGCATCTGGCCGACATCGCCGGATCGGTGCCCCCGGGGCGGGCCCTGGATCTGGGGTGCGGCGAGGGTGGGGACGCGATCTGGCTGGCCCGCAACGGCTGGCAGGTGGTGGCCACCGACATCTCCGGCGTCGCGTTGCGGCGTGCTGCCGAGGATGCCGGTGATCTGCTGGAGCGCATCGACTTTCAACGGCATGACCTCGGCGAGAGTTTCCCGGCAGGCGAATTCGATCTGGTGTCCGCGCAATTCCTGCATTCGATGGTGCCGTTGGACCGCACCGCGGTGCTGCGCCGTGCGGTCGGCGCCGTCGCCCCGGGCGGGCGACTGGTGATCGTCGACCATGGTGCCGCCCCGCCCTGGTCCAAGCACAAGGACTACCCGTTCCCCACCGTCGACGAGGTACTCGCCTCGCTGGACCTCGACGAGGGCTGGGACCGTGTTCGTGCCGAACCGGTCGAGCGGGAGGCGGAAGGCCCGGACGGGGAGCACGGCCATCTGGTCGACAATGTGATGGTGTTGCAGCGGCATTCGTAGATATCCTCAGGCGTGTTCGGCGAACTGTTCCGCGTCCTCGACCTGGCCGGCGTCTTCACCAACGCCATCCTCGGTGGCATGGTGGCCCGCGACAAGCGTTTGGATCCTGTGGGTTTCGCGGCGCTGGCGTTAATGTCGGGGCTCGGCGGCGGAATCATCCGCGACACGCTGCTGCAGCACGGGCCGCCGGTGGCGCTCACCGATTCGCTGTACGCATTGACGGCGATCGCGGGGGCGGTTGTGGCTTTCATCCTGCCGGTGCGCGGCCGGTTGTGGAGTGTCTCGTTCCTGTTGATCGACGCTCTCGCGCTGGGCTGCTGGGCGACGGTCGGCACGCAGAAAACCTTGTCCCTGGACCTGGGTGCGTTGGCGGCACTGCTGCTCGGCACCATCACCGCGGTCGGCGGGGGCGCGCTGCGCGACCTGTTCGTGCAGCGGATCCCGCAGATCTTCGGCGGCAACACCTTGCACGCGACTTGCGCCGTGGTGGCCAGCGGTGTGGTGATCGGTTTCTGGTACGGGGGGCTGCCGACCGTCGGGGCATTGGTCGGCACCGCTGTCGGTGCCGCGATGTGCGTGCTGGCCCGCTGGCGGGGTTGGCAGCTGGGTGAGGGGTTGGCCTGGGACTACACGGTGTCGCGGCCACCCGGACGGCGGCTGCCGCAGGTGTCGGTGCGGGTGGTGCGCAGGCGCGGCGGCTTGTCATAGGTTTCATCTAAAATCGAACACATGTTCGAATCATTTCGACACCTCGACTCCGCACGGCAGGAGTTGCGGGTCGAGCGTGCGGCGACGGCGCGGCGGTTGATCGCGCTGGGGCATTACGCGACAGACCGGATGGCCGAGCTGGGCAACAGCCGCGAGGACTGGGTGGTCGACGACTGGGAATCGGTGGCCGTGGAGGTGGGCACGGACCTGGGGATCGGCCGGCACCGGGCGTCGACGGAGATGATGCACGGTCAGACCCTGATCGAGCGGTTGCCGCGCCTGGCACAGGTGTTCCTCGCCGGTGATCTGGACTACGGGCATTTCACGGTGATCGCATCGCGCACGGCGCTGATCACCGATCCGGACCTGCTCGCGGTCGTCGATGAGCGGGTCGCCACGCGGGCGCCGGGGTGGACGGCGCGCTCACGGGACAAGGTCGCCGAGCTGGTGGACTGGCTGGTCCTGGAGGTCGACCCGGACGCGATCCGGGTTGCCAAGCAGCGCCGTGCCCAGCGTCATATCGGGGTGGGGCCGGCCGGCAACGGGCTGGCCGAGATCTACGGGGTTGTCGATGCGGAGGACGGCGCGGTGGTCGACAAGCGCCTCGACGAATTGGCGGCGACCGTCTGCCGGGACGATCCGCGCCCTCATGCCGCCCGGCGCGCGGATGCCATGCGGGTGCTGGCCGACGGGGGGATCAAGCTGGCCTGCCTCTGCGGGTCGACGGACTGCCCCGCCGGCGAGGCGCAGGCCCCGGCGGGCGCCGTCGTCATCCACGTGCTGGCCGAGCAGGGCACCCTCGACGGCGACAGTGAGACACCGGGATTGCTGCCCGGCTATGGCGCGATCCCCGCCGAGCAGGTGCGTGAGATGGCGCCACGGGCGAAGTGCCGGCCGCTGTCGCGGCCCCAGGAGTTGGTCTCGGAGCCGGGCTACCGGCCGTCGTCGCGGCTCGCCGACTTCGTGCGTGCCCGGGATCTGACCTGTCGCTGGTACGGCTGCAACGCACCCGCCGAGCGTTGCGATATAGACCATACGGAGCCCTGGCCCTACGGGCCGACCCATCCGTCGAACACCAAAATCTACTGCCGTACACACCATTTGGTGAAGACGTTCTTCCCCGACTGGGTGGACACCCAGGCAGCCGACGGCAGGATCATCCTTATCTCACCGGCCGGCCGGATCTACACCACCAAGCCCGAAGGCGCGCTGTTCTTCCCGCAACTGGCGGCGGATGCGGGTGAGCTCGCGCTCACGCCGGCGCCGCCACCGACCGCGGCACACGGCACAGCCATGCCCACCCGCGCACGAACCCGAGCGCGGGACCGGGCCTACCGCATCGCCCATGAACGGGCCCTCAATCGCGCACGCGCCGAGGCGAATCCGCCGCCGTTCTAATCCGCGAACGCGCTCATATCGGCCACCTGGGTCAGGCGCACACTGTTTCCGGACGGGTCACGGAACCCGCAGTCGACACCGTAGGGCTGCTGGTGTGGTTCCTCGGTGAACTCGACACCTCTGGCCTTGAGTTCGTCGTAACTGGCCTGGCAGTCTTCCGTGGTCAGAAAGATGGTGCCTGCGAATCCCTTGGCGGTCAGTTCGCGAACCTGTTGTTGGGTAGCAGAATCCATCACCGGAGGACCGGGAACGGCCATCAGCACAATGGAAACGTCGTCCTGGCCGGGCGGCCCCACGGTGAGCCACCGGAAGACATGATCCAGGTCGGGCAGTGAAACATCCTGTCGCACTTCGAAGCCGACCTTCTCGGTCCAGTACTTGAGGGCGACTTCTTGGTCGTGGACCCAGAGGTGGGCGCTTGCAATCTTGATCATGTATCTGACGCTACGAGGCCGGGCCGGTGCCCGTCTTCTCCGTGTGTGCTGTCTTTCGGGTATCGCGTTTGAGAATGCAGCTCGGCACCCGGGCGTAGGTGCTCGCCGGCGGTAGGGCCGCCCTATAGGCGGCGGGCGGCTTGCCGTACACGCGGGCGAAGTTCGTGGTGAAGGAGCCCACGCTGGTCAGCCCCACCATGGCACAGATGTCGGCCACCGACCTGTCGGTGTAGCGCAGAAGGGACGCGGCCCGTTCCAGTCGACGGGTCTGCAGATAGGCCCGCGGCGACTCGCCGAAGGTGCGGGTGAACATCCGGCTGAAGTGCGCCCTGGACAGTCCCGCGGCCGCAGCGAGGTCGTCGACGGTCAGCGGGTCGGAGTACCGCGCGTCGGCCAGGTCTTTGGCCCGCAGCAAATAGCGGGCTGGAGGTACCTGCGCCATGTTGCTAAGGTAGCGCGCGCGGACGAGTTGGCCGGGCGACCGCGGAGAAATTCGAGGAAAGTCCGGACTTCACAGAGCAGGGTGATTGCTAACGGCAATCCGAGGAAACTCGCGGGAAAGTGCCACAGAGAACAGACCGCCGGAGACGGTAAGGGTGAAACGGTGCGGTAAGAGCGCACCAGCACCCCGGGTGACCGGGGTGGCTAGGCAAACCCCACCCGAAGCAAGGCCAAGAAGGCCGCGACCTGGTCGCGGCTGCGCAAGCGTTCGAGGGCTGCTCGCCCGAGCTTGCGGGTAGGCCGCTTGAGGCACCCGGCGACGGTGTGTCCAGATGGATGGTCGCCACCTCACCCAGTGAGGGACAGAATCCGGCTTACAGGCCAGCTCGTCCGCCCTCTACGCGCGCACGGCCTTGCGCAGCGACTTCAGCGCGGCCCCGATCTCCTCTTCGGCGTAGAGCGCGATCTCGGCCTCGATCTGGAACAGCAGACCGTAGGTGAAGGTGTCTTCACCCGCGGCGTGGGCGGCGTCGGACTGCGTCAACAGGTGGGCGCGGCTGACGGTGCTGTCCTGATGGTCTCCGAGCAGCGTCTGGATGGACTTGGCGCTCTCGGCGACCGAGGTGTCCCCGTGGGCGGACGCGGTGTAGCGGAGTTGCTTGGCACGCTTGCGAATTCGGTGCAGCGCCTCATCGGTACCCTCGGCCTTGGCTGCCTTCGCGGCCTTGGCAACCTTGCGGTAGGCGCCTTCGACGGTCACCTGGGAGGCCTCGCCCTCACCATCGGTGGTGGGGGCGGCGACCACGTTCTCCAGCGCGTCGAGCAACCGGAAGTAGCGCTCGGACCGCATCGCCGTCACCGAACGCCGCCAGCCGGCTTTGTACTTCGCCTTCGCGCCGTCGACCAGGCGCTCGCGCACCGGGCCGCGCACCAGATGGTCGGGCAGGTCGTTGAGCGCCTTCTCGTACTTCTCGGCGAGCACCTCGGCGTCGCGGGCGGTGCCCAGCACCGCGGCCAGCTGCTTGAGTTCCTCCAGAACCCAGGCGTTGTCGGTGCTGGCTTCCTCGGCCAGCAGGCTGCGGATCTTGCGCGTGGTCACCCGCATCTGGTGCACCGAATCCCACACGTCGGCGCGGACCGCGCGGTCCCACTCGAGCAGCGCTTCGACATTCTCGGCGACCGCGCGGTGCACCGGGTCGACCGGCGCCGCTGCCTTTTCGGGCGCCGCGACGTCGAGCACCCGGGCCAGCTTCGAGCCGTGCCCGGCGGGTGCCGCGCCCGCGTCCAGCAAGCGATTGGACAGCCGTTCGAGCACCTCGGTCGGGCCGTCACCCACCAGTTCCAGTTCCCACTCCCGCCACGTCTGCGGCTCACTGTCGGGTCGCAGCGCCGAGGCGGTCACGCTGTCATCGCAGAACTCCGCGACCGCGGTACCGTCGGCGCCGAACAGCAAGGACACCGAGCGCTGTGTCGAGATGCGGGCCACCGCCGCGAGCGGGCGATCCCGCACGATTGCCGCCACCACGTCGCGGATCTCGTCGGGCACCGAATCCTCCAAGGGAGCCCGCACCTCGGTGCGGGTGTCCTGGCCCGCCGGCAGCTTGATGTGCCAGCCGGCGTCGGTGCCGCCGGTGCGGCGTCGCAGGGTGATCTTGCGCGCGGCGAGGTCGTAGTCCGCGGTGTCGTAGTACACGGCCTCCAACGTCTGGGTCGGTGAATGCTGCACCCGTGTCACGACGGCCAGCCCTTCGAACGAAGGGGACACCGTGGTTTCGAGCACGTCGAACTTGCGCTCCACCTCGGTGTGGCGGGAGGTCTTGGACTTGGCAGCAGGCATTTTCACCTTCGGTCGGGCTTGAGGTGTGAACAGGTTGCCACATCGAGGTGAACAAACGACTCAGCCCGCCCGGCGAAACTCCCCGGCGACGTCCCAGGCATGCCGTTCGGCTGCGAATGCCGTCGCCTGCTGGGCGCGGAAGTCGGCGATCGAGTCGGCGTGCGCGGCCAGGAAGTCACGGTAACCGGCGAGTTCGAACTGCCCATCGGTGATCTGGACCTGGCCGCGGCCCGCAGCCATGTCTGCCCGCAGATCCAGCAGTTCGTTCGCACTCACCGGGTAGAAGCTGATCCTGTCGAAGTAGCGGAGCAGCCACGGTGTTCCCGGTTCGAAGGCTGCCGAGTCGGCGGGATGGCGGTGGTTCCACACCTGGGTGGTGCGCCCCACGAACTGATACCCGCCCGGGCCTTCCATGCCGTAGATGCACATGTACGCGCCGCCGATCCCGACGGCGTTCTCCGGGGTCCACGTGCGGGCCGGGTTGTACTTGGTGGTGACCAGACGGTGGCGGGGATCCAGGGGAGTGGCCACCGGTGCGCCCAGGTACACATCACCGAGCCCCAGTACCAGATAGTCGGCGTCGAAAACGGTGTCATACACCTGCTCGACGTCGGCCAGGCCGTTCACCCGCCTGATGAACTCGATGTTCCACGGGCACCACGGCGCGTCGGCGCGTACCCCGTGCATGTAGCGCTCGATGGCCTCTCGGGTGGACGGGTCGTCCCAGGACAGCGGCAACCGCACGGTGCGGCTGGGCACCACGAGTTCGGTCGTGGCGGGCAGGCTCTCATCGGTACGGGCGATCAGATCCACCACCTCGGCCATGGCCAGGGCGGCCGGGTCGAACTGCACCTGCAGTGAGCGCACCCCGGGGGTGAGCTCGGTGATCCCGGCGATCTGGCGTGCCATGAGGTGTTCGTAGAGGACGTGCACCCGGGCGCGCAGCGCGAGATCGAGCACCATGTCGCCGTATTCGACGAGCACCCCGCCGTCGCCGGCCCGGCGCATGGTGACCTTGGTGCCGTCGGCGGCGGTGAACCGGCCCAGCACACCGTCGTCGCCGTCGCCCCCGGTGGAGAGCACCGTGGGCAGCGACGCGCGCCGGTCGATGTCGATGGTGCGCAGCGACGGCGCCCGGTCGGCACGCACCGGGACGAACCGCACGGTGTCACCGGGCGCCAGCTGGCCGAGCTTCCAGCGGTCCCCGCCGACCACGGTGACGGGGCAGACGAATCCGCCGAGGCTCGGTCCGTCGGGTCCCAGCAGGATCGGTGTGTCACCCGTGAAGTCGAGCGCACCGACACAGTAGGCGTTGTCGTGGATGTTCGACGGGTGCAGGCCCGCCTCGCCGCCTTCGGCGCGGGCCCAGTGCGGTTTGGGGCCGACGAGGCGCACACCGGTGCGATCGGAGTTGAAGTGCACCGTGTTGTCGGTGCCGACGATGGTGTCGATGTCCTCGCGGGTGAAGAATTCCGGTGCGCCGTGCGGTCCTTCGGTGACCGCGATCTGCCAGTGGTGCCCGATGCTGGGCTGTTCCTCGATGGCTGCCCTGGCATCGCGGCCCGGCCAATCCTGGTGCGGACCGGGATCGGTGCCTGCCACCAGGGTGTCATGTTCGCGCAGCGGCCTGCCATCGTGACCGCCGAAGGTGCCGAGGGTGAATGTCGCTGTGCTGCCGAGGTATTCGGGCTCGACCAGGCCGCCCGCGATCAACACGTAGCACCTCATCCCGGGTCCGGCCAGCATGCCGACGTCGAGTACGCCTGCGGCGGGCACGGTGACCGACTGCCACTGCGGTACGGGACGGCCGTCCAGCGTCACCGGCGCCGGGGCGCCCGTGACGCAGACCCGTCCGCCTTCGGGGAAGCGCAGCGCGAGGCCGCCGCGGGTGCACTCCAGACCGGCCGCGCCCTCGTCGTTGCCGAGCACCCGGTTGCCGATCCGGAACGACAGATCGTCCATGGGGCCCGACGGCGGAACGCCGATGTGCCAGAAGCCGACCCGGCCCGGCCAGTCCTGCACCGTGGTGAGCATGCCGGGGCGGATCACCTCTATCACGAGATCACCATCTGTACCGGTGTGGGGTTGAAGCCGTTGCACGGGTTGTTGATCTGGGGGCAGTTGGACACCAGCACCAGAGTGTCGATCTCGGCGCGCAGGGTCAGTGATTTGCCGGGTGCCGACAATCCGTCGACGATGCCGAGGGTGCCGTCGTCGTCGACGGGGACGTTCATGAAGAAGTTGACGTTGGAGACGATGTCGCGCTTGCCCATTCCCCATCTGGTGGCCTCGGCGAGGAAGTTCTCGGCGCAGGCGTGCTGGTGCACCGTGTGGTGCCCGTAGCGCAGGGTGTTGGATTCCTTCGAGCATGCGCCGGCGATGGTGTCGTGGTTGCCGACCTCGTCTTCGACGATGGTCATCAGCGCGGTGCCGTCGCAGGCCCGCAGCACCGAACCGGTGGACAGGAAGATATTGCGTTGCGCGGCAACGGTTGTCTGGGCGTTGTAGCGCAGTGCCGGATCGGGCAGCCCCGCGGTGACGCCGTAGAACAAGGTGTCGACGGCTTGGTTGCCGAACAGGTCGATGATCTGGAGTGTCTTGCCGGCGGGCACGATGGCCGACCACGGCGCGCACGCAGCTACCTCGTAGGTGGTCATGTCAAACCTCACTGTTCTGTGCTGCGGCCCAGGTGCTTTCGGTGTTGAACAGGGCGCGCAGGTATTCGGGGTCATCGCTGACCGGGGTGGCGAGTTCGTCATCGGCCCGCCAGGCCAGCACGTCGAGGTCGGTGATCCCTGGATCGGGGTCCAGCGGATGCGCGGCGTTGACCACCACCACGACCACGGGCAGGTGGAACAGCAGGTCGATGGAGCCGCCGGGTCCTGAGCTCCCGGTGAAGGCCAGTCCGCCGTCGGCCTGGACGCGCACACCCTTGAAGAAGGACACCGACGGCGCGACATCGCGGAGGTCGAGGCCGTGCTTGTGTACGCCGAGCAGCATCTGGGCGCGGGCGGCCGCAGTGAGTCCGCACAAGGTGTCGTGGTGCGCGGAGGTGTCGGCGACGACGGTGGCGAGCACGCGGCCCTGGTCGGACAGCAGGGGATGGCCGGCGCCGAGGTAGGCCTGCCACGGCACCTTGACGGTGTCGGCGACGTTGAGCCGTTCCCACGGGGCGTCGGCCCGGAACATCAACAGATGCGCGCAGGCGCCGCCACCCGGATCGGCCAGCCGCAGCCGGGTGCCCCGGCCCAGCACCTTGGTGGCGTACGAACCGGTCGGGACGACCTCGGCCCAGCGCAGTTCGCGCACACCCTCGGGAGCCGTCGGCACCCGCCACCGCGCCTCCGCGGCCTGTGCCCGGGCGTGCGACCGTGCGCCCTCTGTCGAACTGGTACCTGCCATGTCAGGTCTCCTTAACTGTCACTTGAAAGTTTTAATTGCCCGCATTTTGTGCTGGTGACGAGCCTGTTACGGGCGCGTGACTTATTTCTATCAAATGACAGGAAATATGGCACCTCGAGCGGCGGATGCCACAATGGCCCCATGAGCAGCGATGGCCGGGGACGTCCGAGGCTCGAGAAACCCCGCCGCCCGGGGCGCACCCCGCGCGACGAGATTCTCGACGCCGCCGCCGAACTGTTCACCGAGCACGGCTACGCAAACACCTCGACCCGGCGGATCGCCGACGCCGTCGGCATGCGCCAGGCGTCGCTCTATCACCACTTCGCCACCAAGGACGACATCCTCGATGCGCTGCTGGCCGGCACGGTGGAGGCGCCGTTGCACCTGGCCGCCGAACTCGATGCCGAGGGCGGCACGCCGGTGCACCAGCTCTACACCTTGATGGTCTCCGACGTCGCCCAGTTGTGCCGCGGCGCCTGGAACCTGGGCGCCCTGTACCTGCTGCCCGAACTCCGGGTGGACAGGTTCGCGCAGTTCCGCCGGCGCCGTGCTGACCTGCGCGAGCGCTACCGGATGCTGGCAGAGGCCGTGATCGCCGACTGTGGCGGGCCGGCCGACGCCGCCGATCTGCCCTTCCGGTTGGTGGAGTCGGCCATCAACCGCCGGTCCGACGACGGCACCTGCCCACCCGAGCAACCGTGGATCAGTGCCGACGGCGCCCTGCGCGCGCTGGGCTGGAGTGGCGACTTCCGGGCCGTGCGAGCCACCACCGAAACGCGACTCGCGTTACAGACCGCAGCGGTGACGTAATACCGTGTGGCCCATGACCGAATTCGAAACGCTGCAGTTCACCCAGTCAGGCCCCGTCGCCAGCATCGTGCTGAACCGACCGGACGCGGCCAACGGCATGAACGACGCGATGACCCGCGACCTGGCCGCCGCAGCCGCGCTGTGTGACACCGCCGCGACGAAGGTGGTCACCCTGACCGGCGCGGGCCGCTTCTTCTGCGCGGGCGGCGATCTCAAGGCCATGGCCGCGGCCGCCGACCCGGAGGCGTTCGTCAAGGGCATCGCCGATGATCTGCACCGCGCATTGTCGACGTTCGCGCGGATGGACGCCGTGCTGATCACCGCCGTGAACGGCACCGCGGCCGGCGCCGGTTTCAGCCTTGCCGTCACCGGTGACCTGGTGCTGGCCGCCGAATCGGCCAAATTCACCATGGCCTACACCAAGGCCGGCCTGAGTCCGGACGGCGGATCGTCGTACTACCTGCCCCGGCTGATCGGCGTGCGCCGCACGCAGGAACTGATGATCACCAACCGGGTGCTGGGTGCCGCCGAGGCGCTGGGCTGGGGTCTGGTCACCGATGTGGTGCCCGACGCCGACCTGCCCGAGCGGCTGGAGAAGCTGGCCGGCCAGATCGCCTCGGGTGCGCGCGGATCGAACTCGTCGGTGAAGAAACTGCTGCTGACCACCTACGGCGCGGGCATCGAAGAGCAGTTGGAGTACGAGTCCCGCCATATTGCCGCAAACGCCTCCTCTCCCGACGGGAGAGAAGGCATCGCGGCGTTCCTGGGCAAGCGGGCGCCCAGCTTCGGCTGAGCGGCTAGTAGGAGTGTTCCTCGGCGGGGAACACTCCGCTTGCCACCTCGTCGGCGTATTCCGTTGCTGCGCTTCGCAATACGTCGCCAACCTGAGCGAACTTCTTGACGAACTTGGCGGTCTTGCCCGAGGTCATCCCGGCCATGTCCTGCCACACCAGTACCTGTGCGTCGCAGTTGGGGCCCGCGCCGATCCCGACGGTGGGGATCGTCAGCTTGCCGGTGATCTGGGTGGCCAGCTCGGCGGGCACCATCTCCAGCACCACCGCGACCGCGCCGGCCTCGGCCACCGCGATGGCGTCGTGAATCGTCTGGTCACCGGCGTCGCCACGACCCTGGACGCGGTAACCGCCCAGGCTGTTCACGCTCTGCGGGGTGAAACCGATGTGGGCGACGACCGGGATGCCGGCCTGCGTGAGCGCGGCGATCTGGTCGGCGACACGCTCGCCGCCTTCGAGCTTGACCGCGTGGGCGCCGGTCTCCTTCATGAACCGGGTCGCCGTCTCCAGCGCCTGGTCGGCGCTGCGTTCGTAGCTGCCGAACGGCAGATCGGCGATCACCAGCGCGTGCGTCGCACCGCGAACGACCGCGCTGACCAGCGGGATGAGCTCATCGACGGTGACACGGACCGTCGTGTCATACCCGTAGACGACGTTGGCGGCCGAGTCGCCGACCAGGAGGACCGGGATGCCGGCGTCGTCGAAGATGCGGGCGGTGGAGAAGTCGTAGGCGGTGAGCATCGCCCACTTGTGGCCTTCGTTCTTCCACTTCTGCAGGTGGTGGGTGCGGACCTTCACGGGTGTACCGGTGGCACCATAAACGGACTGCTCAGACATCTTTGTCCCTCGGTGTGTGGTTGTCGGGTTGATCCTCGAGGCCGTTGCTCGGTCCCCGGGTCTTCTGACAGCGCCAAGTCTGCCACTGCGAGCCGCGAAGGTGAACGCCGGGTTAAGTGGATTTCCTCACACCGCCGCGGCGCCCACCTAACATCGGCGTCATGCAAAGGCTCAGTGGACTCGATGCCAGCTTCCTCTATCTCGAAACCGCGGCCCAGCCCTTGCATGTCTGCTCCATCCTCGAGCTGGACACCGCCACGGTGCCCGGTGGCTACACCTTCGACCGGCTACGCGACGAACTGGCGATGCGGATCAAGGCGATGCCGGAGTTTCGGGAGAAGCTCGCCGACAGCAGATTCAATCCCGATCATCCGGTCTGGGTGGAGGACAACGATTTCGACGTGCAGCGGCACCTGCACCGGATCGGGCTGCCTTCACCCGGTGGGCGCGCCGAACTGGCCGAGATCTGCGGGCACATCGCATCACTGCCGCTGGACCGCACACGCCCGCTGTGGGAGATGTGGGTCATCGAGAACGTGGCGGGCACCGACGCGCACGCCGGCGGCAAACTGGCCCTGCTGACCAAGGTGCACCACGCGGCCGTCGACGGCGTCACCGGCGCCAACCTGATGTCCACCTTGTGCAGCACCGAACCCGACGCCCCGCCACCGGACCCGGTGGAAGGGGCAGGCCACGCGTCCGAACTGGAGATCGCCGTCAACGGCGCCATCAAGTTCGC
>JAHFVC010000050.1:0-3047 GCA_023264765.1 Mycobacterium sp. | reverse complement strand
CTGGTGAACATGCTGCCCTCCACGGTGTCGACGGTCATCGACACCGCGCGCCGGGCCACCAAGGGGCTCACCATGGCCGCGCCGTTCGCGGCGCCCAAGACGCCCTTCAACGCGAATGTGACGGGCCACCGCAACATCTCGTTCGCCGAACTGGACCTGCGCGACATCAAGGCGGTGCGGGCTCATTTCGGGGTGAAGGTCAACGACGTGGTGATGGCGCTGGTGTCCGGGGTGCTGCGCCGCTACCTGCTGGACCGCGACGAACTGCCGGAATCCTCTCTGGTGGCGATGATCCCGGTGTCGGTGCACGACAAATCCGACCGGCCCGGCCGCAACCAGGTATCGGGCATGTTCTCCTCCCTGCACACCAACATCGAGGATCCCGCGGAACGGTTGATGGCCATCTCGTCGGCCAATTCGCTTGCCAAACAGCACAGTTCGGCGATCGGTGCGACCTTGCTGCAGGACTGGTCGCAGTTCGCCGCGCCGGCCGTGTTCGGCATCGCCATGCGCGTCTACGCCCGCAGCAACCTGTCCTCGGCGGTGCCCGTGCACAACCTGGTGGTGTCGAACGTGCCCGGCCCGCAGATCCCCCTCTATCTGCTCGGCTGTGAGGTCAAGGCGATGTACCCGCTGGGGCCGATCTTTCACGGTTCCGGACTGAACATCACCGTGATGTCGCTGAACGGCAAGCTCGACGTGGGCATCATCTCCTGCCCCGAGCTGCTGCCCGACCTGTGGGACATGGCCGACGACTTCGCCATCGAACTCGCCGAACTCCTCGACGCCACCAGCCGTGTGTAGGTAGCCTCACCAGCCCCGATGGGTACGCATGGCAGCATGGTCAGCCATGAAGCTCACGCGCGGCGTTCTCGCGGCCGCCATGGTGCTGCTCCTGGTCGCAGGATGCAGCAAAGTCGTCGACGGTCGAGCCGTCATCTCCGCGCCCCGGCCCGGTAGTCCGGTGCAGTGGTCGCCCTGCAAGGCGTCCTCGGGCGAATCGCGGATACCGTCGGGCGCCGAATGCGGCTTCCTGTCGGTCCCGGTGGACTACGCCAAGCCCGACGGCGAGGTCGCACAGCTGGCGATGATCCGCTTCAAAGCGACCGGCGAGAAGATCGGGTCCCTGTTCATCAATCCCGGCGGCCCTGGCGAATCGGGTGTGGAATCCGCGGTGTCGCTGGTGGGCATGCTGCCCGATTCGGTGCGCGAGCGTTTCGACCTCGTCGGCTTCGACCCGCGTGGGGTCGGGTCGTCCAAACCGGCCCTGTGGTGCAACTCCGACGACGACAACGACCGGCTGCGCGCCGACCCGCAGGTCGACTACACGCCGGAGGGTGTGGCGCACATCGAGTCCGAGACCAAGGATTTCGTCGCGCGCTGCCAGCAGAAGATGGGTGACGAGTTCCTGGAGAACCTCGGAACCGTCAGTGTGGCAAAGGATCTCGACGCGATGCGGCAAGCCGTCGGTGACGACAAGCTGACATACCTGGGCTACTCGTACGGCACCCGGATCGGGGCGACCTACGCCGAACTGTTCGGCGACAAGGTGCGCGCCATGATCCTCGACGGCGCCGTGGATCCCAACGCCGATCCGGTGGAAGCCGACATCCGCCAGGCCAAGGCATTCCAGACGGCGTTCAACAACTACGCAGCCGATTGCGCGACCAACGCGGACTGTCCGCTGGGCACCGACCCGGCCAAAGCCGTCGACGTGTACAAGTCACTGGTCGAGCCGCTGGTGGACAAGCCCGCTCCGACCAAGGATCCGCGCGGACTGAGCTACAGCGACGCGATCGTCGGCACCATCCTGCCGCTGTACTCGCCGAACCTGTGGCGCCATCTCACCCAGGGGCTGAGCGAGCTGTCCAAGGGGCACGGTGACACCATGCTGGCCCTGGCCGACCTGTACATGGGCCGCGACGGTGAAGGGCACTACAACAACTCGACGGACGTGCGGGTCGCGGTGAACTGCGTCGACGAGCCGCCCATCACCGACCGCAAGACCGTCGTCGACGAGGACCGCCGCGCCCGCGAGGTCGCCCCGTTCATGAGTTACGGCGAGTTCACCGGTAACGCACCGCTGGGCACATGCGCGTTCTGGCCGGTGAAGCCGACCTCCACCCCGCACCAGCTGAAGGTCGCGGGTCTGCCCCCGACGTTGGTGGTGTCCACCACCAACGACCCGGCGACGCCGTATCAAGCCGGTGTCGACCTGGCCAGGCAGCTCGGTGGCACGTTGCTGACCTTCGAGGGCACCCAGCACACCGTCGTGTTCCAGGGCAACTCCTGCGTCGACGGGATCGCCGCGAAATACCTCGTGGACGTGGTGGTGCCGCCGGAGGGCAGCCGCTGCTAGACGGTCGGCGGGGCGCCGCACTTTGATAACGGCCCCGTCACCGTCTGATTGCTGATCGTCACTGCGACGATGCTGCGGGCGAACCCGTCCGCAGGCTGTGCAACCATGGGCGCCATGTGGCTGGCGGGCAGGATTTTCGCAGTGCTGCTGGCCCTCCCGATCGTGGCCGGCGTGCTGTGCGCGCCCGCGTCGGCGGCACCGGAGTCGCTCTACGGCAGACCCGCGGTGTGGGGGAGCTGTGAGCGCTTTCTGGGTGACAGCCCCGCCACCGCACGCAACCTGCCGACGGCCCAGTGTGCTGATGTCGCGGTGCCCGTGGATTGGAGTAATGCGGCCAATCCGCAAGGCGCACAAGCACAATTGGCGGTGATCCGGGTACCCGCCAGCGGACAGCGGATCGGCACGCTGATGGTCAACCCGGGCGGCCCGGGTGCGTCGGCGGTGGACACCGTCGCCGGGATGGCCGCCGCCCTGAACGGTTCGCCGATCCGGCAGGGATTCGATCTGGTCGGCTTCGACCCGCGCGGCGTCGGCTACTCGACGCCGAAGGTGAGCTGCCGCACCGACGAGCAATTCGACGCCTACCGCCGGGAGTCGTTGACCGACTACAGCCCCGCCGGGGTGGCCCACGCCGAGGATGTCTACCGGAAGTTCGCGCAGTCCTGCCTCGACCGGATGGGCCCGCAAT
>JAHFVC010000319.1 GCA_023264765.1 Mycobacterium sp. | reverse complement strand
TTATGGCTGGACAGTGCATATTTCACGCCCAAGGCAGCACTCATCGCCAACGCCGTGCCCACGACGGTGACCGCAGCTGCCCGGTCGTCCAGTGCTCGGCCGCCGAAGACCAGAATCAGCGCAATCCCAAGCACGAAGCCCGTAGCCCATATCCAACGGCCCTGCCCCGGTGATACCGCGCCGGCAGCGCCGAGTACGAAGAAGGGAGCGATGGCGGCGACGATCGCCTGCAGATAACCGTTCGCGGCGACCTGCGCGCGACTGAGTTCGTCAACGCTCGGCGTTCCTTCCGTTTCTGCCGCCACCAGCGCCTCAGATGCCATCTCGTCCGCATCATCGAAGGTGAGCTTGCCCGTCACCGTGGGGAACGACGGCATCGGCACCCGTGCCAGCATGGCCGACAGCGCTTCGACCTTCTTGAGCACCACCAGCGCTGCCACCAGGGCACCGGTCCACAGGTAGATCATCGGTACGCCGAGCGCATGCAACAGACTCATCAGGCCCGCACCGATCGACACCATTGCCAGCCAGCACAGCAGGGCCGCCGGAGCCGGCCCCAGAACCCATAAGGCCACCGCCAGCACTGCGGTCAGCGCTGCCGCGAACACGACATTCCACGCCCCAGCCGGGCCGGGAACGGCGGTGTATCCCGCTGCGCCCGCAGTCACCAATGCCCCGGCCCACAACCCGTTGGCGACCACCGTGAGGTGCTGGCGCCACCAGGCGATCGCGCCCCCGGCCACCAGCAGCACCGCGATCGTCGCGCAGGCAACCGGCGGGACCAGCGGCCAGTACACCCCGACCGCATGAGCCAACGCCCACACCCGCACCAACAACGCCGAGACGAGCGCCGCTCCGATCGCCGCCGTGACCGCCGCCACCGTGGTGGCCGTCTGTGGCGTGACCGATTTGAAGCGTCGCGCATTGATGTCGGCGATGGCCGAGGACGCGTTCTCAATGACCGGCGTGAAGGAAACTTCGGCGTCTTCGACGTCGAGGATGAGCAGGGTGCCGTCGGTAACGCCCTGTTCACGCAGCGATTCGCCGCGTGCCAAGGCTGCGCCGCCGACGCGCTTGAGCACCACCTTGCCGGGGGTGATCATGTCCTGATCGTCACGCGGACGCAGCTCGTCGGCCTGGTCGATGACCTGTCGCAGCGCTTCGCTGACGACGGTGGCTACCACTTCGGTTGCCGGGAGCACCAGGTCGGTTTGCCGTCCGCCGTACAGCACCGCGACGCGGACCTGCTCGCGCAATCTGACATGGGCGCTGGGTTTGGTTCCGGCGCGTTCGGATGTCGCGGTCATCGGGGCTGACCGCCCTGCCAGCGACCGTCAGCTGGCCACTGGCCACCGCCGTGGCCCTGACCGCCGCCCTGCCATGGACCTTGGGCTCCGCCGTTCCATTGTCCGGGACCGGCGTGTGGCCCCGGACCCTGCCACGGGCCGCCGGGTGTGGGCGGCTGCGGCGCCCGCGGCGGTTGCACCGGCTGCTGGGGGTGCTGGGGTTGCTGGGGGGTGCGTTCGGCGGCTCGGGTGAAACCATCGGCCAGCGATGCCGCCGCTTCGACGTACGCCTGCCACGTCTGCGGCTGGAGCCGACTGATGTCGATGGCCACCGCATCGCTCAGATGCGGATCGAAACCGACAGTGTGAACTGAACGTACGACACGTTCGAAGTCCTTGTGCAGTTGCTTGACCTGTGCGCCGGCGTCAACCTTTTTGGTGTTGCTCACGATCACCACGGCCTCACGGACCAGGTGCGGATAGCCGTGCTCCATCAGCCAGTTCAAGGTGCGGCTGGCCGCTTTGGCCGAGTCCAGCGACGTCGTGGAGGGCACCACCAGCGCATCGACCGGCAGATAGTCCAAAATGGCTCGCGTCACATCATCCAGGTGCTGGGTACCGCAGTCGACGATCGCGATCGGATACAGCTTCTGCAGCCTGCCCCACGCCTCGTACAGATCCGTGCCCGACATCGGCACGGGGCCGGAATCCGAGCCGAGCACCTCCAGCCCCGAGTGCGAGTCTTTGCCCAGGTAGTTGCGGAAATCGCTGTAGTTGACGAGGTGCTGGTCGTTGTTGAGACCCCGCCAGGACTCGGTGGACGGTTCATCGATCCGCTCGGCCAGGTTGCCCGAGGCCGGATTTGCGTCGATGGCCACGACTTTCTCGTCGCGGTACTGCGCCAGGACGGCGCCGATGATGGCCGACGTCGTGGTCTTGGTGACCCCACCCTTCTCCTGCATGACCGCGATGACGTAGCGGCCCCGCAGGTTCACCTTGAGCCGCCGTTTCAGGTCATTCCAATGCGCTTCGCTCGCCGACAGGCCGAGGTTGATCCGGGTGGCCTTGTAGAGACCTTTGCGCCACCCGGTCTGTGGTACCGGCTTGTACGGCGCAACGACGTTGCTTTCGTGAATCTCCGCTCGCGTGCGGCCCACAGACTTTGCCGAATCGTCCAACAACTCATCGTCGCGGCGGGCGCCCACACCAGCGGGCCCGAACGGCGGCTGCGCAAAACCGGGTTGTCCACCCGGTTGCGGCGGCGGGGGCGGGCCCTGCTGCCACTGCGGCGCCGGCCATTGCGGGGCAGCAGGGGCCTGCTCCCGGGGGACGGCACGGTCCAGGCCGGGGTGCTGCGGCGGCGCGGGCTGGGGTGGCGCGGGCTGGTGCTGCGGCGCCTGCGGAGGTTGAGTGTGCCGGCCATGCTCGGGTTCGGGCTGCCCGTGTCGCGGCGTGCTGATCGGGGGAAACCCGCCGATGGTCGTCGGTTCGTCGGCACTGCGCCCAGGCCAGGGCGCGTCGGCGCCCCCGGGCGTCTGGGCGGCCAGTTCTTGGGCGGCCAGTTCTTCGGCCTCGCGCAGCACCCGCGCGTGCGTCGCCCGGTCGAGAATGTTGGTGCCCTCAGGATCGGCCGACAGGCCCAAGGGGTTCGGTTGGACTGATTCCGCGTCGGGTTCCTGTTCCCCGCCCTGCGGTGCCGACGATTCGTCCCCGACATACCGCGAGAGGAAATCGTCATCGTTGCTCTGGCTCACTGGCTCTCCCACAAGTTTCGTGCCAGAGCCGGTGGCCCGGACACCCCCAATATCCATACCGTCAAAATAACACAATTGAAGCAATAGAGGCAGTACGTAAACACATGAATTGTGTGTTTACTTGTACCGCGAGTGGCCCTCCCAGGTGGTCCCCACTGTCGCCAGCAGGGCACGCAGCGCGCTCCCGCCGGCATCTGCGGTACCAGGCACAATCTGGGTCCACCACGTCCGGTCCTCCCCGACGACGGGTCCGGTGACAATGCGGCCCTCGGTGGTGTCGGTGACCGCGACCGATGCCAGTGCGAAGTGATCACCCCGGGCATCGTGCACCTGCAACGCGAAACCCACCTCCATCAGCGGTTCATCGGCGGCCAGCGTCAGGATGCGCCGCTGTTCGGGGGTCAGGTCCATCGACCCGAGCGCCGCAGCCGGGGTGTGGTCGCCCTGCACGATCTTGTTCAAGCCATCCAGTAGCGCCGCGGTGCGCACGGTGACCGGGGCGAAGGCGGCAGGGGCGACCGGGCCGAACCCCCGGTCGCACAGATCCATGATCCGCTCGAACAACACACGCATCGATGGCACCGAGCCGACTTCCTCGATCGTGACGTTGTCAGCGTTACCGGGGCCGCCACGGGAAATCGCCGCATGCTTACCGTCGCGCCGCGCGATCACCATCCGGAGGCATTCGACGCCGGGGCGGCGCACATCGACCACCAAGGCGATGTCGGGGGCGCTGAGGATTTCCAGCCACCGCGCCACGGTCGGATGCACCTCGTCGTCCTCGGTGATCGCGCCGGCCTCGCGAAGAATCGGAATGCCTGGGTGCCACGTGGGCCGGCCTGAAGCAGAAACGTAGGGACGCAACAGCATCGACGGTGGAAGGTGCTCGATTCCGCACAACGCCTGCAGCAACCACGTGCCTTCGCACGTGGTCTCAATGGCGGTGATCGGCCGTGGGCCGCGCGGAGCGGCGGCCTGTCGCTTGATGAAAGTCGGTGGGCGCGTCATCGTGCGGCTGCTTTCTCTGTGCTGTCCTGGCGTGGTCCCGGCCGTGTTCACGCAACGGCCCGGCAAAGGAAACTGGAAGTGGCCGTTTCCGGCGTATCCAGCCCTTCGCCGGGCCGCAGGTGAATCGACCAGCAGGTCAGTTAAACGTACTGACCTGCCGACTTCTGGTCGGCGTGGGTCATCTCCTCGTTGGCCTGCATCAGCACCTTGCCCGCCTGCTGGATGGTCGCCTGGGACTGCGCGTACTTCTGGTTGACCGCGGTGATCGCGGCGTTGAACGCCGCGCTACCGGCGCCGCCGAAGTTGTCGGCGTTGGCCTGCACCGTTGCGATGCTGCGCTGGTGGTTCTGCTCGGTCCGGTCGGCGGCATGGCCAATCTGGGCGGCGACTTCGGCGATCGCCGGTGTTGCGTAATGAATCAGCACGGGAATGTCCTTTCGATGAACGTGTGTGTTGGTTGTTCTGGGTAGCGAGCGGGTCGGGCTAGACGATCAGGTTGCTGATGCCGCTGATCATCGACGCGCCGTCGTCGTCGGCCGTGCTCAAGATGTGGCCGTTGTTGCTCATCTTCTGAGAGTGGTCGGCGAACGTGGTGCTGAACTGCTGCCCCTGGTGCTGCAGCTGCTCGCCGACCATCTGCATGGCCTTGCCGGCGCCGCCTTTCATCGCGGTGGACAGAGTCTCCATCGAGGCGCCCAGCGCGTTCATGATCGAGGCCTGCTCGTCCGAGATTTCCTGAAGTGAGCCGGAATCCCGGCCGATGCCTTCAAGATCACCGAAAATGGTGGAGTCGCTCATGTCTGATATGTCCCTTCATAGCTGTAGATGAATCGTTGATCGGTGCGGTTACCCGCCTGGTTTGTGCGTCGGTTCATCACGACGGCCGTGTGATGCCCTCCTCCCCCCGGAAAACCGCCCCCGAACCGCCGGTAATGACCGGCACGGTTGCTGGCGCACGGTAAAGCGAGGCCAGCGACGCCAGCGGGGTGCTGCGGCGCTCTTTGCCTGCGTCCTGTTTGTCCTGCTCGCCACCGCGAGCTGCCATCGGCCCCATCATCGCGCCGCTGCTGCCCATCCCCGCGGTGCTTGCCGGCGCCCCCGAGGCCATCCGGGCCTCGGTGAGACGCGACACCGTCGCCTCGGGGTTGGACGTGGCGGCGTTGATGGTGGGAGCCGACGCGAACCCGGACGGCCCCCGAAACGCACTGAGGCCACCCAAACCGCCACCCGCGCCGCCCCCGCCGGCACCGCCCATCCCGGACACCAGGTTGGCCGCGACGGGGCCGCCGGCGCCGGGGGTGGCCGAGAGCCAATCCGCCGACATCGACGAGGAAAGGGCGTCGGTGGTGTTGCCACCCATGCCGGATTGCAGCATCTGCGTTAACGGCCCGAACGCCGACTGTCCCATCTGGCCCACACTGCTCAACGGGCCTCCGCTACCCAACTGGCTGCCCATCGAGCCGACCTGCTGCAGCGGTCCCATGAAAGCCTGGAGAGCCTGTTCAGGGCTGCTGGCCAGGTCCTCGGCCTTGTTGCTGCTCGGTGACGGCATCGAGGGCATCGACGCCGCGCCTTCGGTGGCCGGCGGCGGCGGCGGAAGCGGTGGAATGGACTGCACCCCCGTGGCCGACGCGGCGGCGTAGGAGTACTTGTTGCTGGCGGCCGTGACCCACATCCGCCCGTAGTTGGCGCGGTTGATCCCGATCAGCGGGGTGAGCATGCCCAGAAAGTTGTTGGCTTGCAGCACACCGTGTTCGGTCTGATTTTCGCCAATCTCCAACGGTGTCGGCGTGGCCGCTTTCAGCGTCTCGAACGCCAATGCGGTGGCGTGGATGGCGGCGCTGGCCTCGGAAATCTGGCCGGCCGCCAGTGCCTGCCAGAGCATCAGCGGCACCTTCGACAGGACCGCCAGCTCCCCGGTGGGGTCCGGCCACGAGGCCGCCAGCGCGGCGTTAACCGCTTCCTGACCACCCAGGTTCGCGATCAGCCCCGATGCCACCGCAACCAGGTTCTCGGCCGCAGCGATAAACGACTCCGCGCCCGGACCCAGCCAGAAGCCGGCACTGTTCTCTTCCGGAGGGAGTGCTCCCCACGCACCTGGAGCTGTCATCGTTACGCCTTAACCCCTGTCGTTCGGGCCGGTATCAGACGATGTTGCCGACGAGCGCGTAGTTGAGCGCGTCGGTCAGATCGGTGATCGCTGACGAAAGGCCCACGGCCACACCGTGTTCGGCATGGAAGGCGGCTCCAGCTTCCAGCACCGCTGCTGCCTGGCTGGCGAATTCGGCAATCTTGGCGGCGTTGGCGGCCGAGATTTCCTCAATACCGGGGGGCACCACCGCCGCCGACGCCGCGGTCTGCGCGCCGTGGGCGGCCGCCTCGCCGGACAGGCCCGCGGCCATGCCCGACGCGGCCATCACGGCTTCGGGCTCCAGAGAAATAAAGCTGGTCATCGCAACACTCCTAGGTTTGGTTGGACTTGCGGCCAGTGTACACATGACGATGCAAGTAATGGAATACGTAAACGGCTGATTGTTCACTCATGATGCAACCGCTGCTTCCGGCCGCACCAACCGCCCAAAAATCACCCCGATGGAACACCCCCTACACATCCGCCCTTACCACCGATCATTCCAGTACTCGACGGGTACTGCCGACACTAATTTTTGCGGCCCGCACCATGGGGCCGCGATCAGCTGACACTGCTCGGCTCGTCCACGATGAGCGGAGGCAGCGCGATCTGCATGAGCTGGCCGCCACCCTTGCGCTCGTACAGCTCGGCACGCCCCGGTGCCCGCGACGCCGGGCGCACCTGGTCGATGATCTTTTCGGCCGGGTTTCCGTCCAGAACCACCACCGAGGACCCGGCCGTGGTCATGGCGCTGAGCAACTTGTGTGACTGCCCCTTGGCGTACCAGTTGTCGATCGTGATCGCCGCGATGATGTGCAGGTCGAGGTTCTTCGCCGATTCGGCGGGCCCGACCAGCGGCAACGTCAACGAGCCGTACGTGTTCGCCGGGGTGAGCAAGTTCAGGTCATCGATAATGACGAACCACTTCGGCCGCACCACGGTCGCACGCCACTGTCGCAACTCTCGTGGAGGCAGATTCGCCGGCGGCTTGCGTCGCTCGAGCAACTGCGCCAACTCCGCGCTGGCTTGACCGATGCGCTGGTGCTGGTTCTCGTACACCACGCGGTAACGGTCGCTGATCGCGTCAGCCAAGTCCTCCGACGGGTCGAACGCGATGATCTGCGCCTCTTCGGGGGTGTAGCGCTGCTGAATGGCCGCGCACACGGTCTGCAAGAACGCGCTGCGGCCCGATCGGGCGGTTCCTGTGCACCACGCGTGCGGATTCTGTTCCAGGTCCAACCACACGGTGCTCATCTCCCGTTCGCCGATACCCACCGGCAGGGCATGGCGCGGTGCCGTGGTCGGCATTGGCGGCAGATCGTCGAAGTCGACCTCGGCCGGCAGTTGCCGCAGCCGCGGTGCCGGACCGAACCCGCGCGCCGCCCATTCGGCTGCCACAGCCTTGGCCGTCGCCTCGGTGGCGTCAGTGTCACTGAGCTCGATGAACTCCGACAGATACGGCACCGCAACCAGCATGTGATTGCCGGAGGCGACCAGGCCCCGGCCTTTCTGCTTGCTGGGCACATCCTCGGCCAGTTGCCGATCCATCTTCGAATCGGACTTGTCGCCCAGCTTGAGTTCGACCT
>JAHFVC010000561.1 GCA_023264765.1 Mycobacterium sp. | reverse complement strand
TGCGGATCGACGGCCGGGGTCGCGGGTGCCGCAGGTGCCGCCGCGGCACTCGGGCGCGGCCCTGGCCGGGGGCCGGGACGGGGCGCCGGCTTGGGAGTATTCGAATCGTCGATCGTCATAAAAGTTCCTCACACCTCCGCGCGGTGTGAACCGCGCACCTGCCGCGCGACGCGGCGCCCAATAGCTTCCGCTCGCTATTGAAGCAGGTCACTCACCGCCATGCGTGCGCCTTCGCGATGCGCCCCCGTGTCGCGGTTGCGGGATCGCCCGAATTGACGGCACGCTCGGCCCGGATGAGAGGTGGGAGTGGACCCGATGGACAGAGCCGATTTCGCCGCCGTACTGGCGCTCGGCGCCGCCGTTTTCATCGCCGTCGGCAATGTCATCCATCAACGCTCCGCGCAACAGGTGACCGGCGAAACGGTCGGTCACCTGCGGCTGTTCGCTCGGCTCCTGCGCGATCGCCGATGGTGGACGGGCAGCCTGGTGGCAGGCGTCGGCTTCGGGCTGCAGGCCGCCGCGCTCGGTCTCGGCTCGGTGCTGCTGGTGCAGGCGCTGCTGGTCACGTCACTGTTGTTCGCGCTTCCGATCAACGCGCGCCTGAGCCATCGTCGGGTGACGCGGTTCGAGTGGATGTGGGCGGCGTTGTTGGCGACCTCGGTGGTGGTGATCGTGACGGTGGGCAACCCGACAGCAGGGCATTCGCGCGCATCGGCGGAGACATGGCTGGCCGTCGGGGCGGTGCTCGGCCCCGCGGTGGTGCTGTGCATCCTGGGCTCCCGGATGCTGTCCGGGACGGTCGGCGCGATGCTGCTGGCGGGCGTGTCCGGTGCGATGTGGGGTTTGTTCGCGGTGCTGACCAAGGGCGTGGTGGACCGACTGGAACACGGCCCGTTCGCGGTGCTGAGTACCCCGGAGCTGTACGCGTGGGCCCTGGTCGGCGTCACCGGCACGGTGGCGCAGCAGGCCGCGTTCCGGGCAGGCACCCTCACCGCGTCGTTGCCCACGATGACGGTCGCCGAACCCGTGGTGGCGTCGATTCTCGGCATCGTCGTGCTGGGGGAGACGCTGCGCCCCGGTGCTGCGGGCTGGATCACGTTGTGCGCTGCGGTGCTGGTCATGGTGGTCGCGACGGGGGCATTGGCGCGTGGCGAGGCGGGTTGGGCACAGGAGCCCGTACGCACCAAGGGATAACGTGTCTTTCCGTGTTGGCCGCCATCGCAGTGATCCCGTCGGCTCCTGTCCTGGTGCCCGAGCTCGCCGGCGCGGCCGCTGTCGAACTTGCCGATGCGCGAGCGGCTGTGTTGTCGGCGGCCGCGGCTCTGCCGCAGCGCTGGATCGTGATCGGGACGGGTCGCGGCACCCGATCGATCGGACCGGATGCGGTCGGCACCTTCGCGGGATACGGGGTGGACCTGCCGGTGCGGCTGTCGCCCGGAGCGAACGGACCGGTCACCGAACTGCCGCTGTGCGCGCTCATCGCCGGGTGGGTGCGGGCGCAGGTGGCGCCCGATGCCGTCGCCGAGGTGCGGGTGTACGCCCACGATCTGGACGGCGACACCGCGCTGGCTTCGGGGCGTGAGCTGCGGGCCGTGATCGACGCGGACGCCGACGCGGTCGGCGTGCTCGTCGTCGCCGATGGTGCGCACACCCTGACCCCGTCCGCGCCCGGCGGGCACGACCCCGACTCACCGGCCCTTCAGCAGGTGCTCGACGATGCGCTCGCCGCCGGGGACACCGCCGTGCTGAGTGCGCTCGAACCGCGCGCCGTGGGCCGGGTGGCGTTCCAGGTGCTGGCTGGGCTGGGAGGACCGACGGTGCGCGCGCGTGAGCTGTACCGCGGCGCGCCGTACGGGGTCGGATATTTCGTGGGCGTGTGGGTGACATGAGGCCGGTCGCCGTCATCGGGCCGACCGGCACCGGAAAGTCCGCCCTGGCTCTGGAGCTGGCCGAGCGCCTCGGCGGCGAGATCGTCAACGCCGACGCCATGCAGTTGTACCGCGGGATGGACATCGGGACCGCCAAGTTGCCGGTGCCACAGCGCCGCGGCATACCGCATCACCAGCTCGACGTGATCGATGTCACGGTGAACGCATCGGTCGCGCGCTATCAGGAACGCGCCGCCGCCGACATCGAGGCGATCATGGCCCGCGACGCGGTGCCGGTGATCGTCGGCGGGTCGATGCTCTACATCCAGTCCCTGCTGGACCAGTGGTCGTTCCCGGCCACCGACCCGGCGGTGCGGTCGCGCTGGGAGGCGCGTCTGGCCGAGGTGGGGGTCGCCGCGTTGCACGCCGAGCTCACCCGTGTCGACCCGCAGGCCGGGGCGTCGATCCTGGACAGCGACGGCAGGCGCATCGTGCGCGCACTCGAGGTCGTGGAACTCACCGGCCAGCCGTTCGCGGCGTCGGCACCCCGGATCGGCACCCCGCGGTGGGACACCACGATCATCGGATTGGATTGGGATACCGGCATTCTGGACGATCGGCTGCAGCAGCGCACCGACGCGATGTTCGACGAGGGACTGATCGAAGAGGTCACCGCGCTGGTCGGCGAGGGGCTGCGCACCGGCGTGACGGCGTCGCGGGCGCTGGGCTACGCGCAGGTGCTGGCCGACCTGGACGCCGGCGGCGACGGATCGGCCGCACGGGAACCCACGTTCGTGGGCACCCGCCGCTATGTGCGTCGGCAACGGTCCTGGTTCCGTCGTGACCACCG
>JAHFVC010000049.1 GCA_023264765.1 Mycobacterium sp. | reverse complement strand
GTTCTCGCGGATTCGGCGCGGGCCGAGGCCGCCGCGGCGCAGGTCCGCCTCGACGCGGGGGAGCGGCTGCCCCTGCTCGGTGTGCCGATCGCGATCAAGGATGACACCGATGTCGCGGGCGAGGTCACCACCTACGGCAGCAGTGCGCACGGGCCGGCACGGTCCGCCGATGCCGAAGTCGTACGGCGGCTGCGGGAAGCGGGCGCGATCATCCTCGGTAAGACGTCGGTGCCGGAGATGATGATCTGGTCGTTCACCGAGACACTGACCTTCGGGGCGACGCGCAATCCGTGGAATCCGGACTTCGCCCCCGGCGGCAGCAGCGGCGGCAGCGGCGCGGCGATGGCCGCGGGCCTGGCTTCGCTGGCGCTGGGGTCCGACGGGATGGGTTCGATCCGGGTTCCCTCGACGTGGTGTGGGGTGTTCGGCATCAAACCGCAGCGGGACCGGGTTCCGACGGCGCCGCATGAGAACTCCTGGTGCGGGTTGGTGGTCAACGGACCCATCGCGCGCACCGTGGAGGACGCGGCGTTGTTCCTCGACGTCACCGCACCGGGTTCGGATTTCGTGGCTGCGGCGGCGCGCAGGCCGGGACGGCTGCGGATCGCGGTGAGCCTGAAAGTGCCGCCGGGGGTGACCGCGCGAGTCGGCAAGGCGCAGCGTGCGGCGGTGGCCGAAGCCGTTGTGCTGCTTCGGGAGTTGGGTCACGACGTCCTCGAGCGCGATCCTGACTACCCGCCCACCGTCGGGTACGGGCACGCGCTGCCGCGATACTTCCGGGGAGTCTACGAAGACGTCCAGACCCTGCCGCATCCCGAGCGGCTCGATTCGCGGACAAAGGCTTTCGCGCGGATCGGTGGTCTGTTCTCCGAGCGTCGGATGGCGGCCATCCGGGCGGCCGAGCCGGCCATCGCCGCCCGGGTATTGTCGATCTTCGACGATGTCGACGTGGTCATCACCCCGGGAGCGGCCACCGGTCCGTCTCGCATCGGCGCCTACCAGCGCCGTGGCGCCATAACGACGTTGGCGATGGTGGCGGCGCGGGTGCCGTTCCAGGCGATGTGCAATGTCACCGGGCAACCCGCTGCCGTCGTGCCGTGGGGGCTCGATTCTGACGGGATACCCATGTCGGTCCAGATGATCGGCAGGCCGCACGATGAGGCGACGCTGCTGTCGCTGGGCGCGCAGCTCGAGGCGGCGCGGCCATGGGCGCATCGACGCCCGCCGGTGCACACTTAGCCCATGGGTTTGTTCGGTGGCGCAAGCGAAGGCGACCTCCAGCGGCGGGTCGAGGAACTCGAACGCCGGGTGGCGGCATTGGAACGGGCGGTGGGCCACACCGTGCCGCCGCGACCGGCCGGGCCGGCCAGTGAAACCTGGGCGAGCGCGACGGTTCGCGACCTTGCGTTCCGGGGCAAGAAGATCGAAGCCATCAAGGTATTGCGCGAAGAGACCGGCCTGTCGTTGAAGGAAGCCAAGGACATCGTCGATCGGCTGGGCTGACGGTGCGGGCGGTGACCGTTCAGGCGTCGGATGGCGTTCGTCTGCATGTCTGCGTGGCAGGGGAGGGGCCCGACGTCCTGGTGCTGTCCGGTGGGCCCGGTTGCGTGAACTATCTGGCGGACGATGCGCTGGCCCCTCGTGGTGTGCGTGCCTGGTTTCCCGAACCGCGCGGTGTGGGCCGCTCGAAGGGTGGGCCGCATGATCTGGCGCAGGCGGTCGCCGACCTCGAAACGATAAGGACGACAACGTCCGTCGAATCCTGGGTCGTGCTCGGACACTCGTTCGGGTCGGACTTGGCCGTGCGTTACGCGCTGGACCACCCCGAGCGCGTCCGGGCCGTGGTGGGTATCGCCGGCCACGGGCTGCATAAGGACCGAACGTGGTCGGCAGTCTACGAGGCGGCGCGCCATACCGAAGACGAGTTCGACATCGAGTGGGACCCTGCGGTGCACGAGTCGCTGAACGCATCCTTCACGGAGTGGATTCACCAGCCCGAGTTGTTCCGCCGGCTGGCGGATACCGCCGTGCCGATGACATTCCTGGCGGCGGGCCTGGACATCCGCCCCGACTGGCCACTACGCCAACTCGCGGCGCTTGTTCCGGGCGGGCGGTTCCGCGAGATCGACGGTGTTCCGCACAACTTCTGGAGCACACACCCGGAGCGATGGGTGGACGTGGTGTCCGCGCTTTGTCGACAGTGAATTCGGTTCTGTCAAGGCCTATTTCGTGATCTGTGGATGGATTGGTGACTGTGGATATCTGCGGGCCCTTGTCGGTGGTTCGTACTAGTGTTCGAGGGGTGGAAGGTGTTGTCGATCTGGTCGCGGTGATGGACAGACTGTCCGCCGCGGTGTTCGACGATGCCTCGGTGGCGCCGTTGCTGGACGTGCAGACCGCGTTGGAGCGGGTGTTCCGGCAGATCCCGGCGATCCAGCATCGGGTGATGGCCGCGATCAAAACCCAAGCGGGCCCCGCTGATCTGGGGGCCCGCACCTGGCGCGACGCGCTAGGGATCCGGTTACGCCTGTCTGAGGCAGAAGCGGGCCGCAGGTTGTCCGAAGGTGAGGTGCTGGCCCCGCGACGCAGTGTCACCGGTGAACCCTTGCCGCCGGCGTACCCGGCCACCTCCGCAGCCCAAGCCCGCGGGGACATCACCGCCGAGCATGTCCGCATCATCCTCACCACGATGGGCAAGATCCCGGTGCGGGTGGATGAGCCGACCCGCGCCGACGCCGAAGCACGGCTGGCCGGTTTCGCGGCGGTGCACGATCCGGGGACCCTGCGTGCGGTGGCCAAACACCTACTGGAGGTTCTCGACCCCGACGGCCCCGAACCCAACGATGACGAGGCCGCGGCGCGCCGGGAGGAGCGGCGCACGTTTGTGCTGGGTCCCCAGGATGAGGAGGGGATGAGCGATTTCCACGGCACGCTCACACCAGAAGGACGGGCATATCTGGAACCGGTGTTCGGCAAGCTGGCCGCCCCGGGGATGTGCAACCCCGACGACGACGTCCCGTGCACGAAAGGCACCCCACCCCACGAGTTGATCGACACCGATACCCGCACGCGGGGCCAGCGCCAGCACGACGCGCTCATCACGATCGCCCGCAACGCCCTGGCCTCCGGAGAGCTGGGCCAACACAACGGGTTGCCGGTGACGGTGGTGCTCGGCGCGAGGGTCGCCGAGATGGCAGCGGTGACCGGGCAGGCAGTCACCGCGGGCGGATCGCGGGTCCCGATGCGTGATGCGATCCGGATGGCCTCGCACGCCTGGTGGTGTTTGACGGTGTTCGACGACGTATCGGGCCAGCCGTTGCATTTCGGGCGGACCCGCCGGTGTGCGAGCCCCGATCAACGGCTGGTGTTGACCTACAAGCACCGCGGGTGCACGTTCCCCGGCTGCCGGGTACCCGCCTACGGTTGCCAGGCCCACCACGCAAAACAAGACTTCGCCCGGGACGGCAACACCGATATCGAAGACATGGTGCCCGCCTGCGGCCCGCACAACCGCTACGTCACCGAGAAAGGCTGGAAAACCGTCATCCACCCCGACGGCACCGTCGAATGGATCCCACCACCACTGTTGGACACCGGCCAAGCCCGCACCAACATCTACCACCACCCCGAACACATCATGGGCGACACCAACCCCCGCCAGGACGGCTCGACCGGAAGCGCCGCCGGGAACCGCGGCGTGATCAGCCCGCCTCGACCTCGGCCTTGATCCGGTTGAGGGTGGTGGTCATGTCCCGGATGTTGCGCCGGGTCCGCAGCTGGCCGCCGAAGATGCCGAAGACGGTGTCGAGCAGGCCAGGGGTCATGTGAAACGACTCGGTGACTTCGGTGCCGCCACCGGCCGGCGCCAACGCGTAGTGCCAGTTGTTCACCGACTTTTCGCCGGCGAGCACCTCGAAGCCGAACTCGCGCCCCGGCTCGCACGCGGTGACCCGACACGTCGTCCAGTAGATCGGCCCGATCTCGTTGCGTTTGACGTGGCCGCGGAACTTCGCACCCAACGCGGGCCCGGTGGCGCCGCCCAGCCATTCGGACTCGAACACCTCCGGCGAGTATTTCGGGGTGTTGCGGATGTCGGCGATCAGATCCCAGATCTGGTCGGCCGGGGCGTTCATGTGTACGGTCGCTGAACCCTTCATGGCGCGATCCTAATCGGCCAGCTCGCCGCGCCATACGGCCAGCTTGTCGGCGAACCGCATCGTCTGCGCCGGGCTCGTCGAGGGGAGCCGCAGCGCCGGGACCGGGGGCGCTCCCACCAGACGGCGATAGTTCGTCTCGGCGGCCGCCCCGTTGAACAACACCCGACCGATCGTCGGATGGCTCGCGAAGAACGCCCCAAAATCGTTGGGCACCATGCTCTCGCGCCGCACCGCGGAATCCAGGCTGCCCTCCCGCACGCACGACCGCAGCACGTCCCACACCGCGATCCCGTGCGCCACCAGCGCCTCGACCCGATCGGGGTACGGCGCGTCCGCGGCGAAGCCGAACACGTCCCCGGTGATCCGCCAGAACGCGTTGCGCGGATTGCCGTAGTACTCGGCCGCTGCCAGCGACATCACGCTCGGCATGTTGCCGCAGATCAGCAATCGGGCACCGGCACCGACCAGCGGCGCCAACCCGTGCAGCACGTCCGCCATCCCATGACGATGGCATACGGCTAGGTTGGCGTGGTGGACTCTCCGGACTTTGCCGACCTGCTCGAGGGACTGGAGGGTGACGCACGCGCCGAGCGTGCCGAGCTCATCCGGTGGCTGCTCGACGAGGGGATCACCACCGACCAGATCCGGGACGCGTACTCGCCGCTGCTGCTGGCCTCGCGGCGCGTGCTCGGTGACGACGGCACGCTCGTCTCCGCCCGGGAGATCACCGAGAAGACGGGCATCGACCTGGCCCTGCTGCGCCGGATTCAGCGCGCCATCGGTCTGCCGATGTCCGATGATCCCGACGCCAAGATCCATCCCGCCGTCGACGGCGACGTCACCTCCTATGTCGTCACGTTCATCCAGATGGGGTTCGACGAGGATCGCATCGTGGAGGTGGTCAGGGTCATCGCCGACGGCCTGGCCAAGACGGCAGAGGCGGTGCGATACACCGCGCTGTCGGCGATGATGGCTGCCGGCACCAGCGAGCTGGAGATCGCCAAGGCGTCCGAAGCTCTACTGCGGGAAGCCGATCCACTGCTCGGTCCGATGATCCAGGACATGCTCCGCCTTCAGCTACGCCACACCATGGAGACCGAGGCGGTCACCGCGAGCGAGCGGGCCAAAGGGTTGCCGCTGCCGGGGGCCCGGCCGATCGCGGTGGGCTTCGCGGATCTCGTGGGCTTCACCCGACTCGGGGAGGCGGTGCCGCCAGAGGAACTCGAGAACCTCGCACGCCGGCTGGTCGAGCTGACCTACGAGGTGGTGCTGCCACCGGTGCGTTTCATCAAGTCGATCGGCGACGCCGTCATGCTGGTCAGCCCCGAACCGGCACCCCTGCTGAGCACCATGCTGGCGCTGGTCGACGCAACCGAAGCCGGCGAGGATTTCCTGCGGCTGCGTGCCGGCGTGACCACCGGCCTGGCGGTCAGTCGCGGTGGGGACTGGTTCGGCAGCCCGGTGAACCTGGCCAGCCGGATCACCGGCGTCGCGCGGCCGGGTTCGGTGCTGATCTCCGAGAGCGCCCGCGAGGCGATCGGCGACGACGCCGGCTTCGAGTGGTCCTTCGCCGGAGCGCGCCGCCTCAAGGGCATCAAGGACGACACCAAGCTGTTCCGGGCCCGGCTAGCGGACGGGTGAAAACCTGCGCAGCCGAAGGCTGTTCGTCACCACGAACACGGAACTGAACGCCATCGCCGCACCGGCGATCAACGGATTCAGCAGCCCCAGCGCGGCCAACGGCAGCGCGGCGATGTTGTAGGCGAACGCCCAGAACAGGTTGCCCTTGATGGTGCGCAAAGTGGCGCGGGACAATCGGATCGCGTCCGCGGCCGCGCGCAGATCCCCGCGTACCAGCGTCAGGTCGGAAGCCTCGATCGCGACATCGGTGCCGGTGCCCATGGCCAAGCCCAGGTCGGCCTGCGCCAGCGCGGCGGCGTCGTTCACGCCGTCGCCGACCATCGCCACCACGGCGCCGCCGCCCTGCAGCCGCTTGATCTCGGCCACCTTGTCGGCGGGCAGTACCTCGGCGACGACTCGTTCGATACCCAGTTGTGCGGCAACGGCTTCCGCGGCACCTCGGTTGTCGCCGGTCAAGAGCACCGGAGTCAGACCGAGCTCGCGGAACTGCGTGATCGCGTCGGCCGCGGTGTCCTTGATGGTGTCGGAGACGATGACGACCGCGCGGATGCGGCCGTCGACGGCGAACCACACCGGCGTACGGCCTTCGGCTTCGGCCAGTTCGGCCGCTGCGCGCAACGCGAGGGGCGCGTCGAGCGCCAGCCAGGACACACGGCCCGCGGCCACCGTGCGGCCGTCGACGACGCCGGTCACCCCGAGTCCGCCGTGATTCTCGAAGCCGGTCACCGCAGGCAAACCGGATCCGGCATGGTCGGCGATCGCACGGGCGATCGGATGTTCGGACGCATGCTCCAGGGCCCCTGCGAGCCGGATCATTTCGGCCTCGGACTCACCGTCGGCCACGTGGACCGCGACCACCGACATCTGCCCGGTGGTGACGGTGCCGGTCTTGTCCAGCACCACGGTGTCCACCCGGCGCGTCGACTCCAGCACCTGCGGGCCCTTGATCAGGATGCCCAGTTGCGCACCCCGGCCGGTGCCGACCAGCAGCGCGGTCGGTGTGGCCAGTCCGAGCGCGCAGGGGCACGCGATGATCAGCACCGCGACGGCGGCGGTGAACGCGGCGGCCACCGAACTGCCGCTGACCAACCAGCCCGCCAGCGTGAGCAGTGCCAGCCCGATCACGATCGGCACGAAGATCGCCGACACCCGGTCTGCCAGTCGCTGCACGTCGGCCTTGCCGTTCTGCGCCTCGGAGACCAGCCGGGCCATCTGCGCCAGTTGGGTATCCGACCCGATGTGCGTGGCCCGCACTTCCAGTCGACCTCCGACGTTGACGGTTGCGCCGACGACACCGTCACCCGGACCGACCTCGACGGGCACCGGTTCACCGGTGAGCATCGAGGCATCGACGGCCGACGTGCCCGCGGTGACCGTGCCGTCGGTGGCGATCTTCTCGCCGGGGCGCACCACGAACACGTCGCCGACGGCCAAGTGGGCGATGGGCACCCGGCTCTCGGTGCCGTCACGTAGCACCGCGACATCCTTGGCCCCCATGTCCAGCAGCGCCCGCAGCGCGGCACCGGACTTGCGCTTGGCCCGTGCCTCGAAATATCGGCCGGTGAGCAGGAAAGTGGTGACGGCCGCGGCCACCTCAAGGTAGATGTGCGGGTCGCCGCTGCGCGACACCCATTCGAAGGACATCTTCATGCCGGGCATGCCGGCGTGCGTGAAGAACAGCGCCCACACCGACCACAGGTAGGCCGCCGAGACGCCGACCGAGATCAGCGTGTCCATGGTGGCGGCGCCGTGCCGCAGGTTGGTCCATGCCGCCTGGTGGAACGGCCACGCGCCCCACACCACGACCGGGGAGGCGAGCGTGAACACCAGCCACTGCCAGTTGGTGAACTGCAGCGCCGGGATCATCGACAGCGCCACCACCGGCAGGCTGAGTGCCGCGCTGATCAGCAGTCGCTGACGCCATTCGTCGGACTCGTCGCGGACGGGTGCCTCGGCAGGCTCCGGCGTGGGCAGGGTGGCGGTGTAGCCGGTGGCTTCGACCGCGGCGACCAGGTCTTGGGCGCTTACGGTATCCGGGAAGTCGACCCGGGCCTGCTCGGTGGCAAAGTTGACGCTGGCCTGCACACCGTCAATCCGATTGAGCCGCTTCTCGATTCGTGCAGCGCAGGAAGCGCAGGTCATTCCGCCGACATCGAGGGTCAGGGTGCTCATGCTGCCTCGTAGCCGCAGTCCTCGATCGCGGCGGTCACGGCGGTGCGATCGGACGTGCCGGCGACCGTGACGGTGCCCGCGGTCAGGTCGACGTCGACGCCGGTGACTCCGGGCAGCGGCCGCACCGCGGCGGTGATCGCCGAGACGCAGTGGCCGCAGCTCATACCCTCGACGTTGAGAACGATGTCCATGACTCCATGATATACCGGTAGGGGGTATGGGTAAACAGCTACGTTTGTCCCAGGAATGTGAGGAGTGACATGTTGAAGGCAGTAGCGGTGTTCGCGGCGGCGGCCGCGGTGTTGGCGGGCTGTACGAGCCAGCCCAGCACGACGAACGCGGACGGGCACACCGGCCATGAGCATCCCAGCTCGGCGTCGGCCGGGGCGGATTCCGCCGCGCACAACGACGCGGACGTGATGTTCGCGCAGATGATGATTCCGCACCACACCCAGGCGGTGGAGATGAGTGACATCCTGCTGGCCAAGCAGGGCGTCGACCCCCGTGTCGTGCAGCTCGCCACCGAGATCAAGGCCGCCCAAGCCCCCGAGATCGCGCAGATGCAGGGCTGGCTGACCTCGTGGGGCAGCCCCGCGATGGCCCCGATGAACCACGACTCCATGCAGGGCATGGTGTCGGCGCAGGACATCGACACGCTGCGTAGTGCCCCAGGCCCGGCGGCCGCCAAGCTGTACGTCACGCAGATGATCGCCCACCACGAAGGTGCGATCGCGATGGCTCAGGACGAGATCGCCAAGGGGCAGTACGCACCGGCCGTCGAACTGTCCCACGCGATCGTCGAGACCCAGCAGCGCGAGATCGACTCCATGAAATCGATGCTGGGCAGCCTCTAGGTCACTGGACCGGGACGGTGATGCCCTCCGACGGCTGGACGATCACGAAGCCTTGACCGGCGAATGCCACCTGCAGTGCCTCGCCCGAACCGCGCCCGATCAGCGCGCCGGCCTTGAAGCTGGTCTTCAACGTGGTCTGCAGGTTGGCCGACCACGCCACCACCGCGTTGGTGTCGGCGAAGGTCGGAGCCTCGGCGGCGTTCAGCACCACCGGCGGGCCGTCGGTGGTCAGGGCCACCCAGCCGCTGCCGCGCAGTGTGGTGTTGAACAGGCCACCGGTGGCGATGCTGCCGCCTTTGACCCGCTCGATGTTCCAGTTCAGGCTCGACGAGAAGGCCAGCACGTTCTTGCCGCTGATCGACAACCCGGAGTTGTTGAGGTGTAGCAGGTGTACATCGAAGGACTGCTCGGCCAGGAACACGTCACCTTGGCCGGCAACCCGCATCAGCGGTAGGCCTTCGCCCGTCAGTGCCTTCTTGAGGAACTTCCCGGCGCCGCCGCCCTCGTAGTTGAATTCGACGTTGCCCTGGTAGGCCACCATGGACCCCTGCCGGGCCAGGAACGGTTCGCCCACGCGCACCCGCAGCAGCTTCTTGTTCTGGTTGGCGACGGCTGCCGATTCCTTCTCGCTGAACCGTCCGTCCACCAGATCGCCGGTGATGCCGGAGAAGCCGTCACCGATCGGCGCGGCCTGCTGGGGCTGGGGCGCCTGGGCGGGCTGGGCTCGCTCGGGTTGGGCTTGCACCGGAGGTGCACCCAGTGGCACGGCGTGCACCTGGCCTTGATGGGAGACCTGATCGGTCCACTGTTGTCCGTCCCACCACCGGTATTCGAACCGGCCCTCGGGATCCCTCAGCCACTGACCGCTCACCGTATCTCCTCAGAGTCCCCAGAATTCGGCACGTGCTAGAGCCACCTTAGGCTGGCATTCTTTATTCATGGCAGGTGACGAGGTCGATCGGGTACGGGCAAAGAGCGCGCTGGCGGTCGTCAGGCAACATCCGGGCATGGTGCTGTTCCTCGCGTCGCCGGCGATCATCGCCCTCGGTGCCGTGTGGTGGCTGGCCGGCGCGGGATGGGCGGCACTGTTGCTCGTCGCCCTGGTGCTGGCCGGTGGCGCCGCGGCCTATTTCAAGCGGTAGCGCTGCAGGTCCTGGGCGAGCGTTCGCCGTCGGTGAACCACACCCTTTTTCACTTGTAACGGTGTAATCATGTAATCATGAAGACAGATCATCATGGGCGCCGCGCCACGCACGACGCCGCAGAAGCCGCCGACTGGTTCGCCGGACGACTGCCGGACGGCTGGTTCGCCGGCGATCCGGCCGTCGAAGTCGACCGCGAAGAAATCACCGTGATCGGCCGGTTGCCCGATGCCGAGGGTGACGAGAGCCCGTCCCGCGCCTCCGGACGGGCCGCGAAGTTCCGCGAGGAAACCCGCGGCGAACGCATGCGGATCGCCGACGAGGCCCAGGACCGGTTCGGTCGCAAGGTCTCCTGGGGCGTGGAGAGCGGCGGGGAACGAACCCTGTTCACCCACCTGGCGGTGCCGGTGATGACGCGGCTGCGTCAGCCCGAACGCCAGGTGCTCGACACCCTGGTCGACGCGGGCGTGGCCCGGTCCCGCTCCGACGCGCTGGCCTGGTCGGTGCGCCTGGTCGGGGAGCACGCCGACGAATGGCTGGCCAAGCTGCGCACGGCGATGACGGCGGTGGACGATCTGCGGGCCGAAGGGCCCCGTTTGTAGGACCGCCGTATCGTCGGTCAGGGCAACAGGACGGCGATCTCGTTGCGCCGCAACCACGGCAGTGTCCACGGTGGGTCGTAGAACCATGCCGCAGCCGGGCCGAGCGACTCGATCCCGTTGTATCGCAATAAATTTCGCAGCTCCGATGTCCGCCTTTTGAGGGTCGCCGGGTCCCGGTCGCCACTGAAGCGCAGCACGGCGAATCTCTCCGGTTCTACGACGGTCAGTTCTACGCGGCCGTCCGAGGGTGCGGGCAAGGTGTCCAGCGTCCACTGCGAAGGCATGAAGAACCGGACGACCCAGCTGCCGTCGGCATCTTGGTGTTGCGCTACCGGCGCGGTCATCGCGATCTTCGTGCCGGCCTTCTGCGAGGCCACGGCCACGGGTGCGGTCATCGCGATGCTCCACTGACCGTCGTTGGCGCCGAAGATGTAGCGGGCCAACCGGCGGAAGCCGACCGATCGTGCCGATTCTTCGTCGGCTGTCACGGTTGTCTGCGCGGCGATCCGTGGACCGTATTGCCGGATCTCGACCTTGTCGGCCAGTCGGCGCGCCTGGTATGCGGGTTCTTCGGTGCCGGATCTGACTCCGACGGCCGACCCGGCCACCTCAAGGATCTGCTTGGCGATGGTCTGCAGTTGATCCAACACGATGTGCCCCTCCTGCGCCGCTGCGGTCACCGGCCTGCCACAGATTCGTAGCTCTTCCGGAAACGGATGGCCGCGGGGAGTCGAGACCGCCTTTTCCCGTCAGATTGTGAGCAAGCACATACGCCTGGGGGCGTGCGGATGGGCCGCTCCATTCCGTCCAATGGAGGAAGACGACCAGTCGGCGATTTCCGGCTCGTATCGAACGAGGTATCCGATGGCAGGGCTTACGATGGCTGACGCCGACATCGATCGTGTCCTGGTTCCGGGCCGGACGTGCTGGCAGACCGCGACGGCGGACCGGTTCGCTCCCATCATCGACGGCGCCGATTACTTGTACCACGTGAAGTCGGCGATGTTGCGGGCCACGCACCGAATCGTGCTGATCGGCTGGGACTTCGACTATCGGGTGACCTTCGAAGCGGACGGGCGGACCCTGCCAGGGCCTAACCAACTGGGCGCATTCCTGCTCTGGATGATGTGGCGACAGCCCAAGCTGCAGATCTACGTACTGAAAACCAACCTGCGACTGCTCCCAGCCTTCGACCCGTTCTGGTTCGGCTTCGTGCCCGTCGACCTGCTCAACACGGTGACCACGACGCGACTGCACCTCGCGGTCGACGGCGCCCGGCCCACCGGTGCGGTGCACCACCAGAAGATCGTCGTCATCGACGACGCCGTCGCGTTCTGTGGCGGCATCGATCTGAGCCTCGGCCGATGGGACACCCGGGAGCATGCGCCGGACCAACCCGCCAGGCGTTCGGCGGGCGAACCGTACGGCCCGCGCCACGAGGTGGCTGCGGTGGTGGACGGCGACGCGGCGCGCTTGCTTGGCGAGCAGGCTCGCGACCGATGGCGAACCGCAACGGGCCGGATGCTGCCTGCGCTCGCGCCGGGACCCTCGGCCTGGCCGGGTGGCTGCCGGCCGGCGTTGCGTGATGTGCTGGTGGCTGTCGCTCGTACCCTGCCCCAATTACCAACCCGCACTGAGCACCGTGAAGTCGAGGCGCTGAACCTCGCGGCGATCGCCGCGGCCAACACGGTCATCTATCTCGAGAACCAATACCTGGCGTCGCGCCGTCTCGCCGAGGCGCTCGCGGCTCGCCTGCGTGAGCCGGACGGCCCGGAAGTGGTGATCGTGTTACCCCGTACCTCGGAGAGCCGCCTCGAGCACGAGTCCATGGACAGTGCGCGGGAACGCCTGGTACGCCGGTTATGGGCGGCGGATGAGTACGGTCGTTTCGGCATCTACTGGCCGGCCGTTGCGGGCGGTATATCGGTCTATGTGCATTCGAAGGTCATGATCGTCGATGACCGGTTATTGCGGATCGGCTCGTCCAATCTGAACAACCGGTCGCTGGGTTTCGACAGCGAATGTGATGTGGCTCTGGAAGCACCGGCGGAGGGCCGCGACGACATCCGTGAGCACATAGCGGCGCTGCGAGCCGACCTGATAGCCGAGCACCTAGGCGTATCGACCGCCACCTTCGATGCCGAACTCGCGAAGCGCGGGTCGGTGCTGGGCGCGATCGAAGGACTGCGCGGCACAGGTCGCTCACTGCGTAAGTTCACCGAGTTCATGGTGGCAGCTGACGCGGGACCGTTCGGCGAGAACGACCTGATGGATCCAGGGCATGTCCCGCCGTCGATCTCCAGCAGCGTGTGCTCTCTGGTCACCGGCGCGGTCACCTGGCCGCTGAGCAGGGCAGCGCCCGGCGCGTGGGCCCTCGTGCGGGTCGTCGCCCGCAGCGTCGGCGTCCGACTCCCCGACGCAAGCTGAAAGCGGCTACGGCGGGTTCACCTTCTGCAACGCTACGTAGCAGTCACCGAGCGCCGAGGTCTGGGACAGCGGGTCCACCGTGGCCCCGTCGACGAGCAGGTTGCGATTGACGCCGAAGGATTGAGGATGCGCCCCGCCGCGCGGATCGAAAACCCTTGAACCCCAACCATGGTCGACCACGACCAGCCCGCGGCGTGGGCGGTCGCTGAGTGCCGCGGCGAGCTCCAGCTCGCCGACGGGGGAGAACACCCGCACGCGGTCGCCTTCGGAGATGCCGAGGGCGGCCGCGTCCTCGGCGTTGATGAGGACGTCGTTGCGCTTGCCCGACCGGTGCAGACCGGGTAGTTCGTTGAGCCACGAGTTCATCGAGTGCCGGTTGCGCCGGTTGCCCAGCTGAAACGGGTAGCCCTCGGGCGCAACACTGTTCGGCTCGGACAGCAGCTCCCGAGCCCGTGCGACGAACTCGGGCGGTGCCGCGTGCACCAGCTTGTCGTCGGTGCGCAGGGCGCCCTTGAAATGACCGAACTCACGCGGACCCAGCACCATGCCGTGCGGGTGTGCCATCAGATCGCGCCAGGTGAGCCTGCGGCCGTTGAACTTCCGCGACATCCGCACGATCAGGCGGTCCAGCCAATGCGGTCCGAAGGCCAGCCCGGGTCGCCCGGTGACGGCGGCGAGTTTTCGGCTGGCCTTGATGAAGCCGTTGAATCCCCGGGCCCCGAACAACGGCCGGCGCATCGCGAGTGCGAGATCGACGAAGATCTGCCACTCCGGACGGGTCTCCGGCGGCGGCTCAACGGCTCTCGTGCCGTACTGGACGAAGGGCTCGTCGTGCATGTTGCTGGTGAAGGCCAACAGGTCGGCGCGCTCCAGCCAGTGCTGTGCGGGCAGCAGCCAATGCGCGTGCCGGTGGCTCTCGCGCTGCACCAGATCGAGCACGACCAGCAGATCCAGCTGTTCCAGGGCGCGGTCGAGTTTGGCGCCGTCCGGACCGGACACCACCGGATTACCGCAGTTGATCAGCATCGCCCGGATTTGGCCCGGTCCGGGGGTCAGGATCTCGTCGGGCAGTTCGGCCAGCCCGTGTGCCCCGGCCACCATCTCGCGGCCCGCCACCCTGCTGATGTGGGGCTTCGTCTTGGCCAATTCGGCCAGGCGCAGCGCGTCGAAATAGCCCGGCTCGAACCGGCGCCCGCCCGGCCGGTCCATCCGGCCGGTGATGACGTTGAGCACCTGGCCCAGCCATTCGCCGACGGTGCCCGCGGCATGCAGGGAGATGCCGGTGCGCGTCACCACCATCGCGCGATCCGCGCCGGCGAAATCGCGTGCGGTCTGTTCGATCACGGCGCGACCGATGCCGCACCGGGCGGCCAGCTCATCCAGGTCGGCATCCGCCGCGAGGCCGCGCAGCGCGTCGACGCCGGTCGCCAGATCACGGCAGTCGCCGGTGTGCTCGCGGCCCTCGTCGAGGATCACCTTCACCATCGCCAGCAGCAACGCCCAGTCCTGGCCCGGCCGGACGGCCAGGTGCAGGTCGGCCCTCTCCGCCGATTCGGTGCGCAGCGGGTCGACCACGACCATGGTCGCGCCGTTCGCCTGCCGGGTCAGGGCCCTGCGCCAGCCGCCGGGCACCGTCTCCAGCCAGTTCCAGGCGCTCACTGCGGGATTGGTGCCGACCAACAGGAAGTAGTCGCAGTTGTCGACATCGGAGACCGGCACCATCAGCGCCGAACCGAACATCGCCTCGGCCACCACGTGCAACGCGTTCTGGTCGACCGAGCCGACGGCGAAGCGGCTGTGGGTGCCCACGGCGTCCATCCAGGCGTTCATGAACATCACGTTCGACGCCGAGTGCCCGGACGGGTTGCCGTAGTACGCGCCGATGGCGTCGGGCCCGTCGGCCTCGATCAGTGCGTTCATCCGGCCGGCGATATCGCGGATCGCCTCGTCCCAGGTGGCCTCGACATACCCGCTGCCGACCCGGCGCATCGGAGCCACGATCCGGCGCGGATGCTCGACGAGCTGATTGGCGGTGCGGCCCTTGGCGCAGAAGTCGTGCCAGCTGTGCGGGTTCTGCTTGTCGGCCGAGATCTTGGTGACACGGTTGTCCTCGACCGTCACCTCCAGGCCGCACGACGCCATGCAGTATCTGCAGAAGGTGTGCACGGTGCTCATGCAGTCATGGTGCCCGACGGGGTCGAGCAACTGAGGCCGATTGCGATTGAGCAGGGTGCTCACACCTGGCACATGGCCCAGTACTCGCCTTGCCGGGCCAGCAGATCGGCGTGGGTGCCCTGCTCGACGATGCGGCCGGCCTCGAGCACCACGATCCGGTCTGCGTCGCGGATCGTGGACAGCCGGTGGGCGATGATGAAACTGGTCCGGTCCCTGCGCAACTCGGCCATCGCCTGCTGGATCAGCAGCTCGGTGCGGGTGTCCACCGAACTGGTCGCCTCGTCGAGGATCAGTAGCTGCGGGCGGGCCAGCACGGCGCGGGCGATGGTGATCAACTGCTTCTCGCCGGCGCTGAGCCGGTCCCCGGCGTCCCCGACCCTGGTGTCGTAACCGTCGGGCAGGGTGGCGACGAACCGGTCCACAAACGCGGCGCGGGCGGCCTCATGCACCTCGTCCGGTCCGGCGTCGGGACGGCCGTAGGCGATGTTGTCGTAGATGCTGCCGCCGAACAGCCAGGTGTCCTGGAGCACCATGCCGATCCGCGAACGCAGCGCGTCCCGCGGCATCGTGGTGATATCGATGCCGTCCAACAGGATCCGGCCCGAATCCACGTCGTAGAACCGCATCAGCAGATTCACCAGGGTGGTCTTGCCCGCACCCGTCGGCCCGACGATCGCGACCGTCATCCCGGGCTCGGCGATAAGGGAAACGTCCTGCAGCACCGGAATACCCGGGCGGTAGCCGAAGGTGACCTGGTCGAATTGCACCCGGCCCACGGCGGGGGACGCAGGCAGGGGCGGGGCATCCGGGGTTTCTTCGGGGGCGTCCAGCACATCGAAGATCCGTTCCGCGCTGGCGATCCCGGACTGCAGCGTGTTGTACATCGCCGCAACCTGGGTCAGTGGCTGGTTGAACTGCCGCACGTACTGGATGAAGGCCTGGATGCTGCCCAGGGTGATCTGGCCCGTCGCGACCTGCACCCCGCCGACGACCGCGACGGCCACGTAGCTGAGGTTGCCGATGAACGTGGTGGCGGGACCGACCAGCCCGGACAGGAACTGCGCGCCGGTGCTGGACCGGTAGACGTCGTCGTTGAACTCGGCGAACTGCGCCGTGGCGTGCTCGCGGTGGCCGTAGGTCTTGACGATGGTGAAACCGCTGTAGGTCTCCTCGATGTGCGCGTTGAGTCGCCCGGTGTTGGTCCATTGCGCGACGAACAGTTTCTGGGAGCGTTTGGTGATCGCGCGGGTCGCCAGCAGCGACAGCGGCACCGTCAGCACGGTCAGCAGCGCGAGCAGCGGCGAGATGGTCAGCATCGCCACCAGGACGGCCAGCACGGTCAGTACGGCGGTGAGCAGCTGACTGATCGACATCGCCAGGGAGGACTGCACATTGTCGACATCGTTGGTCACCCGGCTGAGTAGCTCACCGCGTTGCCGGGCGTCCACGTAGGACAGCGGCAGCCGGTGCACCTTGGCCTCGATGTCGGCGCGCAGGGTGGCGATGGTGCGCTGCACGACGACGTTGAGGATCCTGGCCTGGATCCAGACCACCAGCGCGGCAATGAGATACAGCCCGAGTGCGAGCAGCAGAGTGCGTCCGACCGCGCCGAAGTCGACGCCGTGGCCGGGGACCACGTTCATCCCCGAGAGCAGGTCGGCGAAGGTGTCGTCGCCGCGGGCGCGGGCCGCCTCGACGGCCTGGTCCTTGCTGATGCCCGCCGGCAGCCCACGCCCGACCACCCCGTTGAACAGCAGATCGGTGGCGTGACCGAGGATGCGCGGTCCGATCACGCCGATGGCGATCCCGCAGATGCCCAGCGCGATCACCGCGGCCGTCAGACCCCGTTGCGGGGTGAGCCTTTTCACCAGCCGCACCGCGGAACCCGTGAAATCCCGGGACCGGGCGGCAGGCGGTTGTGGCATGCCGCGCATGGGCCGCGTCACGCTGTCACCGACTGCGAGTCGACGAACTCCGCGTAGGTAGGGCAGTCCGACAGCAGTGAGTCATGCGTGCCCGTGCCCACCACCCGGCCGGCATCGACGACGACGATCTGGTCGGCACCGTCCACCGTCGAGATCCGCTGCGACACGATGATGACGGTGGCGTCCGCCGACGTCTCCCGAAGGGCCGCGCGCACCCGCGCGTCGGTGCGTACATCGAGGGCGGAGAACGCGTCGTCGAACAGGTACACCGCCGGCCTGCGGATCACGGCACGGGCGATGGCGAGACGCTGGCGCTGGCCGCCGGAGAAGTTGATCCCGCCCTGGGCGACCTTCATCTGCAGTCCGTCGGCGTCGGCCCGCACGAAATCCTCGGCGGCGGCCACCCGCAGCGCCGCCCACATGTCCTCGTCGGTGGCATCTGCGCGCCCGTAGCGCAGGTTGTCGGCGACCGTCCCGGTGAACAGATAGCCCCGCTGGGGTACCAACCCGATTGCCGACCACAGGGTTTCGGTGTCGTAGTCGCGGATGTCGTGCCCGTCGACGCGTACCGCGCCTGCGGTGACGTCGTATTGTCGCGAGATCAGCGACACCAGTGTCGACTTGCCGGATCCGGTGCTACCGACGACGGCGGTGACGGTGCCGGGCCGGGCGGTCAGCGAAACACCCTGCACGACAGGGCGGTCAGCCCCCGGGTAGCTGAAGGTCGCGTCCTGCAAGGTGATCTCACCCCGCACCCGCGGTACCACGATGGGGTCGGCGGGGTCGGCGATCTGAGGGGCGGTGCGCAGCACCTCGGTGATGCGCTCCGCGCACGCCGACGCGCGGGGCAGCAGCACCAGCAGCAGGGTGGCCAGCAGTACCGCCATCAGGATCTGCATGAAATAGGCCAGGAACGCGATCAGCGAACCGACCTGCATCTGGCCGGCGTCGATCCGGTGCCCGCCGAACCAGATCAGCGCCACGCTGGAGATGTTGATCACCAACGTGGTCACCGGCAGCATCACCGCCTGCCACCGCCCGGCGGTGATCGCGGTGTCCGCGAGCGCGCGGTTGGCCTCGTCGAACCTGCTGCGCTCCAGCGATTCCCGGGCGAAGGCCCGCACCACCCGGATACCGGCCAACTGTTCACGCATCACCCGGTTGATCCCGTCGATGAGGCGTTGCATCGAACGGAAGATCGGCAGCAGGCGCCTGATCACCCAGTAATTGGCCACCGCCAGCACGGGCACACTGATGAGCAGCAGCCAGGACAGGCCGGCGTCCTGGTGCACGGCCATCGCGATGCCGCCGACGCCCATGATCGGCGCGGTGATGAGCATCGTGGAGGTCATCTGCACCAGCAGCTGGATCTGCTGGACGTCGTTGGTGGTGCGGGTCAGCAACGTCGGGGCGCCGAACCGGGCGGTCTCGGTCGCCGAGAAGCCGAGCACGTGGCGAAAGATCGCCGACCGCAGGTCGCGGCCGAAGCCGACGCTGGCCCGCGAACCGAAGAACACCGCGCCCACCGCACACAGCACCTGCAGCGCCGTCACACCCAGCATCACGCCGCCGAGGTGCACGATCGCGGCGGTGTCGCCCTTGGCCACACCCTCGTCGATGATGTCGGCGTTGATCGTCGGGAGATACAGCGACGCCAGGGTGCTGACCACCTGCAGGGCCGCGACCACGGTGAGCAGCCCGCGGTAGGGCCGCACGTACCGTCGCAGCAACGCCCAGAGCATCTGGCTACTGTCGCACACCGGGCTGTGCCCGCCGGTCATTGGCACAGGACACGAAAGGGCAGGTCAATACGCATGTCAGCGGTTCCGAGTCAGGCTGCCGCTACAGTGCATGTCGTGACCCCCAGACGAGGCCACCGCCGATTCAGCGGTACTGCGAAGACACTGTGCGTTGCGGCTGCCGCGCTCCCGCTGATCGCCGCCTGCTCGAATTCGGACAACCCGAGCTCGCCGGACGTGCCGTCCAGCACGGCAGCGGCGCCCGCGGCCAAACACGGCCCGATCTTCACCGAGTGCGGCGGTATCAGCGACCAGACCATTGCACAGCTGACCAAGGTGACCGGCCTGGTCAACACGGCGCGCAACTCGGTGGGCTGCCAGTGGCTGGCCGGCGGCGGCATCGTCGGCCCGCACTTCTCGTTCACCAGCTTCCGCGGCAGCCCGATCGGGCGCGAACGCAAGACCGAGGAACTGTCCCGCGCCAGCGTCGACGACATCACCATCGAGGGCAAGAGCGGGTTCCTTGCGGTGGGCGAGGATCCGGTGCTGGGCAAGAGCCTGTGCGAGATCGGTATCCAATTCGACGACGACTTCATCGAGTGGTCCATCAGCTTCGCCGAGAAGCCGTACCCCGATCCGTGCGACATCGCCAAGGAACTGACCCGTCAATCGATTGTGAACGCCAAATGAGTCGCCGCGTCCTGGCCGTGATGGCCGCTGCGGCCGCCCTGCTGGCCGGCTGCTCGTCGACGGTCGACGGGACCGCCGTGAAGGCCGGCGCCGGTGACGTGCCGCGCAACAACGATTCGCAGAAGACCTACCCGAATCTGCTCAAGGAATGCGAGGTCCTCACCGAGGACATTCTGGCCAAGACGGTCGGGGCCGACCCGCTGGACATCCAGAGCACCTTCGTCGGAGCCGTGTGCCGCTGGCAGGCCGCCAACCCGGCCGGTCTCATCGACATCACCCGGTTCTGGTTCGAGCAGGGCAGCCTGGACAACGAGAAGCAGGTCGCCGACAAGCTCAAATATCAGGTCGAGAACCGCGCGGTGGCCGGCGTCCCGTCCATCGTGATGAAGAACCCGGCCGCCAACGGCGCGTGCGGGGTGGCCAGCGACGCCAGCGGCGTGGTCGGCTGGTGGGTCAACCCGCAGACACCGGGGATAGACGCCTGCGCAATGGCGCTGAAGTTGATGGAGCTGACGCTCGCGACGAGCTCCTAACGGGGTACGTGGAACTTCCGCAGTTCGGCGCCGCCCAGTTCCAGTGCGCTCCAGGGTGTTCTGAGCTCTAATACCGCGATCGACGACGTCGGGTACTTGTGCTCGATGGCCTCGATCGTCTCTTTCGAGCTGCCCGGGCCGGCCAGTCCCAGTGCCAGCGATGACATGACCGGCTCGTGCCCGATGAGCAACAGCGTGGTGACGTCCTCGCCGGTTTTGTTGACCTCGGACAGGGCGATGCCCGGCGTCGCGTCATACAGGCGGTCGACGAACTGCACCGGGGCGTCGATCTCGGTGCGGGCCAGCGTCTGCCGGGTGCGGGTGGCGGTGGAGCACAGCACCGCGTCGACGACGGGGGCGTGTGCGCGCAGCCAGTCCCCGGCCAGGGCACCCTCCCGGATACCGCGCGGGGCCAGCGGCCGGTCGTGGTCGGGCACCCCGGCCGGGTAGTCCGACTTGGCGTGCCGCAGCAGGATCAGGGTTTTCACGAGTTCCAAGGTAACCATGCCGATGCGCGTCCCGGGACTTGTCGGCGGTCGAACTTAGACTGCCCGTCATGCGTTTCATCCACACCGCCGACTGGCAGCTCGGTATGACCCGGCACTTCCTCAGTGCCGCGGGCGCCGACGCCCAACACCGCTATTCGGCGGCTCGCCGGGAAGTTGTGGCGGGCCTCGGTGCGCTGGCCGCCGAGACCGGCGCCGAATTCGTGGTGGTGGCCGGTGACGTGTTCGAGCACAACCAGCTCGCCCCTGCCGAGATCAGCAAATCGCTGGAGGCCATGCGCGCCATCGGCGTTCCGGTCTACCTACTGCCGGGCAATCACGATCCGCTGGATGCCGCCTCGGTGTACACCAGCCCGCTCTTCCTCGCGGAGCGTCCCGACAATGTCACCGTCCTGGACCGGGACGGCGTCTTCGAGGTCCGGCCCGGGCTGGAGATCGTCGCCGCCCCTTGGCGTTCCAAGGCGCCGACGATCGATCTGGCCGGTGCGGTGCTGCAGGATCTGCCTTCCGACGGCACCGTGCGCGTGCTCGTCGCGCACGGCGGCGTCGACGTGCTGGACCCGGACCCCACCAAGCCGTCGCTGATCCGGCTGGCCGGCCTGGACGACGCCTTGGCTCGCGGTGCTGTGCACTATGTCGCGTTGGGGGACAAGCACTCCCGCACTCGGGTCGGTGACACGGGCCGCATCTGGTATTCCGGATCGCCGGAGGTCACGAACTATGACGACGTGGAATCCGATCCGGGACACGTGCTGGTCGTCGATCTCGACGCGACCGACGTGCAGGTTGCCGCCCGGCGCGTCGGCACCTGGCGGTTCATCACCTTGCGTCATGAGGTGGACGACGACCGCGACATCGCCGGTCTGGACATCAATCTGGACCAGTTGCCGGACAAGGACCGCACGGTCGTGCGGATGGTTCTCAACGGATCGGTGACCGTCACCGACAAGGCCAAGCTCGACGCCTGCCTGGACCGGTACGCCCGATTGTTCGCCTCGCTGCGGCTGTGGGAACGGCACACCGACATCGCGGTCATCCCCGCCGACGGGGAGTTCGACGACCTGTCCATCGGCGGTTTCGCCGCAGGTGCGGTCCAGGAGCTGATGGCCACCGCGCGCACCGACGGCACCGACGCCGACGACGCCCGGTCGGCGCTGTCGCTACTGCTCCGGCTGGCCGACGGGCGGGTCGCATGAAGCTGCACCGGCTGACATTGACCAATTACCGTGGGGTGACCCACCGCGACATCGAGTTCCCCGACCGCGGCGTCGTGGTGATCAGCGGCGCCAACGAGATCGGCAAGTCCTCGATGATCGAGGCACTCGACCTGCTGCTGATGTCGAAGGACCGGTCGACCAAGAAGGAAGTCAAGGCGGTCAAACCCACCCATGCGGACGTGGGTTCCGAGGTTGTCGCCGAAATCTCGACGGGTTCATACCGTTTCATCTACCGCAAACGCTTCCACAAGCGTGCGGAGACGGAGCTGACCGTACTGTCACCGCGCCGCGAGCAGCTCACCGGCGATGAGGCGCACGAACGCGTCCTGGCCATGCTCGACGAGACGGTGGACACCGCGCTCTGGCAGGCGCAGCGCGTGTTGCAGGCGACCGCGACCGCGCCGGTGGACCTGTCCGGCTGCGACGCACTGTCGCGGGCCCTGGACGTCGCCGCCGGAGCCGCGCAGGACGCCGGTGATGCCGATCCCCTGCTGATCGACCGCATCGACCGCGAGTACCTCACCTACTTCACCCAGACCGGCCGGCCGACAGGTGCCTGGGCGGCGGTCGGCCAGCGGCTGCGCGAGGCCGACGCGGAGGTGAGCAAGCGGGCCGCCGCGGTGGCCGAGGTCGACGACGCGGTCAACCGTCACGCCGTGCTCACCGCCTCGGTCGCCGAACTTGCCGCTGCGGTCGAGGCCGCCGAGGAGCGATCCACGGTCGCGCGGGAAGCGGCGGCCGCCGTCGAACGGCTCACCGCCGAACGGGACAAGGCAGCCCTGGTCGCCGCCGCGGCGGATGCCAGACGCGACGGGTCGGCGGCCGCGGTCACCGAACGGGACCGGCTGCGCGCCGAGATCGACGAAAGGTCCATGGCCGCAGCGGACTTGATCTCGACGGCGGCTGAGTCGGCGCGCGCGCAGGCGTCGGCGCGCGACGATCACGCGGCCGCCGAACAGGCAGCGATCACCAGTGAGGCCGCGGCCGAGGCCGCCCGGACCCACGTGGAGACCGTCCGCGGCGTGGTGGCCGCGCTGGCCGCCCGCGACGAGGCGATCCGGCTCGCCGGCCGGCTGGCACGCATCGACGAGGCGACCGGTGAACTGGCGCGGATCGGCACCGAACTGGAATCCATCGCCGTCACCGACGCGGTGTTGCGAGAGGTCGAGACGGCCGAGCGGGCCGTCGAACGCGCAGCCGACCGGGCCGAACTCGCTTCGGCCCATGTCGAACTCGTCGCACTGACTCAGATCGAGGTGCGGTCCGGCGAGCAGACCGCGGTGCTTTCCGCGGGGCAACAGTGGTCCGCAGGCATCGCCGCGCCCACCGATATCGAGGTCGCCGGGGTGCTGTCCGCGCGGGTGGTACCCGGGGCGGACGCGGTGGACACCGCCGCGGTTCTCGAGGCGGCCCGCGAGGCGCTGGCCGTGGTGCTGCACCGGTGCGACGCCGCCGACGCGGCCACGGCGCGTGTACTGCACGCCCGGCGCGCCGAGCTCACGGCTGCGCGGGACCGGTTGCGCGCCACGGTGGATGCCCTCACCGGTGACGAGACGGCAGAACAACTGCGCATTCGGCACCGCGCGCTGAGCGAGGGCGAACCGCACCCCGACGGCGATCTGGACACCGCGCGGGCCGAACTCGATGCCGTGGTGCAGGCGGCACGTCAGGCCGGCCGTGACGCCGCCGATCAGCGCGCGCTGGCCACCGGGTTGGCGACCCTGCTCAACGAGGCGACGGTAGCGGCGAGCGTGCTGCGCGAGAAACTCGGTACCGCGCAGGCCGAGCTCGGCGCGGCAACGGAACGACTGGCCGGTGAGCGCGTCGTGGCCCCCGACGA
>JAHFVC010000048.1 GCA_023264765.1 Mycobacterium sp. | reverse complement strand
GGCGTGCCGATCGCCATCAATGTCGGTGATGCCATGCTGTCGATGTCCCTGCAGCCGCTACTGGACAACGTGGAACGGGTGGGCCTCGGGCCGGCGCTGAGGATTCTGCGCGCCGTCGCGCACATGACCCGGCAGACCGTCAACGGCCAAGCGATCGAACTCGACTGGGTGCGTGCCAACACCTGGCAACTCACCGATTCCGACTATCTGCACATGGTCGAACTCAAGACCAGCTGGTACACGTTCATCACGCCGCTGCAGGTCGGCGCCATCGCTGCGGGCGCCGGCCCCGAATCACTGACACAACTGGAAACACTCGGCCGACACCTCGGCGCGGCGTTCCAGATCACCGACGACCTGCTGAACCTGCGCGCGGACCCGCAGGAGTACGGCAAGGAGATCGGCGGCGATCTGTGGGAGGGCAAGCGCACGCTGATGTTGTTGCACGCGTTGCGGACCGCCGAGGCCGACGACCGCGAGCGGATACTCAGCATTCTCGCCAAAGGTCGCCCGACCACCGAAGACGATCCGGGGATCAACGCGCTCCTCGATCGCCTCCACACCCGCGGCGACCTGTCCCGGGCCGGCCGGGCCGAACTGATCGGCGTGCTGTCCGGACGTCGCGGGGAAACGAAGACACTCGACGACATCCACTGGCTGCACGACCTGATGAACCGCGTCGGCTCACTCCGGCACGCCCGCGACATCGCCGCCCGGCACGTGGATACGGCAGCGGACGTGTTGGGCGGCCTCGATTGGCTGCCGCCGAGCCGGCACCGCGACGTGCTCGCGGATCTCGTCGGCTATGTGCACGGGCGGACGCGATGAACCCCGAAGATCTGGTGCGCATGCTGGCCGAACTCGACCGGATCCGCGAGACCACCCTCGACCTCATCGCACAGCAGGCACCGGAACTACTTCCGAAGCCCCCGGAAGGCGCCGGTGCCGACCGGACGATGTACGACCTTCTCCTCGGTGTGCGTCGTGCCGTTCTCGGCAATCCAACTACCGCACGACACCTGCACGACGTGCTTCTCGCCGAAGGCCGTCGCCACGCCGAGACGCCCGCCGGGGCCGTTCTCCGCGACGCGCTCGCCTCGTCGGAGGCGGTGGAGAATCTCCGTCGTGTCTGGGAAACCGTCAGCCTCAACGTGCTGGACGGACCCGCGGCGCCGGGATGCGCGCCGAACGCGTGGGCCGATCTCCTCGCCGACACCATCGTCGGCCACGGTCTCGACGACGCCGTGCTCGCGCGGCTGCGCCCTGAGGGGTTCGCATGACGCTCGCCGAACCGAGCCCGGCGCTGGCCGAGCAGAGCTCACTCATCGGCTATCTGATGGGCGTGGCATCAGCGGCCACAGTGGTCGACCACCTCGCCACAGACACCGCACGCGTTTCCGGAAGACCCGCAGACGATTTCGTATATCTGCTACTCGGGATCGCCGGCGTGGGAGCGGCGATCAGGAATCTCGTCGACCCACCCATCGCACAGGACGGTCCGGCGCCGATCGAGCTCAGGAGGTGGCTGCGATGACCGGCGTGCTCACCCGCAGCGACTTTGTTCGCGCCCCGTTGCTCAATTCCACGGATGCCGAGGGCTTCAAGGAGTGGCACCACTTCGTGATCCACGGCCGTAACCACCACATCCTGATCAACTTCAGCCTGACCAGCGAGACAAGCGCGAAAGGTGAGGCCCGCTTGGCGCCTCGGGTGATGGTCGTCGTTCACGACGACCGCTGGCACGGAGCCATCGAGAGATTCGAGGCTTCCGCGGTGGACATCTCGCCCGATCTGGGTGATCTCACCATCGGCGGAAGCCGGATGATCGTGCTGCCCGAGGGGTATCGCGTCCTCATCGATCTCCCCGGTCGCCGCATCCACGCAGAGATCGACTTCTGCGCCATCAGCCGGCCTTTCGTGGTCAACAACCAACCGGTGGGCAGCGGCCGGATGTCCTGGCTCTTCGTGCCCAGACTCCGCGCCGACGGATGGCTCCGTGTACCGGGCCGGGAATACCGCATCGATCACGAACTGGCCTACCACGACCACAACTGGGGGCGGTTCTGGTGGGGCGACGACTTCGGGTGGACCTGGGGCACCGTCCTGCCCACGGAACCCGAGGACCCGTGGTCGATGGTGTTCCTGCAGATGACCGATCGACTGCGACTGCGTTACCTGTCTCAAGCCGTCTACGTGTGGCATCACGACGAGCCTGCCGCAATATTCCGTCACGCCGCGGTGACGACGCGCAGCCACGGCACGTTGTCCCGAGCAGCCGACTGCACCCTACCGCCACCCATGCGACTGGTCCTCGACAGCGCCGTTCCCGGTGTCCCCGAACGGGTCGAGATCACGGCTACCCGCGCCGGGGACAGCCTGCGGGCCGAGTTCCGCAGCGCCTCCTACGCACGCCTCGCCCAACCGAGCGACACCGCCCTCGACCGCGCCACGGTGCTCTGCGAAACGAGTGGAGCCGCGCACGTGACGGGCTGCGTCAACGGTGAGCACCTCGATTTCCACGGTGCCGGAGTATTCGAGTTCCTCCATGGCTGAACAGATTTCATCGCTGCTGCGGCGTTCGGTCCGGCACCTGTCGGATGAGGTTCCCGACAGCTACCGCCTGACATCGGAAACGCTCGGGCCACTCGTGGTGGCACTCGACGTCGACGGCGAGCAATTCTCGCTGACCGGTGGCCGTGAGCTGACCGTCGCCCAGGACGCACCCGGGCATATCCAGATCACCACCACCCGGGCCGCCATCCTGGACGTTCTCGACGCGAAAACCGGACTCCAGGAAGCGGTCGAATCCGGCACGGTGATGGTTCGCGGTTCACTGGACGACGTGCTGCGCGTGCACGACACCTTGCGCGCCTACGTGCACGCCGTCGTCCGCGCCCCCGCCCAAGCCGGATTGCTCGACGCACTCCGGATGGACAGCCCGTGACTACCCGCGTCCCGACCCCCGCATCGCGCGACCCGCGCCCGACGGTCGCGGTGCTCGGCGCGGGTGTGTCCGGATTGACCGCCGCCCACGAACTCGCCGAGCGCGGTTTCGACGTGACGGTGTACGAGTTCCGCGACGACGAGCGCAACGGACTGGGATCACCGGCTCCGAACTCCTGCCCACCGGTGAAACTGGGAGGCCTTGCCGCATCGCAGTATTCGACGATAGGCACCCAGGACGGCAGCCTCGCCGAGTTGCGTCCGTTCCCGGGCCGACGCGGCAACCCTCGACCGCCGCAGCGGGCGATCCCCGGTGAGCACGGCTTCCGCTTCTTCCCGGCTTACTACCTGCACATCTGGGATCTGTTCCAGCGGATCCCGGTGTACGCACGCGCAGAGAACACCGGCGGGGCGGTCCGGTGGACGCCGACCTCACGCACCGTCATGGACAACGTTCGCCGCGTGGTCACCCAGGGCACCACGGTGCACGGCAAGCCGTCCCTGGTGTTCGCCCGGGAGCTTCCCCGCAGCCTCCCGGAGTTCTTTAGCATTCTCGGCCAACTCACCCAGATAGGCCTGTCGGCCCCCGATATCGCCTATTTCCAGAGCCGGCTGCTGCGGTTCCTCGTCAGTAGCCCGCTGCGTCGCGCCCGCGAGATCGAGAACATGTCGTCCTACGATTTCTTCGTCGGACGCGACAGCCACAAGGGCGGTCCGCAATACACCTACTCGCCGCCGTTCGACGCGCTGCTACGTGAGATGCCAAGAGTGCTCGTGGCTTTCGATCCACGATTCGGCGACGCGCGCACCAACATCGTCAGCTATCTGCAGCTGTACCTGAACATGGACCGTCGCGACGACAAAGCCGACGGCGTGCTCAACGGCCCCACGACCGAAGCGTGGCTCGACCACTGGTATCGACATCTGGTGACACTCGGCGTCCGGTTCGTCCGTGGATCGGCGCAAACGCTGGAAGCCCCGACCATCGATCCGAGCCAACCCCCGCACCTGCGACCCAGGGTGCAGATCACCCTGACCGACGGGACCCGGCTGGCTCCGGACTACACCGTCGTGGCGGTGGATGCGCCGGCCGCCGAACGACTGACGGCGTCGTTGCGCGCCGCCGGCACCGGCGGCACCGTGTGGGGACTCGACGGGTACACCACGTCCGCTCCACCGCCCAAAGAACCACTCCAGCCACAGTCGACGCGGTCGACCGCCCGGCGGGACCCGTACGAGCTGGACCAGATCGGCCGGGTTCCCTGGGACCGGTTCCAGACCATGACCGGGATCCAGTTCTACTTCGACACCGAATTCCAACTGCTCCGTGGGCACATGTACTACCAGGGGGCCGAGTGGGGACTGTCGTCGATCAACCAGCACGGGTTGTGGGAGAACCGGCCGACGTTGGCGCGTGACGGCCACGTCTCGGTGCTGTCGGTGGACATCGCAGACTTCAACACCCCGTCGCGGCATCTGGTCGACGATCTGGGGCGCGGTAAAGCCGCGCGCGATTGCACCGCCGACGAGATCGCCGCGGAGGTGTGGCGCCAGATCGTCACCGCACTGACGACGAGCATCGACACTCCCGCGGAAGACCTTCTGCCCTGGCCGGTGTGGTACGCGCTCGATCGCGGGCTGAGCACGGCTCACGGTCCCGGCCAAGGGCAGGGACGGGTCGTGCGCAACGAGACGCCCTATCTGGTGCCCATCGTCGGGGACTGGGACAACCGGCCCGGCGGCGATCCGTGGAACCCGCACGGTACGTCGTGGAGCTTCGTGCCGACCGAGGAATGGTGGCTCGAAGACCTGGAGCGGCGCGCCGTCTGGCAGGCCCGCCATGGCGGTTACCAGGTACACCACAACTCGGTGGTCTTCGCCGGGACGTGGACCCGGACGTTCACCCGGATGACCTCGATGGAGGCGGCCTGCGAGTCGGCCCGCCACGCCACCAACGCCATCCTGGACCACTATGTGTGGTCCGAATCCGGAGGCGTCGACCGCCGGGACCACGCCAGCCTGCCGTGGCGATTCCCCTACGGCTTCCTGGACCAGGGGTTGTCCAGCCCGGTACGGATGCCGACCCCCGCCGGGGACTACTGCTACATCTTCGACGTCGAGAACCGCGAACCGGCGGATACTCGTGCTCTACGCATACTCGACTCGGCGTACTGCCAAGAGTCCCTGCCGCATCCCCTGGACCTAACGATCAGCCCACCAACCACCGGAGGCCGGCCATGACATCGCCACAGGACTACACCGAGCGCTACCACGCGTACATGCGGGCCTGGCACCAGGTGCTCGAGCCGCTCGCGGCCATGGCGGCTGCATGGCCGATGCCGGACACCCCCATGGCCATGCCTGGCTATTCCCCGCCAGTGCCACCGGCCGGTTCCGGCGGGCTGGCATCGACACCGGGCGACTATGCCCAGCAACTGTTCGGCCAACTCCAGAGCTGGCGGCAGTACCTCGAGCAGATGACCGGGGGCCAGCGGACGATGATGCATCCGCCGGTCCCGTACCCGGCGAAGACACCGGACTACGGACCCGCAGGTGCACAGCCGCAGTACGGCCCAGCGGGCACTCAGCCGCAGGGCGGCAACAGCACTCAGCCGCAGGGCGGCGGGGACGGTGCGGCTCCCGCTGCGCAACCTGGCGGCACCAGCGCCGCGGCGGCCCTCGCCGCGCCCCCGGGATCCGGACCGACACCCCCGCCCGATATCGCGGTGAAGCCCACCAACGACCTCGGCAACCAGAGTCCATACGGCTCAAGGAATCCCGTGCGGCCCGGACTGGTGGATCAAAGCATCTCCGTGCCGTTCAAGTTCGAGAGCCAGGCGGCGAAACTCGCTCGAGGCCCGATCGTGAGCGACGCGCCCGTCGGCGAGCTGGGCGCCCGCGTCGCCGATACGCGACCCGCGCGTCTCGATGGCGGCGAAAGGCTTCAGCGCACTCCTGACACACTCACCACGGGAGCCGCCGAGCCGTTGGTAGCGCGGACAGCACGATTCAAAGGGCTCGCCGAGCGCGCGGCAGCGAACCCCAACCTGGGCTGAACCCGAAGGGCGGGGGCACGCCAAAGATGAAGGCGTCGCATCGGTTTAGACGGCCCGCGCTATGGCCGTCTCCAGTCAGGGTGAGGGGTTCAGCGGCAAGCCGCAGCGCGCGCGGAAATCGATCGCCGGTTGACGCAGGCCCTTGAGTTCCTGCTCCACCGTCGGGTTCGCAGCGTAGTACGCCTCGACCTGGCGGCCGATGTCGGCTTTCGGCTGGCCCTTGAGGCCGGTGAAGAAGTCGTTCACATCAGGGTGGGCGATCAGGTAATTCGACGTGTCGAAACTGATGCCCGACATCACCCGCGCCAGCTCGGCGGCCGAGCACGGCGGCGGAACCGGTGCGTCCGGATCGGCGGTCGCCAGGGCAGCGCCACCGAAAAGCATTGCACCGGAGAGGACTCCGGCACCGACCACGCGGCGAACTGAGAGCAACATGCTGGCTCCTTCATCAGGGGTTTGTCGGTTCATGTTCGTTCGGCTCAGCGACCGCGACCGCCACCGCGGCCACCGCCGATGATCGGTCCGCCGGGACCACCCGGCCCTCCCGGGCCACCGATGCCCGGCCTGCCCGGGTCCCAGTCCACGTCGATATCCCAATCATCGTCGCCGCAGTAATAGTCGTACTCACACGGATACGGCACGCCCGCCGTGGCCTGGCGGGGTACGCCGTCCGCTCCGCGGGCGTCGCCCTGCGCGCAGATGGTGACGCCGTTGTTGTACGTGCAGTCGGCCGCGGCCTGCGGCGCCGCGATGACCGCCGTGAACGGGACCGTCGCCGTCATCAATCCGAGTACCACGAAGCGCTGCGCTGTTCGCATGACTGTTCCCTCCGTGCAATTCGACGACCTGACGGTCGACACGCAGGAGTGTACGCAGCACGCACGACTCTTTGCCGGATACGGCAAAACCAGTGCGCGGCATGAACTTCGGTCGTTGCAAAGGCGGCAAACAAGTTTGCTGAGCTAGGTTAGAAATGACGTCCACGACCCGACCGCGCCCTGTACAGCCGGAAGTACTCGTGTACCAGTAGCAGCGCGTGCAAGGGCCCACGTTCGAGTAGGCGGTAGTCACGCGCTCGCACCAGGCGATCTGCCAATTGGCGATCTTCCTCGAGCAGGATCCGTCGGGCGCGACGGGCGTGGAATGTGTCCGACGCAATCTTGATCGCCGGACCGTCCATCAACGGGGCCGCGTTGACGACATTCTCCACGGTAGTACGGGACTGATCTTCCAGCACAACGTTTTCCGCCGGAACACCCAGTACCACGACGGCGTAGTCGGCCATCATCCGCGCCTCGGACACCGGTGTCCTGACAGCCCCGCCGCAGAAGATGAAGCGTGCACGCCGGGGGTCTGTCGAGCGCACACCGATGTGAACCCTCCACCGCTGCACGACAGGCCAGGGGTGGCCCAGAACCAATACGATCTCGCCGGTCTCGATCCGGGATGGGTCAGTGCCTCCTGCGGGCAGGCCATGCCGGGATGCGATCCAGGTCCGCCATTCGGCCCAAACCAGTCCCGCGGCCGTCAACGCCGCAAGGATTCGTGTCATCCTCATCGCGACCAGTCGACCACAGCGCGGGTTCTGATGGTGGGCGCGGACGGTATCGAACCGCCGACCGCTGGTGTGTAAAACCAGAGCTCTACCACTGAGCTACGCGCCCCGTCGCAGGCACGCTACACGCCCGCGATGAGCAGTACTAAATCCGCAATGCCTCGAGCGCATCGCGCCACACGGCCGCGTCACGCACCTCACCGGGCTGTTTGCATTCGGCGAACCGGATGATCCCGGCCCGGTCGATCGCGAACGTGCCCCGGTTGGCGAATCCCGATTCGGCGTTGAAGACCCCATACGCCGAGGCAACCGAACCGTGCGGCCAGAAATCGGCCAGCAGGCCGAACGTGAAGCCGCTCTGGGTGGCCCACACCTTGTGCGTCGGCGGCGGCCCTACCGAGATCGCGAGGGTGACGGTGTCGGCGGTGTCGTACACCTCGGGATGATCCTGAATCTCGCCCAGCTCGCCGGCGCAGATCGGGGTGAAGGCGAGCGGGAAGAACACCAGCAGCACATTGCGGCCCCGCAGGCCGGACAACGTCACCGGCTGGCCGTGCTGGTTCTTGAGGGTGAAGTCGGGCGCGGGCGCGCCGGCACTCAACATCGGCTCACCGCGACATTGCACTTATGGCGCGCAAGTGCGAGTGGGGGCCGCAACAACTGCAATCTCGGCGACAACCGAGCTATCTGCTCTTCGCCTTGGACTTCGGCTGCACCAGCCGGCTGGCGATCCAGTCACCCAGATTGGCAGACGACGTCTGCATCAACCCGGCCGTCGGCGCAGACTCGGCGATCTCCGCGGGCTGCACGTGGCCCGGCTTGCCCGTCTTCGGCGTGACCACCCAGATGACGCCGTCGTCGGCCAGTGGCGTGATGGCGTCCATCAGACGGTCCACCAGGTCACCATCGTCGTCGCGCCACCACAGCAGCACGACGTCGACGACCTCGTCGGCGTCCTCATCGAGGAGTTCGCCGCCTGCGGCGTCCTCGATATCGGCCCGGATGTCGTCATCGGTGTCTTCGTCCCACCCCAGCTCCTGGACGACCTGATTCTTCTCGATGCCCAACTTTCGGGCGTAATTCGGGTCAGAGTCCGTCCCCGCGACCACCGTCTGTCCTCCTTCAATCCTGTATTGAGTGCGCTCGGCCTATATTCGCACGCCGGGGGTCCTCAACCGAGACTTGAGGGCAAGGTTTATCGATATGCCGCGTCGCACATGTTCAACGCGGCGTCCTTCGCATCGTTGAGCCGGCCTACCCCGTCGTTGAATGCATCCGGCCCGACGTCCCCCGCGATGGCCGACGCCACCGCCCGTGCCGCGGTCACCCACTCCGTCAAAGCGCCACGCAGATCCGGCCCCAGCGGGTCGGAAAGGCTGCGCTCCACCGAGTCGGCGCTGTGGTTGAGCGCGTCGATCGCGGGGCGCGCCGCCGCGCTGACGTCGCCGTTCTCGTTGTAGGCGCCGACGTAGTCGTTCACCGCGGAGATGGCGTCCACGCTGCTGGAGCTCAGCGCCTCGCACGAGGTGTGGATCGCACCCGTGGTGACCGACTGCTGCCGCTCGGATTCCTTCGAGCTGGAACTCTCGGCCGATTCGGCCGCGGACGCCGACACCGACGCCCGGTAGACGGGCGCATCGGCCTTGTCCACCGTGGCGCTACCGCTCGTCACGCTGGTGCACCCGACGGCGATCATCGCCAGGGCCGCCGAACAACCCACGACCAGGGCGCCGATTCGCACCCGGACCAGCACAGCAGACCCCCACCGACTTTTGAGCATTGTTGGTTGACGTTACCGGTTGGGGCCACCGATCGCCGGATCATTCGGTTACCGGGCAGTAGGTCACCCTGCTCGGTGATCTGCGGCACGATAGAGGCACGATGGTGAGGCCACAAGCAACCAGCACCACCCAGCACCGCCTACCGAGGAGCCCCAGTTGACCACCGAGTTCGCGCGCCAAGACCTGGCCCAAAACTCCGGTACCACAGGCGAACCCGATCGGGTCCGCGTGATCCGGGAAGGAGTCGCCTCCTATCTACCCGACATCGATCCCGACGAGACCACCGAATGGCTCGAATCGTTCGACGCCATGCTCGACCGGCACGGTTCAGCCCGCGCGCGCTACCTGATGCTGCGCCTGCTGGAACGGTCCCGGGAGAAGCGTGTCGCCATTCCCGCATTGACCTCCACCGACTACGTCAACACCATTCCCACCGAGCTGGAGCCCTGGTTCCCCGGTGACGAGGATGTCGAACGACGCTATCGGGCGTGGATCCGCTGGAACGCGGCCATCATGGTGCACCGCGCCCAACGGCCGGGAGTCGGTGTGGGCGGCCACATTTCGACGTACGCATCGTCAGCGTCGCTGTACGAGGTCGGCTTCAACCACTTCTTCCGGGGCAAGTCCCACCCCGGCGGTGGCGACCAGGTGTTCATCCAGGGCCACGCCTCCCCCGGCGTCTACGCACGCGCCTTCCTCGAGGGCCGCCTGACGGCCAACCAGTTGGACGGCTTTCGGCAGGAACACAGCCACCCGGGCGGCGGCCTGCCGTCCTACCCGCATCCCCGGCTGATGCCGGACTTCTGGGAGTTCCCGACGGTGTCGATGGGCCTGGGCCCGATGAACGCCATCTACCAGGCGCGCTACAACCACTACCTGCACGACCGCGGCATCAAGGACACCTCCGATCAGCATGTGTGGGCGTACCTCGGCGACGGCGAGATGGACGAGCCGGAGAGCCGCGGCCTGATCCAGGTGGCCGCCAACGAGGCACTGGACAACCTGACCTTCGTGGTCAACTGCAACCTGCAGCGCCTCGACGGCCCGGTCCGCGGCAACGGCAAGATCATTCAGGAGCTGGAGTCGTTCTTCCGCGGTGCGGGCTGGAACGTCATCAAGGTGGTGTGGGGCCGCGAATGGGATGCGCTGCTGCACGCCGACCGCGACGGCGCCCTGGTGAATCTGATGAACACCACGCCCGACGGCGACTACCAGACCTACAAGGCCAACGACGGCGCCTACGTGCGCGACCACTTCTTCGGCCGCGACCCGCGCACCAAGGCGCTGGTCGACCCGATGACCGACAACGAGATCTGGAATCTCAAGCGCGGCGGGCACGACTACCGCAAGGTGTACGCCGCCTACCGGGCCGCGATGGAGCACAAGGGCCAGCCGACGATCATCTTGGCCAAGACCATCAAGGGCTACACGCTGGGCCATCACTTCGAAGGCCGCAACGCCACCCACCAGATGAAAAAGCTTGCGCTGCAAGACCTCAAGGACTTCCGGGACGTCACCCGGGTCCCGGTCTCCGATGCCGAGCTCGAAGAGAACCCCTACCTGCCGCCCTACTACCACCCCGGGCCGAATTCGCCCGAGATCCGGTACCTGCTGGACCGGCGCCGCACCCTCGGCGGCTTCCTGCCGGAACGCCGCACGAAGACCAAGGCGCTCAAGCTGCCGGGCACCGACACCTACCAGGCGCTCAAGAAGGGGTCCGGCAAGCAGCCGGTGGCGACCACCATGGCCACCGTCCGCACGTTCAAGGAACTGTTGCGGGACAAGAACATCGGGCCGCGGATCGTGCCGATCATCCCCGACGAGGCGCGCACGTTCGGGATGGATTCCTGGTTCCCCAGTCTGAAGATCTACAACCGCAACGGGCAGCTCTACACCGCAGTGGACTCCGAGCTGATGCTGGCCTATAAGGAATCCGAGGTCGGCCAGATCCTGCACGAAGGCATCAACGAGGCCGGGTCGACGGCGTCGTTCACAGCGGTCGCCACGTCCTATGCGACGCACAACGAGCCGATGATCCCGATCTACATCTTCTATTCGATGTTCGGGTTCCAGCGCACCGGCGACGGTTTCTGGGCGGCGGCCGACCAGATGGCCCGCGGCTTCGTGCTCGGCGCGACGGCGGGACGCACCACGCTGACGGGTGAGGGACTACAGCACGCCGACGGGCATTCGCTGCTGCTCGCCTCGACCAACCCCGCGGCGGTCACCTACGACCCGGCGTTCGCCTACGAGATCGCCCACATCGTGGAGAGTGGCCTGAAGCGGATGTTCGGCGAGAACCCGGAGAACGTCTTCTTCTACATCACCATCTACAACGAGCCTTACGTCCAGCCCGCCGAACCGGAGAACTTCGATCCCGAGGGTGTGCTGCGCGGGATGTACCGGTTCCGCGCCGCCCCGGAGAAGCGCACCAGCACCGCGCAGATCCTGGCCTCCGGCGTCTCCATGCCCGAAGCGGTCAAGGCGGCCGACATGCTCGCCGAGTCGTGGGACGTGGCCGCCGACGTCTGGTCGGTGACCAGCTGGGGCGAGCTCAACCGCGACGGTGTGGCTGTGGAGAAGCAGCGGCTGCGCCATCCGGATCAGCCGGCGCCGACCGCCTATGTCACCGAGCTGCTGGCCGACGCCACCGGGCCGGTGGTGGCCTTCTCGGACTGGATGCGGGCCGTACCCGAGCAGATCCGGCCGTGGGTGCCCGGCACCTACGTCACCCTGGGCACCGACGGGTTCGGCTTCTCCGACACCCGCCCCGCCGCCCGCCGGTACTTCAACACCGACGCCGAGTCGGTGGTGGTGGCGGTGCTGGAGGCGCTGGCCCGCGACGGGGAGATCGACCCGTCGGTGGCCGTCGCGGCGGCCAAGCAGTACCGCATCGACGATGTCCAGGCCGCCGAGGTCTCGTTCGCCGATACCGGCAGCGCGTAGGTCCCGGCGACTTGTGGAGCGTCAGCCGTAACCACGACGGCTGACGCTCCACAAATCCCACAAACCCGAGGCGTAGATTTTATGCATGCCCGACAAACGGACCGTTCCGCCCGCGTCGACGCTCGACGTGCTGCAGAACGTGCCGGAGTCCGCCCTACGCCGGCTCAAGCAGTATTCGGGGCGGCTGGCCACCGAGGCCGTGCACGCTCTCGAGGAGCGGCTGCCGGGGTTCTCGGATCTGGAAGCCTCCCAGCGCGCCAGCGTGCAACTGGTGGTGCAAACCGCCGTCATCAACTTCGTCGAGTGGATGCGCGATCCCAGCAGCGACGTCAGCTACACCGCCCAGGCCTTCGACGTCGTCCCCCAGGACCTGCGCCGGCGCGTGGCGTTGCGGCAATCCGTCGAGATGGTGCGCGTCACCATGGAGTTCTTCGAGGAAGTCGTGCCCCTGCTGGCCCGCACCGACGACCAGCTGACCGCCCTGACCACGGGCATCCTGCGCTACAGCCGCGACCTGGCCTTCGCGGCCGCGACCGCCTATGCCGACCAGGCCGAGGCGCGCGGCGCCTGGGACAGCCGGATGGAGGCCAACATCGTGGACGCGGTGGTCCGCGGGGACGCCGGTCCCGCCTTGCAATCTCAGGCCGCCGCCCTGAACTGGGATGCCACCGCGCCGGCCACCGTGATCGTCGGCTACCCGCAGCCCGACCGGCTGGACCTGGTCAGCGGTGACGTCCACGACGTGGCACTGCGGCACGGCCGCATGGCCCTGTCGGACGTGCACGGAACCTGGCTGGTTGCCATCGTGTCCGGTCCGCTGTCGCAGACCGACCGGTTCCTCTCCGAACTGATGAAGGCGTTCGGCAACGGCCCGGTGGTGATCGGACCCACCGCGCCGAACCTGACCACGCTGCACCGCAGCGCTTCTGAAGCCATCTCGGGGATGCGCGCCGTCACCGGCTGGGGAGGGGCGCCGCGCCCGGTGGCAGCGCGTGAGCTGTTGCCCGAACGGGCCCTTCTCGGTGATCCCATCGCGTTGGTCGCGCTCGAAACCGAGGTGATGCGCCCCCTCGGGGACGCCGACCCCGCGTTGACGCAAACCCTTGACGCCTACCTGGACTCCGGCGGCGCAATCGAAGCTTGCGCGCGCAAATTGACGGTTAATCCAAACACCGTCCGCTACCGACTCAAACGCATCACCGACTTCACCGGGCGTGATCCGACGGTGCCGCGCGACGCGTATGTGCTTCGGGTGGCCACCACGGTCGGCCGGCTGCGCCGCGACACCGGCCATTTCAACGGCTCAAACGGCAGTACAGACGGGGTGTATGTCAGCCAACCGGCGAAGTCGGGCAGCCAGATTCCGATGTGATGAATCGCAAACCGGTCTCGTCCGGGTCGCATCACGTGCTCTTTTGTAGACTCTCCACAAAAGAATAAGACAAGGTTCATAATCTCTTACACGGCGCGGAGCGGTCTTCACAGTGTTTTCTTAGAGCCGTGCTCGCAATGCTTGCTCCCGGACAGGGATCTCAGACCCCCGGCATGCTCACCCCGTGGCTCGAGTTGCCCGGCGCCGGTGAGCGGCTCGCCGCATGGTCGACGATCAGCGGACTGGACCTGACCCGGCTGGGCACCACCGCCGACGCCGAGGAGATCACCGACACCGCCGTGACCCAGCCCTTGGTGGTGGCCGCGACGCTGCTCGCCCACGAAGAGCTGACCAAGCGCAACCTGATCACCGACAGCACCGCCGTCGCAGGCCACTCCGTCGGCGAGATCGCCGCCTACGCCATCGCCGGAGTCATCTCCGCCGACGACGCGATCAAGCTGGCCGCCACCCGCGGCGCCGAGATGGCCAAGGCCTGCGCGCTGGAGCCCACCGGAATGGCCGCCGTCCTCGGCGGCGACGAGGCGGAGGTGCTCGCCCGCTTGGAGTCCCTGGACCTCGTTCCCGCGAACCGCAACGCCGCCGGGCAGATCGTCGCCGCCGGCGCCGTCGCCGCGCTGGAGAAGCTCGCCGAGGATCCCCCGGCCAAGGCCCGGGTCCGCGTGCTCGCCACCGCCGGCGCCTTCCATACCCATTACATGGCGCCTGCCGCCGAGGGTTACGCCGCCGCGGCCGCGCAGGTCGCCACCAATGAGCCGACCGCCACCCTGCTGTCCAACTCAGACGGCAAGCCCGTCGCCGACGCTGCCGACGCGATGGCCAAGCTGGTCGCCCAGATGACCCGGCCGGTGCGCTGGGATCTGTGCAACGAGACCCTGCGTGGCCTCGAAGTGAAGGCGATCGTCGAGTTCCCGCCCGCCGGGACCCTCGTCGGTATCGCCAAACGCGAGCTGAAAGGCACACCCACGTATGCGGTGAAGGCCCCCTCAGACCTGGACGGGCTCGCCGAGCTCTAGTCCGCACCCAACACTCCGACAGCCGGAGTGCAGCAACACCAACGAAAAAGGAGCCATAGTGGCCGCCAATCAAGAAGAAATCATCGCGGGTCTCGCCGAGATCATCGAAGAGGTCACCGGCATCGAGCCCTCCGAGGTGACCCTGGAGAAGAGCTTCGTCGACGACCTGGACATCGACTCGCTGTCGATGGTGGAGATCGCCGTGCAGACCGAGGACAAGTACGGCGTGAAGATCCCGGACGAGGACCTGGCCGGCCTGCGCACCGTCGGCGACGTCGTCGGCTACATCCAGAAGCTCGAGGAAGAGAACCCCGAGGCCGCCGCCGCACTGCGCGATAAGTTCTCGAAGTGACCAGGCCTTCCACTGCTAACGGCGGCTTCCCGAACGTCGTGGTGACCGCCGTGGAGGCAACCACGGCGCTCGCTGCTGACATCGAGAGCACGTGGAAGGGCCTTCTGGCGGGCGAAAGCGGCATCCGTGAGTTGACCGACGATTTCGTCACCAAGTGGGACCTTCCGGTGCGTATCGGTGGGCACCTGGTCGAGGACATCGAGAGTCACCTCACGCGTGTCGAACTCCGGCGCAATTCCTATGTCCAGCGGTTGTCGCTCGTGCTCTCGCGACGGCTGTGGCAGAACTCGGGCCAGCCCGAGGTCGATCCCGACCGTTTCTCGGTCGTGATCGGCACCGGTCTCGGCGGTGGCGAGAAGATCGTCGAGACCTACGACGCAATGAACGAGGGCGGCATCCGCAAGGTCAGCCCGCTCGCCGTTCAGATGATCATGCCCAACGGTGCTGCCGCCGTCGTGGGCCTCGAACTCGGGGCCCGCGCCGGCGTCATCACGCCGGTCTCGGCGTGTTCGTCGGGTTCGGAGGCCATTGCGCACGCGTGGCGCCAGATCGTCATGGGTGACGCCGACATCGCCGTGTGCGGTGGCGTCGAAGGCGGGATCGAAGCGCTGCCGATCGCGGCATTCTCGATGATGCGCGCCATGTCGACCCGCAACGACGATCCGGCCGGTGCGTCGCGTCCGTTCGATCAGGACCGCGACGGGTTCGTCTTCGGCGAAGCCGGCGCGATGATGATCCTCGAAACCGAAGAGCATGCCAAGGCCCGTGGCGCCAAGCCACTGGCCCGGGTGCTCGGCGCGGGTATCACCTCCGACGCGTTCCACATGGTCGCTCCGGCATCGGACGGCTTGCGCGCAGGTGCCGCGATCACGCGTGCTCTGGAAACGGCAGGGTTGTCCCCCAAGGACATCGACCACATCAACGCGCACGCCACGGCGACCCCGATCGGGGACACCGCCGAGGCCAACGCGCTGCGGGTGGCCGGTGTCGAGCACGCCGCGGTGTACGCACCGAAGTCGGCACTGGGTCACTCGATCGGCGCCGTCGGCGCCCTGGAGTCGATCCTGACCGTGCTGGCACTACGCGACGGCGTCATCCCGCCGACGCTGAACTACGAGAAGCCCGACCCCGAGATCGATCTCGATGTCGTTGCGGGCGCGCCTCGATATGGCGAATACCAGTACGCCATCAACAACTCCTTCGGGTTCGGTGGCCACAATGTGGCACTGGCCTTCGGGCGGTACTGAGTAGGTCACGAAAGGAAAGCTCAGTAATGGCGGGAGTCTCGACGGGGAACGGTCTGCCCAACGTGGTCGTCACTGGCATCGCCATGTCGACCGCGTTGGCCACCGATGCCGAGAACACCTGGAAGAAGCTGCTCAACGGGGAGAGCGGCATCCGGAAACTAGAAGATCCGTTCGTCGAGCAGTATGACCTTCCGGTTCGTATCGGCGGTCATCTGCTTGAGGATTTCGAAGACGATCTGACCCGCGTCGAGAAGAGGCGCCTGTCATACCTACAGAAGATGTCGACGGTGCTGGGCCGTCGGGTCTGGGAGAACGCCGGATCACCCGAGGTCGACCCGCGCCGGCTGATGGTGTCCGTGGGCACCGGCCTCGGCTCCGCCGAGGAACTGGTGTTCGCCTATGACGGGATGCGGGAACGCGGCCTGCGGGCCGTCTCCCCGCTCGTCGTGCAGATGTACATGCCCAACGGGGCCGCGGCGGCCATCGGACTGGAGCGCAAGGCCAAGGCCGGGGTGAGCACCCTGATCTCGGCCTGCGCGTCGGGTTCCGAGGCCATTGCCAACGCCTGGCGCAACATCGTGCTCGGTGAGGCCGACATGGCCATCTGCGGTGGCGTGGAGACGCAGATCGAGGCGGTGCCGATCGCCGGCTTCGCCCAGATGCGCATCGTGCTGTCCAACACCAACGACGACCCCGAAGGTGCCTGTCGCCCGTTCGACAAGGACCGCAACGGCTTCGTCTTCGGTGAGGCCGGGGCCATGCTCGTCATCGAGACCGAGGAACACGCCAAAGCCCGCGGCGCCAACATCCTGGCCCGCATCATGGGCGCCAGCGTCACCTCCGACGGCTACCACATCGTCGCGCCCGACCCCAACGGCGAGCAGGCCGGCTACGCCATGAGCCGGGCGGTGCAGCTGGCCGGGCTGCAACCCTCCGATATCGACCACATCAACGCGCACGCCACCGGTACCCATGTCGGCGACGTCGCCGAGGGTGTCGCCATCAACCGGGCGATGGAAGGGCACCGTCCCGCGGTCTACGCACCCAAATCGGCACTCGGGCATTCGGTCGGTGCCGTCGGCGCGGTCGAGTCGATCCTCACGGTGCTCGCCTTGCGGGACGGCGTCATACCGCCCACGCTGAACCTGAAGAACCTGGATACGGAGATCGACCTCGACGTGGTGGCCGGAGAGCCGCGGCAGGGCAACTACCAGTACGCCATCAACAATTCGTTCGGTTTCGGCGGGCACAACGTCGCCCTCGCCTTCGGCCGATACTGACGACGCGCTCACCGCGAGATCAAGGAGAACCACCAAGATGACAACCATGGCCCCTGAGACGGCTGCTGAATCCCTTGACCCTCGCGACCCGCTGCTGCGGTTGTCGACGTTCTTCGACGACGGCACCGTGGAGCTGCTGCACGAGCGCGACAAGTCCGGTGTGCTGGGAGCCGCGGGCACCGTCAACGGTGTGCGCACCGTCGCGTTCTGCACCGACGGCACCGTGATGGGTGGCGCGATGGGCATCGAGGGTTGCGCGCACATCGTGAACGCCTACGACGTCGCCATCGAGGAGCAGTCCCCGATCGTCGGCATCTGGCACTCCGGTGGCGCTCGGCTGGCCGAGGGCGTCAAGGCCCTGCACGCCGTCGGTCTGGTGTTCGAGGCGATGATCCGTGCCTCGGGCTACATCCCGCAGATCTCGGTCGTGGTCGGTTTCGCCGCGGGCGGCGCCGCCTATGGCCCGGCCCTGACCGACGTCATCGTGATGGCGCCGGACAGCAAGGTCTTCGTCACCGGCCCGGACGTGGTCCGCAGCGTCACCGGCGAAGACGTCGACATGGTCTCGCTCGGCGGCCCGGAGGCCCACCACAAGAAGTCCGGCGTGTGCCACATCGTCGCCGATGACGAGCTGGACGCCTACGAGCGCGGCCGTCGCCTGGTGGGGCTGTTCTCCCAGCAGGGTCACTTCGACCGCAGCAAGGCCGAGGCCGGCGACACCGACCTCAAGGCGCTCATGCCCGAGTCGGCGCGGCGCGCCTACGACGTGCACCCGATCGTCGAAGCCCTGCTCGACGACGACGCGCCCTTCGAGGAGTTTCAGTCCCGCTGGGCCCCGTCCATCGTGGTCGGCCTGGGCCGGCTGGCGGGGCGCACCGTCGGCGTCATCGCCAACAACCCGCTGCGCCTGGGTGGTTGCCTGAACTCCGAAAGCGCCGAGAAGTCAGCACGTTTCGTGCGGCTGTGCGATGCGTTCGGCATCCCGCTGGTGGTGGTCGTGGACGTCCCCGGCTACCTGCCCGGTGTCGACCAGGAGTGGGGCGGCGTGGTGCGCCGCGGCGCCAAGCTGCTGCACGCGTTCGGTGAGGCCAGCGTTCCGCGCGTCACGCTGGTGACCCGCAAGATCTACGGCGGCGCCTACATCGCGATGAACTCGCGCTCGCTCAACGCCACCAAGGTGTTCGCCTGGCCGGACGCCGAGGTCGCCGTGATGGGCGCCAAGGCCGCCGTCGGCATCCTGCACAAGCGCAAGCTGGCAGCGGCCGCCCCCGAGGAGCGCGACGCACTGCACGAGGAGCTGGCCGCCGAGCACGAGCGGATCGCCGGTGGCGTGGACTCCGCCATCGAGATCGGCGTGGTGGACGCCAAGATCGATCCCGCGCACACCCGCAGCGTGATCACCCAGGCGCTGGCCGAGGCGCCGCACCGGCGTGGCCGGCACAAGAACATCCCGCTGTAAAGACTCGATCGCGCTTGGCCCGGGAGTATCTCCCGGGCCATTCGCGTTTCGATGAGTTTCGCAGTCCGGCATGGTCTACAGGTGATGGTGCAGCTGCTCAAGGTCCAGAACTTCAACGTCTCCCAGGATGGTTTCGGCGCCGGGGAGGGTCAGAGCCTCGATCGCCCGTTCGGTCACGCCGACCCCGGAACGATGTTCGCCTGGGCCGGAGCCACGGCCAGCTGGCCCAACCGCACCGAGCCGGGCGGCAGCCGCGGCCTCGATGACTTCCTCACCCGCGACTTCCACCACAACATCGGCGCCGAAATCATGGGCCGCAACAAATTCAGCCCGTATCGCGGGCCGTGGGCCGACCACGACTGGCAGGGCTGGTGGGGTGACGAGCCGCCGTTCCATACCCCGGTATTCGTGCTGACCCACCACCCGCGCCCGTCGTTCACGTTGAGCGACACCACATTCCACTTCGTCGACGGCACACCGGCGGATGTTCTGGAGCAGGCGAAGGCGGCCGCGCAGGGCAAGGACGTGCGGCTCGGCGGCGGTGCGACCACCGTGCGGGAGTTCCTGGCCACCGACCTGGTCGACACCCTGCACGTGGCGGTATCGCCGATCACGCTGGGAACCGGGTCGCGGCTGTGGGAGACACCGGAGGAACTGTCGGACAGATTCCACTGCGACGTGGTCCCGAGCCCCAGTGGCGTCGTGCATCACCTGTTCTGGCGACGCTGACGTCAGAACCCGCGCTCCCCCAGCCATCCGTCGATGTGCCTGGCCACCGCCTCCCAATGCGGTTCGAGCATCATGTCGTGCCCCATGCCCAGCATGATCTCGGCCACCGTGCCGTAGGCGCGGGCCGTCGCGCACACCTCGGACCGGGTGACGCTGCGGTCGTCTCCACCACCGAGCACCAGTAGCGGCGTCCGCACCCGTCCCGGCCTGGCCAGGTTCCGGCCCAGCATGTCGAGCATCGCCCGCGACGGCGTCTCGGTGGACAGCCGCGCGAGGCAGTCGGCCACCACGTCGTCCGGGGTGTCGGGGTGAAAGAACAGTTCACGCAGATGGTCGGCCATCACGAACGGATGCGAGCGCAATCGCAACACCGTGCTGCGCCACAAGGCCCCGTGCATTCCCCGCGGCGGCACGGAGGCCATCAGCACCGCAGCCGGCGCGAGGTAGGACTCCAGGTACTTCTGCACGACGAACCCGCCCATGGAATGCCCGATCAGCACCGGCACCCTGGGCAGGCCGGCGGCGACGCTCGACACGTCCTCGACGAAGTCGGCGATCGAGCAGTTGCGCACCGCTGTCCAATTCGACCCGCCGTGGCCGCGCAGACTCAGGGCGACGGCGCGGTAGCCGAGGTCGGCGAAGTAGCCCAGGAAGTGGTCGTCCCAGCACCAGGCGGCGTGGGTGGCGCCGTGCACGAACAGCAGCGGCACCGGATGCTCGGCCGAGCAGGCGCCCTTGTCGATGACTTCCAAAGCCATGGGCCAAAGCGTGCGCGCTGCCAGGACACCCGCAGCGAGTACCGGGGTACCTGTCTTCAGCCGCTGTGCTGGGCGAAGTTGTCGCGCAGGGTGGCGCCGCTGTACTCGCGCCGGTGCACGCCGCGGTTCCACAACTCCGGCACCACGTGCGCGGCGAAGTGCGGGAGCGACTCGGCGAACACCGTGAACCCATCCGCCGCATCACGCTCGGACCAACCGACGAGCTCGTCGGCGATCGAATCCGGGGTGCCGAAGAGCCGTCGGTGCCCACCCCCGCCGAGGGTGATGAAGCGGCGCAAGCTCAACCCCGGATCGGCGGCGGCCAGGTCGACACCACCTTGGGCGAACCCGACGGACCGCGAGGTGTCCGACACCGTCACCTCCGGTGGCACCGGTCCGTCCAGATCGAGTTCGTCGGGATCCAGGAAGAACCGGGCGGCGAAGCGGCGCAACACCTCACTGCCGTCCAGCGTGTCCTCTGCTGCCTCGAGGAGCCGTCGTACCTCGGCTTCGTCACTGCCCACGGTCAGAAAGAGACCGGGCAGCACCAACACCGACGTGTCCGCGCCCCGATGGTTGCGCGCCTCCTTGTTGAGACGCTCCCGGTAATCCCGGGAGGAATCCTCGGTGAGCCCCACCGAGAACACCGCGTCCGCGAAGCGGGCCGCCACGTCGATCCCGTCCGCAGAGCCGCCGGCCTGGAACAGCACGGGGGTGCCTTGCCGGGACCGCGGCAGCTGTAGTGGACCGGCCACGGCGAAGAACTCGCCGTGGTGGTCGATGGCGTCGCGGTTCAGTCGTTCCACATCCCAGGGCTGGGTGACATCATCGCGCCACGATCCCCACAATTTGGTGACGACGTCTGCGAATTCAGCTGCGCGCCGGTAGCGATCGGCGCGCGACGGCGGACCGGCGGATCCGAAGTTGCGCGCCACCGTCGGCTCCATGGTGGTGATGATGTTCCAGCCGGCCCGGCCGTGCGAGATGTGGTCGATCGACAGGATCGCCCTGGCCAGCGCGTACGGTTCCCCGTAGGTGGTGGAGGCCGTGGCCACCAGGCCGACGTGTTCGGTCTCGCGGGCCAGCGCGGGCAACACCGTGAGCGGATCCAGATACGCGAAACCCAGGCCCTGCGGTCCGATCCCCTGCGAATCGGCGAAGAAGACGGCATCCACCCTGGCCGCTTCGGCCAGCTGGGCGGACCGCACGAAGTCGTCGATGTCGATGAAGGGATGGCCCCCGTCGACGTCCTGCAGCGGCCCCGGGATGAGGTTGACGGTGAAGCGCAGGTGGCGGGTCATACCGAGGCACCGGGGACAGAGGCCACCAGCACCTTGGTGTAATCGTCGTTGGGATGCGCGAATACCGCTGCGGTGGAACCACTTTCCTTGACCTCGCCGCGTTGCAGGACGGTCACCGTGTCGGCGAACTGCCGTACCACGCTCAGATCGTGCGAGATGAACAGGTAGCTCACCCCGAGGGTGACCTGGAGGTCGACCAGCACGTCCAGTATCTGCGCCTGGACGGTCACGTCCAGGGCCGAGGTGGGTTCGTCGAGCACCAGCACGTCGGGATTCAGACTCAGCGCCCGCGCGATCGCGACGCGCTGGCGCTGTCCACCGGAGAGCTCACGGGCGCGCCGCTGCAGGAACGAGTCGCTCAGGCCCACCAGCCCCAGCACTTCGGTGACCCGTGTCCTGCGGTCCCGCCGGGTTCCCAGCCCGTACCGCAGCAACGGCTCACCTATCAGGCGTCCCACCGAGAATGTGGGATCCAGTGACGTGAACGGGTTCTGGTACACCAGCTGCAGATTACGGTGGGTTTCCCGCAACTCTTTGCGACCGAGGTGCGAGATGTCCTGGCCCGCAAAGACGATCTTGCCCTGGTCGGGTTCCAGCAGCCGCAGGATCAGCCGGGCCAGGGTGGATTTCCACGAACCTGACTCCCCCACCAGCGCGTGTGTCCGGCCCGCGGGGATGGCGAAGGACACGCCTTTGAGCGCCTCGGTTCGGCGCTTGCCCGTCCCGAATGTTTTGTGCACGTCCGCGACCTGGAGTGCGAACGCGCCCGCGGTGGGCTCGGGACGCAGGCTGATTGCCGCCGCGAACCGGTCCAGGTTCAGGCTCGGCACGTCACCGATGAGCTTCCGCGCGTAGTCCGAGTGCGGGCGCTTGAGGACCTCGGCGGCCGGGCCGTACTCCTGGACCTGCCCGGCGCTGAGGACGAGCACCTTGTCCGACCGTTCCGCTGCCAGCGACAGATCGTGGGTGATGAGCAGCACCGACAGGCCGATCTCCGCCTTCAGCCGGTCGATCAGGTCGAGGATGGTCTTCTGGATCGTCACATCCAGTGCCGAGGTGGGTTCGTCGGCCACGATCAGCCGGGGTCGCTGCGCGATCGCGATGCCGATCAGCACCCGCTGGAGCTGGCCACCGGAGAGTTCGTGCGGATAGGCCCGCAGCGCGCGGTCCGGGTCACCGATACCCACCGAATCCAGCAGCCGCCGCGCCTGCGCGGGATACCGTTTGGGATCCGCGTACTCGGCCAGCCCCGAGGTCCGGTAGGCCTCGTAGATCTGACCGTCGATGCGGCGCACCGGGTTCAGCGATGACGTCGGGTCCTGCGTGACGTAACCGATCTGGCGCCCCCGCACCGGGCGGAACGCGCGCTCGCGCAGTGCCAGGATGTTCCGGCCGTCGAACTCCGCTGTGCCACCGACCGCCACGTGCGGGTCCAGGAGCTTGAGGACCGCGTTCACCACGGTCGATTTGCCCGACCCGGACTCGCCGACGATCGCCACGGTCTCCCCGCGCGCGACCTCGAAGGACACGCCGGAGATGGTGGGTGTGTGCAGGTACCCGCTGTAGGCGACGGTGAGGTCACGCACCGCCAGTAATGGCGCAACCGATGCGGCCCTGTCCTGTGCGGCGCGTAGGGCCGACGGTGCGATGGTCATGTCAGTTCCTCCTGCCGATCGACTTGCTGAGCTGGTTGAGCGCGACCACCGAGGCGACCATCACGAGACCGGGTGTGTAGACCAGCCACGGGTACCGGTAGAGGAAGTCCTTGCCCTCGGCCACCAGCAGACCCCAGTCCGGGCTCGGCGGCGGATT
>JAHFVC010000318.1 GCA_023264765.1 Mycobacterium sp. | reverse complement strand
GGTCCGGGTCCACCGGTCCGTCGTAGGCGACGATCTGCTGCACGACGTACGGATCGGTGGCCGCATAGGTGGAATGGAAGTAGATGCCGGCTTGTAGCGGCGAGAGCGGCAGCACGTCGGCGAGCGGCGCGGGCAGCGCATCCACGTCGGCCTGAGTGAGTGCGACGAGCGGAAAGTCCGACGGCGTGGGGCCGGTCACCGACGGGCTGTGCGCGATGGCGGTCAGCGCGTCGGTCCACGACCGCGCCAGCGCCGAGACCCGGAGCTCGTCGAGGACGCCGGCCGGCCAACTGAAGGTGGCTTCCAGTCGTACCCCGTCACCGGTTTCCACGGCGACGGCGTTGATCTCGAGGGCGCGCGGCAGCGGCATCCGCGGGTCGCGATCCTCCCCGATACCGGCATCGGTCAGGGTCCACGGTGCCTGCCCCGCGCCGGCGAACCGGCCGAGGTAGTTGAACAGGATCTGCGGTGCGACGGCCAGGTCGCTGTGCCCGCAAAGGTGGCGCAGGGCACCGTAACTGAGCCCGTTGCGGGGTACGGCGCGCAGTTGTTCCTTCACCGACTTGACCGCCGCGCTGAGCGCGGGTCCACCCGCCATCAGGTCTGCCCAGGATGCGGTGCCGGGTCGGATGTGGACGGGGTACAACGTGGTGAACCAGCCCACGGTGCGGGACAGGTCGAGCTGCTCGCCCGCCGCACCGAGGTGGTCTACCTCGCGGCCGTGGCCCTCCAGTTCCAGGAGCACACCGTCGGTGTCGCCCCGCCAGTGCGCCACGGCAGCGGCCAGTGCGGTGACGAGCACGTCGTTGACCCCACCATGGACCGCGGCGGGCACTGGACCGAGCAGCCGGACTGTGGTGTCCTCGTCCACCTGCACCGTGAACCGGGCCTCGGTGGCCACCGTGTCGATGGCCGGGTCCAGCGGCCTGCTGCCGAGGCTCGGGTCGCTGGAAGCCACGGCGCGTAGCCAGTAGTCCAGGTCGTCGGCGAATTCGCCACGGGCGCAGGCATCCCGGAGCTCGGCCGACCACTGCCGGAAGCTGGTGTCGGGTTTGGCGATGGCGATCGGACGCCCCGCGGTGACGTCGTTCCACGCGGACTGCAGGTCCTCGGCAAGCACGCGCAGCGACACTCCGTCGACCACCACGTGGTGAACCACCAGGATCAACGTCCCGGCGTGCTCGGCACCGTTGTCGAGCCACACCGCCTCCAGCATCCGGCCCGACATCGGGTTCAGCCGTGCGACAGCGTGATCGCGTTCCGTCGCGGCGTCGGCGGCCCCCTCGACCCGGGTGAGCAACTCGGTGGCGCGCAGCGCACCGGCCGGGGGCACGGTCAAGTTCGCGCCGGCGCTCAGGCGCGCCCGCAACACGTCGTGGCAATCCAGCACGGCATCAAGCATCGCGGTTAGCGTGGCCAGACCGAGTCCTGCCGGGGTGTGCAGGTCCACAGATTGATAGAAACCGTCTGTGCCGTTCCCGATTTCGTCCAGCCAGGCCAGGATCGGAGTGGGCTCGACCTGCCCGGCGCCGTCCACGGGGGTGGTGGCTGGACCGTCGATGACGGTGACCGCGGCGGCGAGTTTCGCCGGGGTGCGCAAGGTGAACACATCGCGGGGGCGGACGCGCAGACCGGCCCGCCGGGCGCGGCTGATCAGTCCCATGGCCGCGATGCTGTCGCCGCCGAGCCCGAAGAAGTCGGTGTCGGCTCCGACGGACGGGACACCTAGCAGTTCGGCGTAGATGTCGCAGATCGCCTGTACGCGTGGGTCGGTCACGGGCGTGCCCGCGTCGGGTCGGTCCAGGGTCGGCTCGGGCAGCGCCCGCCGGTCGATCTTGCCGTTGGCGGTCACCGGGAACTCGTCGAGTACGAGCACCGCGCCGGGCACCATGTGCTCGGGCAGCTTCTGCGCGCACCAGGACCGCAATTCGTCGGGATCGGCACCACTGCTGGACAGCGCATACCCGGTGAGTTGGGCGCCACCGGCGGGAGTCTGGCGCAGGATCACCGCCGCATGCCGCACCTGCGGGTGGGCCGCGAGGACGACCTCGATCTCCTCGAGTTCGACGCGCATGCCGCGGATCTTGACCTGGTTGTCGGCCCGGCCGAGGAATTCGAGAACCCCGTCGGCCGTCCACCGCGCGAGGTCACCGGTGCGGTACATGCGGGACCCGTCCTGCGCGAACGGGTTCGCGATGAACCGCGCGCCGGTGAGCCCCGGGGCGTTGACATAGCCGCGGCCCAGCAGGAACCCTGCCGCGTAGAGCTCGCCGCCCTGGCCGACCGGTACGGGGTGCAGGTCGTCATCCAAGACGTAGAGCTGGGTGTGCGGGTTGGGCCGGCCGATGGAGGTCTCGATGCGTTCGGCACTGTCGCGGTAGATGACATGCGAGACGCCGATGGTGGCTTCGGCGGGGCCGTAACCGTGATAGAGGGTGGTGGACAGCTGATCGCGGAACCGGTCGAACAGCGCGGGGGTCAGCACCTCACCGCCGCACCAGACGTGTTTGAGCCCGGACAGCAGCGTCGTGCCGTCAGCGAGTTCGAGCAGCACGTCGAGCATCGAGGACACCAGGTAGACGAACGTCACCTTCTCGGTGGCGATCAGGTCGAGCAGGTATTGCGGGTCGCGCTCGCCGCCCGGATCCGCGACCACCACGTAACCGCCCGACACCAGCGGTAGCAGCACCTCGTTGATCGAGATATCAAAGGACAGTGGCGCTTTGAACAGGGAGGCATCGCCGGGCCCGAAACCCAGGATCTCCTCCACCTGCCAGTTGAGTCGCTCACAGATGGCCTCGTGCCGGATCATCGCGCCCTTGGGCTTACCGGTGGAACCGGAGGTGAAGATCACGTAGGCGAGCTGGCTGTCATCGATGTCGACGACGGGCGCCGCGGCGGGCTGCTCTTCGAAGGCCCAGTCGTCCAGGTCCAGTTCGATCGGATGAGGATCACCGGCACGGGCGTCGCCGGGTGCCACCAGCACCGCGGTGGCCCCCGTGTCGGCGAGAACCTGGCCACGGCGCTCGGCCGGCCACTGCGGATCCACGGGCACGAAAGCGCCGCCGGCAGCCAGGATCGCGACGACGGAGACGACCATCTCCGCCGAGCGCGGGACAGCGATCGCCACCACCTGCTCGTGGGAGACACCTAGGGCACGAAGGTGATTGGCGAGTTGATAGGCGCGCACCGAGAGCCCGCGATACGTCAGCCTCGTCTCGCCTGACTCTCTCCCCGTCGCTACGCTCGCCCCGGAGACGACGGCCAGCGCGTCCGGAGTGAGGCGGACCTGTTGTGCGAAGAGTTCGGGAACCGTGGCCGTGGTGGTGGGCCAGGTCTCGTCGTTCCACTGGCGCAGCAGCTCCAGGCGGTCACCCGGGGTCAGGCCGTCTGTATGGGTGCTCACGCGCCCGTCCTCTCCACATCCGTGTGATGCGCGGCCCAGGCACGCCAAAGCTGGGCGTAACGCCCCTGCGCCGAAATCAGTTCGGCGTGGGATCCCTCTTCGATGATGTCGCCGTGCGCCATGACGACGATCCGGTCGGCGGTCGCGGCCTGCGTCAGTCGATGGGCCACCACGAGCGTGGTGCGCCCGTCGGTGACGGCGGCCGCCGCGCGTTCCAGGTCGCGTGCGCCCAGGCTTCCGGCTTCGGCGGTGGCCTCGTCGAGAATGGCAACCGTCGGGTCCAGCAGCAACAGCCGGGCCAGCGCAAGTTGTTGGGCCTGAGCCGAGTTCAGTTCATGCCCGCCCTCACCGACCACGGTCTGCACGCCGTCCTCCAGCCCCGCGACCCAGTCGCCTGCACCGACGGTGTCCAGTGCCGCAAGCACTTCGGCTTCGGTGGCATCGGGTTTGGCCAGCCGCAGGTCGTCGGCCAGTGCACCGGCGAACACGTGCACGTCCTGGCTGACAATGGCGACATGTCTGCGCCGCTGCTCGGCGGTCAGGTCGGACAGCGCGACGCCCCCGATACGCACCGTTCCACGCTGCGGCGTGAGCACTCCCGCAGCGATGCCCGCCACGGTCGATTTGCCGGCACCGGTCGACCCGACCAGCGCCACGCGTTGTCCGGGCTCGACCCGGATGCTCACCCCGTTCAGCACCGGATGCACACCGTCGTAGCTGAATTCGAGATCCGCAAGATCCAGCTGCGCATCCCGGGGTTCGCCGGTGGGGCCTGCGGCGACCGCTTGTTGCGGGATGCCCACCAGGCCGACCAGCCGGGCCAGGCTGGCGCCCGCGTCCTGGGCCTCGTCGACCGTGAACAGCAGCATACTGATCGGGCCGAAGAGCCGATGGAACAACAGCGCCGCCGCGGTGGTCTGTCCGACGGTGACAGACCCGTCCTGCACCAGCCAGTAGCCGGCCACCAAAATGACCGCGAGCCCGATGAATTCGGCCCGATTGATCCGCCCCACGAAGCGGGTGAAGAAGGTGAACACGCCGATCGAGATGTCCCGCACGCGGCCCGATGCCTCTTCGATGCCGTCCTGATGGACGTTGTGACTGTGATACGCGTGCACGGTCGGGGCGCCCAGCATGCTCTCCATCAACACCTGCGAGCGCTGCGCGATCACCCGTCGCTCCTCGGCGTACCGCGGGGCCGAACGCGGCAGATACCACCGCAGTGCAAGGAGATAGAACGGGATGGACACCGCCCCGGCCAGCGCGAGACGCCAATCCAGGCCCAGCATCGAGAGCAATGTCAGCACGGCGAGCATGAGCGCGGAGAACATCGTCGGGAAGACGTCGGTGACGGCCTTGGCAATGGTCGCCACGTCCGTGCTGACGCGGGACAGCAGGTCGCCCCGGCCCACCTGCTCCACCGTGGTGGTCGGCAACGTCAGAGCGCGGTCCACCCCGGCCTCGCGCAGATCGGCGAGCATGATCGCGCCCAGCCGCCCGATGAGATAGTTCGACCACCCGGTGGCCACACCCCCGACGAGGGCGGCGGCACCGAGCACCACGGCAACGGTGACGATGACCGAGGACGGCGATCCGTCGATGATGCGGTCCACGAGGACACCGAGTACGTACACCGGCAGCACTGCGGCTGCGGCGGCGAGGATACCGACCGCAAGCGTGGCGCTCAAAGCGCGGATTCGGGAACGCAATTCGCGGCGCAGCCAGGTCCAGGTCTCCCGGCCGGTCGCGACGGGCAGGATGGGGGCGTTCGCGGGGGCGCTCACCGCAACACCGCCGACGAGTAGTCGGTGCGGTCCATCAAATCCTCGTGTGTTCCCTCGACGACCACCCGCCCGCCGTCGATCAGTACGACGTGATCGGCGACCGCGAGCAGCGCCGGGCTGCTGGTCAGGATCACCGTGGTGAACGCACCGGCCGTCGGGCCGTGCCGTAATTCCGCGATGCCCTGCGCCACCGCGGCCTCGGTCACGGCATCGACCGCCGTGGTGGGTTCGTGCAACACCAGCACCGGTGCGGCCTGGAGCAGCGCCCGGGCGAGCGTCAACCGTTGACGCTGACCACCGGACAGGCTGGAGCCGCGTTCGGTGACGCCGTGTTCGAGCCCGTCACGGTGCACGTCGATGACATCGACCGCACTGGAGGCCTGCAGGGAGCTCTCCAGCACGGCCGGATCGACGTCGCCGGACACCAGGTTGGACCGCAGTGATCCGGTGAACAGGTCGGCCTTGTGCGGTTCGACCAACAGGGCGCCACGCGCCTCGGCGAGGTCCAGTTCTTCCAGAACCGCACCGCCGAGCCGGATGTCGCCGATGTACTCGTGGCGAGCCAACTGCCCGGACAGCACCCCGACCAGGGCCTCGGCATCGGTCGCGCGGGTCATCACCACCCCGACGAGGCGACCGGGCTCGACGCTCAGGGTGAGACCGTCGAGTGTGCCGTGCCGCACGCCGTCGAGGTCCACCCCATGTGGCCCGTCCCCCAGCCTGCCGCTGCCCGGCGAGAGCGTAAAGGTCGCGTCCTCGATCCAGCCGACGCGTTCGGCCGAGGCCCGTGCCTCGGCGATCCAGCTCGGCACCTCGGCCATGGTGCCGAAGGGTTCGAGCAGAAACTGGGCCAACCCGATCACCGTGATCAGCTGTCCGACGGTGATGTCGCCGCGCAGCGCGAACCAGCCTGCCAGCACGGCGATCCCGACCGCGAGCAGCGCACTGAGCGCCGTGGAGAACCCGAGGTACACACCTTGGGTACGTGCGGCCCGGATGCTGGCCGCCAGCGCGTTACGGCTGACCGTGCGGTAGCGCTGCGCGGCGGCGCGCTCGGCACCGATGCCACGTAGGGGCCGCAGGCCCGCGATCAGATCGGCCGACATGGCGGTCGCCTCGCCGGCCAGCTCCTGCTGATCGGCGACCCGCCGGGTGATCACCGGCCCGCCGAAGTGCAGCACGAAGAGGATCAACGGGGTGCCCAGCAACACGGCCAATCCGAGCGGGATGTCGATGGTGAGCAACACCGTCGCGCAGACCGCGATCGCGGTGACGGCCCCCGCGATGCGCGGGATGTAGTCCAGCAGGTACGAGGTGTTGTCGGCGTCGGTGCTGGCGATGGACAGGAGCTCGCCGGTGCGTTGGGTGGTGCGCAGCCGCTGCGGGTGCAGGATCCTGGCCGCGAGGTCGACGCGAAGTTGATGGCCCTCAGTGGCGATCGCGCGCATCAGATGCCGTGCGCCCAGCCGATAACAGGCGGTCAGCGCGACGAACAACGCCGCCAGCACCCCGATCCAGATCAGGAGTTGGGTGGCGTCACCCGGCTTGACCGCACGGTCGACGAGGACACCGATGAGGACCGGAACCATGGCCTCGCACAGTTGATGACCGCAGATGAGCAGTGATCCGCTGGTCAACAGACGCGCATTGCGGGTGACGGTACGCCACAGGGTGGCCGTGCCGGTACCGCTTCGTCCGGTGTTCTCGGCTGTCTCCGCTGTCGATACGTCGGCGCTTACGATGAGCCGTCACCCAGCGCCGCGCCGCCCGTGGCCGCCATCCGCAGCTGAAGACTCTTGGGCCGCATGTCGGTCCAGTTCTGCTCGACGTAATCCAAACACGCCTGCCGGCCCGTCTGGCCGTCGGCGCCGTAGGCGATGGTCCATCCACCCGGCACCTGCTTGAAGGTCGGCCACAACGAATGCTGCTCCTCGTCGTTGACCAGCACATAGAACGTCGCGGTCTCGTCGTCAAAGGGGTTGCCCGACACAAAATCTCCTCAGGAGTGACGTGGCGCTCGACGTGCCTCTGGCCCGCCCGCCCGAACCCAGACACACTACCAAAGGTTAGGCTTGCCAAAGACAGCCGGATACAGAAGGTGAGACATGCGAGTAGCGATGTTCGGGTACCAGACCTGGGGACACAAGACCCTGGAGGCACTCATCAAATCACCTCACGAGGTCGTCCTGGTTGCCACCCACCCACCGAGTGACCAACCGTATGAATCGATTTGGGCGGATTCGGTGGAAGATCTGGCCCGGGCCCACAACATCCCGGTGCACCTGGCACAACGGCCCGACGACGCACTGATCGAACGGGTACGCGATGCGCAACCGGACATCATGGTGGCCAACAACTGGCGCACCTGGCTCCCGCGTGAACTGTTCGAACTGCCGCCGCACGGGACGCTGAATCTGCATGATTCGATGCTGCCCCGCTTCACCGGCTTCTCGCCGGTCATCTGGGCAATGATCAGCGGCGCCAACGAGGTTGGATTGACGGCTCATCGCATGGACGATGACCTGGACACCGGCGATATCGTGCTGCAGCGGGCCATTCCGATCGGCACGAACGACACCGGGACCGAACTGGTGCGCGCCACCAT
>JAHFVC010000560.1 GCA_023264765.1 Mycobacterium sp. | reverse complement strand
GACTTCGCCGCAGGTGCCATGGGGTATGGGTGCGCCTGGGACGGCCACGGCGGTGGGGGTGCGCCGTTGTATGGCGCCGGCGCCGGCTGGTGCGGCGCTCGGTCCGGTGGCGTGTTCCCCTCCATGACTTGATGGTAAGGGCGGTTTGGGGTCAAAACTGCTGCTCGACCGGGGGCAATTTGGTTCACTGCAACCCCTCCTTCGGTTGATTGGTCCAGTAGTTGGGCAGCTGTTCCATCCACGCTGTCCAGCCGGAGGTCGCTCCGAGGGTGGCCCGTTGCTTGCGGTGGACGTACCAGTCGACCCAGTTGATGTGGTCGCCGCCGCCCGCGAGACCAGCGAGGTAGGAGGCAGTGAGGGTGTCGCGAGTGCCTTGCTGCTCGTCCCACCATTGGTTACTTGTTTGATGCTCGCGCTCTATCTCGTCGAGTGCCGCCGCAACGGGTTGCCCATCGGTATCGAGTAGGTCGGGTTCTGTGGCTTGCCAGCGCCATCGCTCGGCTTCGCGTGCGGCCTCAAGGTTCAGTGCGGCGGCGTACCAGGCATCCAGGGCGCGCCGCCAGTTCCCCGCGGTCGCGTACGGCTCCCAGAGCTGGGTGGGCATGGCGGCCAACTCATCGATCGCCAGATCGATGCCGCGCCATTCGGGGCCAACGGTGAAGCTCGGCGAAAGTGCTGATGCGGGCAGGTGTGTCCGCCAGTCTCTTTGGAGTTCGCCGTGGCGGGCTTTGTGGAGGATGCCGCTGAGGAGTAGGTAGCGGCCTGTCGCGTGGCGGTACGCGTGGCTGCGCTGGTCGAGCGATTCGCGCACCTGGGCGAACGTGCCGAACGGGTCGGGGTCGTAGCTCTGATCGGTCATGTCGGTGCCGCTCCAATCGCATCTATTTAGCTAAATAGTAACCTAGGTTGATCGGAAAGTGCATGTCTATATCACTAAGTTGATATGAAGGTTGGTACGATTTGCGCATGTCAGAGGACTCCGGGCCGCCGCCGCGCGAGCCAACGCGCCAGCTCAACGTGCTGATTCCCGACCGCCTGCACCGCAAGATGAAAATTCGGGCGGCCACGACCGGAGTGCCGATGAAGGATCAAGTCTTGCGTTGGATCGAGCAAGAGTACGGCGACAACGACGAGTAGATGCCTCGTCACCCGGCCCCGCTCCCCCACGGGGTGGGTGTGAGCGCCAGGTGCGCACGTCCGCAACGAGTCCGCGCGGACGTGCGCAAGACCTAGATTCATAGCTTATTAGGCACTCCGGCCGCCCCGGCGTGTGGAACCCCAGGTCAAGATCGGTGCGCGGGTACTGCGCAGGACTTCATCCGCTCGCTAGGCGAGCACGCTCGACACGCTCGTGTAGCGAGCATAGGGATCATAGCTAGTAACGCTATGCGCGCAAGGATTGCGATGCTAGCATTACTAGCTATCAAAGCTATCTGCTCGGAAGGGGCGTTAAGCAATGCAGCGAATTCGGCATGCGCTGGCCAACCAGAAGGGTGGTGTGGGCAAGACCGCGACCACGCTGGGTCTCGCCAGCGCGATCAGCCACCGCGGCGGCCGGGCACTCGTGGTGGACATGGATCCCCAGGCCAATGCGACTGAGGGCCTCGGTGTTTATACGGCCGGCGATCAACTCACGACGGCCGACTTGATGGACCGAACCGAAGCTGGCTGTGCAGTCGACGCGGTGGTGGCGACGGAATGGGATGGCATCGATCTCATCCCGTCCCACCTGAATCTGTCAGATGCGGAGTCAAGTGGTGCTTCGGATCTTGTGTTCCGTCTGGACGTTGCATTCGAGGGCTTGGATCTTTCGCCGTATGACGCCGTCCTCTTCGATTGCCCGCCCAGTCTTGGGAAGCTGTTGTACGCGGTCCTGCTGGCAGTTGACGACGTTTATGCGGTGACAGAGCCGACACGGGATTCTGTGAAGGCGGTCGGTCGACTGGAGTCCACTATCCAGCGGGTGAAGCTTCGGCCCAATCCTCGCATCGAGCTGGCCAAGGTCGTGGTGTCTCGCCGGCAGAACAAGGGCGAGCACATCGACCGCGAACGAGAGCTGCGCGAGGCCTACGGCGAGCTGGTGGCGCGCACCGTCATTCCTGACCTCGCTGCGCGTCAGGACGCTCACAGCGCAGAGCAACCGATTCACCAGTTCCGTGGGGGGAGAGCGCTGAGCCTGCAAGTGGCCTACGACGACCTGCTCGATGAACTCGGGATCAAGATTGGAGAACCAGCATGAGCAGCACTGCCCGCCGGCCGGCGATCAGCCGGCCTCATCCGGCCGATTCCATTCCAGACCGAGACGCAGTGGTCGGCCAGGCCAACCCGCCAGCACCCGCACCTCAGATACAGGGCAGGAAAGCCGCTGTTGAGCGGCTGACCGAACAGCACAACGTCCGGATCAGGCCGTCGACCAAGGAGCGCCTGGGCAAGGCCGTCGACAAGCTGCGGTACGAGACTGGTGACCGTTCGATCAGCATTGCTTCCATTACCGATCTAGCGATTGACGCGTACCTCACCGAACGCGGATGCTAGCTAGCGTTGCTAGCACAGCTAGTAGCGGAGTGCGACCAGGGATTGGGAAGGTGTCGAGCATGTCGGGGACAAAGCGCCCGCAGTGGAGTTTGGTGCCACGTAGGCCTAGCTGTTCTTCACGGGTAGGTTGTGAACGCGTAGGCGCTCGATTGGTGTCATTCCGCCGATGCCGGTGTGGGGTCGGTGGTGATTGTAGTGATGCAGCCAGTGCTGGTAGGTTCCGGC
>JAHFVC010000047.1 GCA_023264765.1 Mycobacterium sp. | reverse complement strand
GGTTCGAGGTGTCGCTCATCCCGACCACCCTGGCGTTGACCACGCTCGGCCGTGCCGCCGTGGGAACGCCGGTGAACCTGGAAGTCGACGTCATCGCCAAATACGTCGAGCGGTTGCTCTCCCACAAAGATTCTTCGGCCGGCTAGAACGTCCCGGTTCGCGGACACTGCAGCATGACCGTGGTGTCCGCTAATCCAGGGGGGCGTGTGGGTCCAGGGTGATTCCTCCGGCGCGGAGGGTGTCGTCAAACAACACCCAAATCCATTGTGAGAGTTGACTTTCCAGTTCTTCGTGACAGTATCCGCCAGGACAATGCAACCATTGTCGCGTCCCGGACTCGACGAACCCGATCACCACGAATGCCAGCAACTGCGCGGGCTTGGCATCGAGGCCGAAGGAGTCGAGGTGTGCCGCGAGGACGGTCGCGAGATACATGCCGATGGCCGACCGGAGGTCGTTGAGCGTTCCGGCTGCTTCCCGGTCCCCGCGCTCGGCATGGCGGTCCACGTATAGGTAGAGATTTGTGTTGACGGTCAACCAATGCACGTAGGCGCCCACTGCGGCGCTGATCATCTCAGCGGGGCTCCCGTTGGGGCTCCACAGCGGCACCAATTCATCAGTGAGCATCGCAACCGCGCGGTGCGCGACCGCCCGGCGCAGATCCGGCGCGCCGTCGAAGAACCGGTAGAGCTTGGTCCGGGTTGTGCCCGCATGCTGGGCAATCTGCTCGATGGTGGTCAGGGGGCCGCATTGTGCGATCGCCTGCACGGCGATATCGACAAGTTCGCTGCGCCGCTGCTCGCGATGCCCGTCCCATCTGCTCGTACGGCCATCGGTCGATCTCTCGTAGCGACCCATGGCAACTATCGTGACACAGCGCTTTACAGGTACGCCACGTACCACTAATGTTTGCTGAAACGGTCGATACGGGTCGGTTGAGGTTCCTCGGGTAAGGCGGTGAATCGGCCTCGCCTTCTTCTTCGCAATCGGCGTTGTAGGCACTTTGCGTGTCTGGACCTGCTGTTCTGAGGGAGTGGACATGGCATCCTGGGCGCACGAGGAGCAGGCCCACGGCACAGGAATGCTGACGTTGCTGAGAGCGTGGTGGAACGCGCCGGCGAATTACACCTGGCTATTGGGATTCCTAGAGGCGCGCGGCGTGGTGACTGCGTTGCGCGTGCTGATCGGTGCCGGTGGTCTCGTGCTTGCGGTGATCGTGGTGCTGGTCCAGTTCGCGCAGGGCGGACCCGAGACCGTCGCCGGGCGCGTAATCGATGCCCTGATTGCACTCTTGGCGCTCGGCTGGGCGGTGATGTGGGTGGTCGGTTCGTGGCCCACTACGGCGCGGTCCTTCACGCTCGTCGCCGCCGCCGACGCCGCGATCACTGCTGCTTGTCTGCAGGATGCGGACCGGTTGGCGGCGCTGACAGGAACCATGCTGTTTGTTGTGACCGGCGCCTATGTGACGTTCTTCCATGGCCCTAAAACGTTGGCGTGCCATATTGCCTGGGCGGCGCTGACGGTGGCCGGTATGACAGCCTGGATGGGTTTTGAACAAGGGCTGCCCGGTTTGGCGATGGGGTCCGCGAAAGCGTTGATCGTGCTGGCTGCCGTGGCGGGGATCTTGCCCGCGGTGCAATTCGGCTATTGGCTGGTGCACACCAGTGCCGTCGACTCACTCGTCGATCCGTTGACGGGACTGGCCAACCGTCGTGGGTTCGAATACCACAGGCACACTTTTGCCGCCCATCGGTCAGGGAGGACGCTCTGCGCGATCGCCATCGATCTGGACGCGTTCAAAGCCATCAACGATGAACATGGCCACCACGTCGGCGACGAAGTGCTCGTGCGGACCGCCGAGCGGATTGCCGAGACGGTCGGCACCGGCGCGTTGGTCGCACGGTTGGGCGGAGAAGAGTTCGTGGTGATCGATGACGTCGCGGTAGACGTCGCCGCGATGATCTGTGAGCGGCTGCGGTCCGCGATTGCGTCAGGACCACCGCCGGCGGTGACGGCCAGCATCGGTCTGGCGGTCATCGAGCAGGATCATCCCTTCGATGGACAGGCGATCATCGAATTGGTTGCGCAAGCAGATCAGGCGATGTACCGGGCCAAGCGGCGCGGCGGGGACGGCGTGGAGATCGACCAGAGAGTAAACGGCTGCTCATGAGCGCCTCCGACGAGGAGCTCGTCGTTGGCACCGCGGTGCCGGCTCGCCTCTCCTCGTCAAATACGGCGAGCGGTTGCTCTCCCGCAGATGGGGACGCCCGTACCTGATTGCTGGTTTACTCGCGGGTGCTACCTCAGCAACAGGAACGTGTTCTAGAACGAGTGCCATAGATCCTGGCCGGACACGACTCAGGTATTTCGCAGTAAAAGCATTCCGTTCAGCCCGCGGGCGTGTTAACTTTCGCGTCAATTAATAAACTCCCCGTTGCCTACAGCGCTGCTCAAGCGGTGTCGGAACGCGGGCGTCGGGAAGGACACCGGTGGCGGCTCATCGCAAGAACTCAGCGAAAACTCGGAAGCGTGCTAGCGAGTTCGCAGTCGCAGCGTTTCTAGGTCTCTCGGTCGCGGCCGCCGCACCGGGGATCGGCGCAGCGGACACCGGCAGCGACAACAATTCGCCGAGCGGTGATTCGTCGCCCAGTTCCGCCGGAGCGTCGACAGGCACCACCACCGAGTCCGGGGCCGCCACCACCGGCACGACGAGCACCGCCACGGGCAAGGCCGGCACCAAGACCAAGTCGGGTGTCAAGGGCAAGTCCGGCACCAAGAAGGCCGGCACCAAGACCCAGACCACCACGAGCGGCGCTACGGCCGGATCGACGGACGGCGCCACCGGCGGGGGTTCGGGTTCGACCGGTGACGGATCGACCCCCGGCTCGACCACCCCCGGCTCGACCACGCCGAAGGACGAGACGACCACCGGCGGTACGACCGGGACCACAACCCCCACCACCGGCACCACCGACACCACAGAGGTTCCCGACACGACCGGAAGCACCGGTACGAGTGGCACCGGGACGGGCACGACGGAAACCCCCGGCACCGAGACTCCTGCGCTCCCCACGACGACCACCGAACCCGGTGTCGCCGCGCCTGTCGTCGCGACTAAGGACAGCGGCACCACCGCTGCGGCGGCCACCGCGAAGACCTCCCTGTTCAGCGCCACCGCCACTCCGGTCTCGGGTGCGTTGGCCGCCTCGTCACTGGCCGCCTCCTCGCTGGCGGACCTGGTCCCGGCGCCACCGGACATCCCGGCCTTCCGGCCGTTCGCCAGCTTCATCGAACAGTTCGCGAAGACCGTCGACAAGTTCTTCCCTGCCTACCCCGACAACCCGATCCTGGCGCCGTCACAGGTCGCCGCGGGCTACGTGGTCACCCTGCAGACCTTGCTGCAGGCGACCCTGTTCAACGGGGCCCCGACGCCGCTGAGCGTGCCCGTCTACCTCTTCCTGGCCGCTGCGTACACCCGCTACGAGCGGCTGGCCACCAACCACCTGCCCGGACAGCCGATCGTGTCCACCGGACCGCTGCCGGGGACCTACAAGCTCACCAGCACCGATCCCGACGGTGATCCGCTCATCTACACCGTGGGGCTCAACCAGCAGCCCAGCGAGGGCCTGATCGTGATGGGCCTGGACGGCACGTTCACCTACGTGCCGTCACCCAGCGGTCTGGTCAACGGTGCGGACGTCACCTTCAAGGTCACGATCAACGACGGCCTCGGTGTCCTCGCCCACCCGATCGCGCCGGACGGCAACGACGTGGAGTACGAGGTGAGCTTCCACTACGACGGCAGCCCCATCCTCGGTAACCACGCCCCGACGTTCAACACGTCGCCCACCATCACCGACACCAACAACCAGACCGGAGTGCTCACCGGCAAGTTCCAGGCCAGCGACCAGGACGGCGATACGTTGAGTTTCACCGGGATCGGTGTGCTCGGCACCGTCGACGTGGACGACACGCCGGACGAAAACGGTTGGTACACCTTCACGTACACGCCGTACCTGCCGCATGCCGCGGCCGGCTTGAACCTGACCGATCTGGTGACCATCACGGCGTGGGATCCGGGTCTGCTCTCGGCCTCGGCGACGTTCACGGTGCACCTGTCGAACACGGTGAACCAGGTGCCGGTGGCGAGCTACGAGAACACCGGTGGTAGCGGCCTTCTGGGCACGGTGACCGGCAAGATCAACGTGGACTCCGACGACGACATCGTGCACGCCTTCACGCCGGTGATCTTCACCACCAGCAAGGGTTCGGTGATCGTCAGTGCGCTGACCGGCGACTACACCTACACGGCGAACGCCGATGCCCGGGCCGCAGCCAGCGTGCCGGGCGCTCCGGCCTCGGCGAAGACGGATTCGTTCACCATCACGGTCGACGACCTGCACGGCGGTACCACCGATGTCCTTGTGACGGTGACCATTCCGACGGTCAACCTGGCCCCGGTGTTCGACACCACGCCGACCATCACCGCCACCAACAACCAAACCGGGGTACTGACAGGAACTTTCAAGGCTCACGACGGCAACGGTGATTCGCTGAGCTTCACCTCGACGGCGCTGCTCGGCTCGGTGAGCGTCAACACCACTCCGGCCGCCGACGGCACCTACACCTTCACCTACACGCCCTACGCGCCGCACGCCGCGGCGGGCCTGAACCTGACCGACCTGGTGACCATCACCGCCTCGGACGGCAGCCTGCTCTTCGACACCACCGCGTTCACGGTGCATCTGTCCAGTTCGGTGAACCAGGTGCCGGTGGCGAGCTACACGAACACCGGCAGCAACAGCATCCTGGGCACCGTCACCGGCAAGATCAACATCGACTCCGACGACGACACCATCCACTCCTACACGCCGGTGATCTTCACCACCAGCAAGGGTTCGGTCATCGTCAGCGCGCTGACGGGCGACTACACCTACACGGCGGGTATCGATGCCCGTAACACCGCCAGCGCCACCGGCGCGACGGCCGCCGACAAGATCGACACGTTCACCATCACCGTCGACGACCTGCACGGGGGCACCACCGACGTCCACGTCACCGTGACCATCCCGACGTGGAACCTCCCGCCGATCGGCGGCGTGCCGTCCAATACCCTCGGCGACAGCAACGGCATCGTGCGCGGCCAGGTCAACGCGGTCATCAACCCTGACGGCGATCCGCTGAGCTACTCCATCAAGGGCGCCACCGGCGACACCTCCACCGACTACACGGGCGCCGGCGGTATCGCGCACGTGAACGCCGACGGCAGCTACGTCTACATCCCGAAGGTCAGCAGCGGCATCACCTATTCCGACTCGTTCACCATCGTGGTCAGCGACGGCCGCGGCGGCACGTCGGATGTCCTTGTCGCACTTGGTGTGTTGAGCCTGACCAGCCCGCTGGACAACGTGAACATCACCAAGACCAACGGAGCGCCCGGCGTCACCTCCGGCACCGTGAGCCTGGGTTCGTCGGCCAACAACGCGCTGTTCACCAACTACACCGCGACCGGCGCCGGCTACGGCACCGTCGTGTTCAACGGCGCGGGCTACACCTACACCCGCACCGCGACCGGCCACGTCGGCGGCACCGACGACACCTTCGATGTCTACGGCACCGCCTACGGCCTGCAGATCAAGGTCGGATCGGTGACGGTCACCCCGATCATCAGCAACGCCGCCCCCACCGCGGGGACCACGACGATCACCAGTTCCGGGGTTACCAATCCACTTAACCTCGGCGTGTACTGGCAGTCCTCCAACGGCAAGGTGACACCTGCCGATGCCGACGGCGACAGTGTCAGCTTCCAGGGTGGTGTGCTGGGCAGCCAGCTGATCGGCACCACCAACGGCGGCACCGTGACGTTCAAGGACGACGGCACCTTCTCGTACACCATCAGCAAGACGTACGGCTACTACCACGCGGCCTCCGCCGTCGGTGCGACCGGCAGCACTGTCAACGACACCTTCAACGTCAGCGTTGTCGATAGCTTCGGCGCCACCAGCACCATCACCGTCTCGATCCCGATCGAGAAGCTCAACGAAGTTCCCGCGCCGACCGTACCGACCAAGAACAACGTGACCGACGCACTCGGCGTCGTGCGGGGCACCCTCAACGGGTCCGACGATGACGACGACACGCTGACCTACACGTTGATCGGCGCCACCAACGGGTCGGTGAAGGGTTCCAACGGCGGCATCATCACCGTGTCGGGTACCTCGTACACCTACATCCCGACGGCCGGCAAGACGACCGATACCTTCCAGGTGCTCGTCAACGACGGCCACGGCGGCACGACAACGGCCACGGTCAGCCTGAGCGGGCTGACCACGCCGTCGGCGACCACCGGCGTCAACACCTCGACCGCGAATGTCGTTACCGGACAGCTCAATACGGCCGGGAACACCGGGCTGACCTACAGCGTGGGCAGCCAGGGCACCAAGGGCACCGTGACGGTCACCTCCACGGGCGCGTTCACCTACACCCGCGACGCGGGCCTGGGGCACACCCAGACCCCGGGTGACACGTTCACCATCAAGGCCACCGACGCCAACGGCAACTCGGTGACCATCGCCACGGTGAGCGTCACCCCCACGGTGGCCAACAACGCACCGTCCGGGAACGGACTGACGACCGACGCCCCGGTCGGGTCGCCGACCTACAACCCGCTGGGCGGCCCGTCCGACAAGCAGACCACCACGGGCACACTCAAGGCGACGGACGCCGACGGTGATCAGCTGACCTTCGCGGCCGGCACCTACTCGACCGCCAACGGCGGGTCGGTCACGGTCAGCTCGACCGGCACCTTCACCTACACGCTGACCAAGTTCGCGCCCTTCGGTATTCACGACGACTACTGGCACAACGCCGCGGCGACCGGCTACCCGGGCGACACCTTCACGGTGAATGTGACCGACGCCTTCGGCGGTACCACCGCGGTGACGTACTCGGTGCCGGTGGCCACCCTGAACAAGGTGCCGGACGCGAGTGTGTCGGTGGGCGGCAAGACGACCGATGCCCTCGGTGTGGTGCGCGGCACCGTCACCGGTTCCGATGACGACAGCGACGGCCTGACCTACAGCCTGGTCGGTGCGGTCAATGGCGCCGCGGCCACCGCCAACGGCGGCATCATCCGGTTCAGCGGCAACTCGTTCACCTACATCCCGACGGCGGGCAAGACCACGGACTCGTTCCAGGTGCTCGTCGACGACGGACACGGCGGCACGTCGACGGCCACGGTCAGCCTGACCGGGCTGACCACGCCGTCGCCGGTGACGGGCGTCAACACCTCGACCGCGAATGTGGTTACCGGACAGCTGAATACGGCAGGCAACACCGGTCTGACCTACAGCGTGGGCAGTCAGGGCGCCAAGGGTACGGTGACGGTGACTTCGACGGGCGCGTTCACCTACACCCGCAACGGCGCCCTGGGGCACACCCAGACCCCGGGTGACACGTTCACGATCAAGGCCACCGACGCCAACGGCAACTCGGTGACCATCGCCACGGTGAGCGTCACGCCGACGGTCGCCAACAGTGCGCCGGCGGCCAACGGCGTGACGGTCACCACGTCGACCCTGGCGACGGTGGACATCGGTATCAATCGGCAGCAGACCACCACGGGCACGCTCAAGGCCACGGATGCCGATGGTGACACCGTCACGTTCGCCGCCGACACCTATGACACGGCCAACGGCGGTTCGATCACGGTGGCCGCCAACGGCACGTTCACCTACACGATCAAGAAGACCAAGGACACCATCTTCGGCGGCCAGGACTCGTACTGGCACAACGCTGCCGTGCCGGGTGCTCCCGGTGACACCTTCACGATCAGCGCGAGCGATCAGTTCGGTGGGACAAGCACTTTGAGCTTCTCCATCCCGATCGAGAAGCTCAACACCAACCCGACGGGGTCCTACAGCAACGGCACCGCCGACACGTTGGGTGTGGTGCGCGGCACGGTCTCGGGCTCGGATGACGACGGTGACACCACGACCTACAGCCTGGTCGGTGCCAGCGGCGGATCCGCGTCCACCACCAAGGGCGGCATCGTCACGCTGTCGGGCAACACCTACACCTACATCCCGACCAAGGATGCTGGCACGGACACGTTCAACGTGCTCGTCAACGACGGTCACGGCGGAACGGCCACAGTGACGGTCTCGGTGGCGGCCACCACCCCGTCGCCGACGACGAACATCAACACCTCGACGACGAACGTGGTGACCGGCAACCTCAACGTTCCGGCCGGCGATACGGGCCTGGGCCTGACCTACAGCGTGGGCAGCCAGGGCACCAAGGGCACCGTGACGGTCACGGCGGCCGGTGGATTCACCTACACCCGCACCGCGGGCCTGGGCCACACGGTGACCCCGGGTGACACCTTCACCATCAAGGCCACCGATGCCTCGGGCAAATCGGTGATCATCGCCTCGGTGAATGTCACCCCGACGGTGACCAACAACGCCCCGACCGCCAGCCTGACCACGGCTCCGACGGTGGGCACGCTGAACGGGACCGTCCAGACGAGCACCGGCAAGATCACCGCGAGCGACGCGGATTCCGACACGATCTCCTACACGGCCAGCGGATTGGCCAGTGGGGCGTCGGTGACCTTCACCACGGACGGCACCTTCACCTATACGGCCGACATCTCCACCGCCGTCCGCCATGCCGCGGCCAAGTACGGGGCGACCGCTGCCGACAAGAACCAGACGTTCACCGTGAACGTGACGGACGGTTACGGCGGCAGTACGCCGGTCGTCGTGACGGTGCCGATCTACGCGATCAACAGCGCGCCGACGGTGTCCGGCAGCAGGGTGGCGCTGACGGCAACCATCTCGACGGACGATGCCGACGGTGACAGCATCCCGACCACCAAGAATCCCGCGACCGGCTCGGCCGGTTATGTCCTGAGCAATGGAGGGACCCTCACCGGAAGCCTCAATATCGGTCTCCTCTACACGACCACCAGCTACCCGCTGACCGTTACGGTCTGGGACGGCTACTACGTCGTGACCAACGGTGTGGTCACCAGCACGCTGTCCACCGGAACCAAGACCATCAGCTGATCCGACGACCCCTTGATGCCCGTCGGTCCAACTGGACCGGCGGGCATCAAACGTCACAGGGCAGTGGTTCATACTTAGGTGAACATGCGAACGCGAGAAGGTGGCACAAGATGACGAGGCTCGATTCCATCGAGCGGGCAGTGGCCGACATCGCGGCGGGTAAGGCCGTCGTGGTCATCGACGACGAAGACCGCGAGAACGAGGGCGACCTGATCTTCGCCGCCGAGAAGGCCACCCCCGAGCTGGTTGCGTTCATGGTGCGCTACACATCGGGTTATCTGTGTGTGCCGCTGGACGGTGCCGTTTGCGACCGCCTGGGCCTGCTCCCGATGTACGCGGTGAACCAGGACAAACACGGCACCGCCTACACCGTCACGGTGGACGCCAAGGTGGGCGTGGGTACCGGCATCTCGGCGTCCGACCGAGCCACCACCATGCGTGCCCTCGCCGACCCCGATGCGGTCGCCGAGGACTTCACCAAGCCCGGCCACGTGGTGCCGCTGCGAGCCAAGGACGGTGGCGTGCTGCGCCGCCCCGGCCACACCGAGGCCGCCGTGGACCTGGCCCGGCTGGCCGGACTGCAGCCGGCCGGCGCGATCTGCGAGATCGTCAGCCAGAAGGACGAGGGCGATATGGCCCAGACCGACGAGCTGCGGGTCTTCGCCGACGAACACAACCTGGCACTGATCTCCATCGCCGACCTCATCGAGTGGCGCCGCAAGCACGAGAAGCACATCGAGCGGATCGCCGAAGCACGCATCCCGACCCGGCACGGCGAGTTCCGGGCCGTCGGCTACAGCAGCATCTACGAGGACGTCGAGCACGTGGCGCTGGTGCTCGGTGACATCGCCGGCCCGGAATCCGACGGACACGATGTACTGGTGCGGGTGCACTCCGAATGCCTGACCGGCGACGTGTTCGGCTCCCGGCGCTGCGACTGCGGCCCGCAATTGGACGCCGCGATGGCCACGGTGGCCCGTGAGGGTCGGGGCATCGTGCTCTACATGCGAGGCCATGAGGGGCGCGGCATCGGCCTGCTGCACAAACTGCAGGCCTACCAGCTGCAGGATGCCGGCGCCGACACCGTGGACGCCAACCTCGAGCTGGGCCTGCCCGCGGACTCCCGTGACTACGGCATCGGGGCGCAGATCCTCGTCGACCTGGGCGTGCGGTCCATGCGGCTGCTCACCAACAACCCGGCCAAACGCGTGGGCCTGGACGGCTACGGCCTGCACATCATCGAGCGGGTGCCGCTGCCGGTGCGCGCCAACGCGGAGAACATCCGCTACCTGATGACCAAGCGCGACCGGATGGGCCACGACCTGGTGGGCCTCGAGGATTACGACGAGGTGTCGCCCCCCGGCGAACTCGGAGGCACATTGTGAGCGGGCACGGCGTACCCGACCTGCCGGACATCGACGCGTCCGACGTCTCGCTGGCCATCGTGGCCAGCACCTGGCACACCACCATCTGCGATGCCCTGCTCGACGGCGCCCTGCGGGCCGCCAAGCAGCTGGGGGTCGTCGAGCCGAAGGTGGTCCGGGTGCTCGGCGCCATCGAGATCCCGGTGGTGGCGCAGGCTCTGGCCGCGAAGTACGACGCGGTGGTCGCCCTCGGCGTGGTGATCCGCGGTGAGACACCGCATTTCGACTACGTGTGTGACGCGGTGACGCAGGGACTCACCCGTGTGTCGCTGGACCAGTCGACCCCGGTGGCCAACGGTGTGCTGACCACCAACACCGAGACACAGGCGCTGGACCGGGCGGGACTACCGAACTCCGGCGAGGACAAGGGCGCCCAGGCCGCGGCCGCCGCGCTGTCGACCGCATTGGTGTTGCGCGACATCCGATCATGACGGCCGGCGACGACACCTGGGACCTGGACGTCAAACCGCACCTGACCCCGTATTTCGTCTACCTGGCGGCATTCCTGATCGCAGCCGCGCACATCACGGTGGGATTCCTGCTCAAGATCGGCTCCAGCGGTGTGCTGTTCCGCACGTCCGATCAGATCGCGATGGGTGTGCTCGGTGTCGTGCTGGGTGGCCTGCTGCTGTTCTTCGCCCGGCCCCGGGTACGGGCCGGTGTGTCCGGAATAGCGGTGCGAAACCTGCTCGGGTACAAGCTGATTCCCTGGTCCGAGGTGGTCGACGTGTCGTTCCCGCGCGGAGCGCGTTGGGCCAGGGTCGATCTGGCCGACGACGAGTACACCCCGATCATGGCGATCCAGGCGGTGGACAAGGAACGGGCCGTCGACGCGATGGATGCGCTGCGCGCCCTGCTGGACCGCTACCGGCCCGACCTCAACTCACATTCAGCGACATCGTGACCTCGTCGGTGCTCGCGGTGCTGCACACGGCGAACCCCAGACTGTCGTAGACCGCCCGCGCCCGAGCGTTGCCGACGTTGACGCGCAGGGTGACCTGGCGTACCCGCTGGGTGCGGGCCCAGCGCACCGCCTCGGCCACCAGCGTCCGGCCCAGACCCAGACCGCGGGCGGCCGGGTCCAGCCACAGCGAGTACAGGTAGACCGCTTCCGACCCCTGGCGCTGAGCTGCGATCAGACCGACCGGCCGGTTGTCCACCACCACCGCGAACTGGGCGTGCGCGCGCAGGCGCCGTCGCCACTGCGCGGCGGTGAACGTCGACTCCTGCCGAAATTGGGGATCGTCGGCGCCCAGCGAATCGGTGAGCGCGCGCAGCCGTACGCCCGCGAACGCCCGCCAGTCGGTCTCGGTCAACCGGGCCACCCGCGCGTCACCCATGCTGCGCATCTCACGCGGCCCCGTCCCGTCCATGGGTCCAGTATCACCGCTGATCGCTGCGGTAGTATCGGCATGTCGATGACTACTCTGGAGTTCGTATCAACCTCGGCTGACGGCCTATCCGAAAGCGCCACCCCGCTCGTCTCGGCAGCTGCGCTCATCGCTGGTCTGGGGTCTCACCCCACCGTCACCATCCCGGTCGTCGCCGGCGACGAGCCCGACGCCGAAGCCGTCTGGCGCTGGCTCGCCGAACCCGCCGAGTTCTTCGGCATCGCGATGCCCGCTGCGGCGCAGTTGCGCGGGGCTCTCACCGATTTCACCGGCGAACTGCTGCGCAGGCATGGTCGCCTGACCGCGGCGGTCACCGTACTGGTCGCCGACGGCCGATTCATCGTCAGTGGCACGCCGATCACGCCGGTGCGCCCCGAGCCTGTGCATCTGGCGGTGTGCGCCGCGGCGCCCGCCAAGGCGTATTGGCAGCAGATGGCCGCCCGCACGACCAGTCGTGCCGCCGAGTTGCTGATCGAGCGTGATCTCGCGGCGGCCGGTCACGCCGACGCGGTACCGGTCGATGCCGCCCACTTCGGAGTGCCGGTGCTGGGCGCGCTGGTGTGCGACACACCCGGCGGGCGCGTTGGTCTGGGCGCCGAGCGGCTGGGGTGGTTGGCCGCGGCGGGACTGCTGGCCGCCGACACCGTGACCGATGGGCCGCTCGACCTGGCCGCGGTGCTACGGGCCTGGTGGGTGTCACCGATTTTCGAGACCCATCCCGTCGCCACCATCGGGGGTGCTGCGGTATGAGCGAATTCCGGCCCGAGAGCTTCGAGGCGCTGGTGATCGACGGCTACGACGTGACCGGCGGCACGCTGAACCTGCACTACACGCTGCGCGGCCCGGATCCGGTCAGCTTCACCGAGGTGATCGACTTCGGCGCCAGTCTGGCAGGCGCACAACCGAACCCGAAGCTGGCGCGGCTGCTGGCCCTGACCTGCTCACTGAGCTACTACAAGGCCGCCGCCCCGCCCGTCATCGAGATCGCCTTTCCTACCTATGAATTCGAGAGGCATTACCTGCGGACCCTGGTCGAGGGCGGCCTGGGTGAGTTCGCCTATCGCAACGACTTGCCCGCTGCGCTGACCCCGGAGGTGACGGGGCCGGACGCCGCAGTCGAAGCAGCTTCGGACGACTCGTGGGATCCGCAGGCGAGCCCCCTGGTGCCCGTCGGCGGCGGCAAGGATTCGGTGGTCAGCATCGAGGCCTTCCGGCGCCACGGCGTGCGGCCGGTGTTGTTCAGCGTCAACCGGTATGACCCGATCGATCGCTGCATCGAGGTCAGCGGTCTGGACAGCGTGCACGTCCGGCGCAGCATCGATCGCGGGCTGATCGAGGCGAATGCCAACGGCGCGCACAACGGCCACGTGCCGGTGACAGCGATCAACAGCGTGATCGGCCTGATCGTCGCCGACGCACGGGGGCTGGGGCCGGTGGTGCTGTCCAACGAGCGCTCGTCCAATGTCGGCAATATCGAATGGCTGGGCCGCGACATCAATCACCAGTGGTCCAAGAGCATCGTCTACGAGACGCTGCTGCGCGACACCTTGGCGCAGTACGGGTGCAATCCCGATCGGTACTTCTCGCTGCTGCGTGGCCTCTCGGAATCGGAGATCGCGGACCGGTTTGCCTCATGCACCGCCTATTTCGATGTCTTCACCAGTTGCAACAGGCTGTTCGCGCTGGATCCGGCGCGCCGCGCCGCCTCCTGGTGCGGGCATTGCCCGAAGTGCCAGTTCGTCTTCGTACTGCTGGCGCCCCGGCTGGGCCGGGCGCAGCTGGAGAAGATCTTCGGCGCCAACCTGTTCGACGACGCGGCCCAGTACGACGGGTTCGCCGACATCCTCGGCCTCGGCGTGCACAAGCCGTTCGAATGCGTGGGGGAGTATTACGAGGCGGCCGAATCGATGCTCGCCGTGCTCGACGACGACAGTTGGCGCGGATTGACCCTGGTTGACAAGTTCGCCTTGCAACGCACCGAATTGGCAGCTGTCGCGGCCGCAGAGCAGGACCTCGCGCCCGTCGAACATCATGTGCCGCCGCGTTTCGCGAAGCTGCTCGATGACTGACCTGACCGGTCGCGTGGTCGGCATCTGGGGGCTCGGCAAGGAGGGGCTGTCGATGGCCCGTACCGCGGCCGCCCACGGCGCCGCCCGGATCGTCGGCGTCGATGACCGGGCCACCGGGACACCCGAGACCGGTATCCCGGAACTGAGCGTGCATCACGGCCCGGATTCCCTGTCGTTGCTGCGCGACACCGACATCGTGTTCGTCAGTCCCGGTGTGCCGTGGCGTAATCCGGTGTTCGAGCAGCTGCGTGCCGACGGGCCGCCGGTGTCCAGCGCCGCCGACTGGTATCTGTCCGGCCACGGTGCCCGCACCATCGGTGTCACCGGCACCAAGGGCAAGAGCACCACGGCGGCGTTCCTGGCGCACCTGCTCGCCACCCTCGGAGTCGACGCGGTCGTGGCGGGCAATATCGGTACCCCGCTCTCGGATCTGGAGCCGCGCGAGGATCAATGGGTCGTCGCCGAGCTGTCCAGCCAGCAGTGTGCCCTGCTGCGCACCTCGCCCGCGGTGGCGGTGATCACCAATCTGTACCAGGACCATCTGGACTTTCACGGTGACATCCCGAGCTACTACGCGGCCAAGGCAAACATCTTCGGTCATGGATCGCGGGTGTTGATCACCACGCCCGAGGTCGTCACCGCACTGGCCCGGATCGGGATCGCCGACCTGCCGCCGACTCAGCTGGTCGAGCCGGCCACGGCGCGGGCGCCCATCTCGGGTGGCGTGATGTCGTATGTGCACAACGTCGCGAACGCCACGCTGGCCGGGCTGGCCGCGGTCGAGGTGCTGGGCCGTGCGGTGACCGACGACGAGGTCGACGCCGCCGCCGCGACGTTCGCCGGTCTGCCGCACCGATTGCAGACGGTGCGCACCACCGGGCGCATCCGGTGGGTCGACGACACGCTGGCCACCACCGGCGAAAGCGTCGTGGCCGCACTGCGCGCCATGCCCGCGGACGCCGCACTGGCCGTCATCGTCGGCGGCATGGACCGCGGGCTGGACTATCGGGGTCTCGACGACCATCTGTGCGGCATGCCCGACCGGATCACCCTCATTCAGGGGCCGTCCAACGGCACGCTGATCGGTACCCGGTTCGCCCAGGCCCACCCCGACCGCACCCACCGGGTCGACAGCCTCGAGCAGGCGGTCACGGTGGCCGCCGGCCTGCCCGACGTCGACGTGGTGCTGCTGTCGCCCGGGGCCGCCAGCTACGACCTGTACCGCAACTACGAAGCCAAGGCCGCAGCATTCTGCGGTGTCATCGACACGCTCTAACCTGGACCCGTGCCCGATCCAGCGACGTACCGGCCCCCGCCGGGTTCCATTCCGGTGGAACCCGGGGTCTACCGATTCCGGGATCCACACGGCCGGGTGATCTACGTCGGCAAGGCCAAGAGCCTGCGCAGCCGGCTGAACTCGTACTTCGCCGACATCGCCGGGCTGGCCCCGCGCACCCGGCAGATGGTGATGACGGCGGGCAGCGTCGAGTGGACGGTGGTCACCACCGAGGTCGAGGCGCTGCAGCTGGAATACAACTGGATCAAGGAGTTCGACCCGCGGTTCAACATCCGGTACCGGGACGACAAGTCCTATCCGGTGCTGGCGGTGACCCTTAACGAGGAGTACCCGCGGTTGTTCGTCTACCGCGGGCCGCGCCGCAAAGGTGTGCGGTACTTCGGGCCCTACTCGCACGCCTGGGCCATCCGCGAGACCGTGGACCTGCTCACCCGCGTCTTCCCGGCGCGTACGTGTTCGGCCGGAGTGTTCAAGCGGCACAAGCAGATCGACCGACCGTGTCTGCTGGGCTACATCGACAAGTGCGCGGCACCGTGTGTGGGCCGGGTGAGCGCCGAGCAGCACCGCCAGATCGTGCTGGACTTCTGCGACTTCCTGTCCGGCAAGACCGACCGGCTGGTGCGCGACATGGAACGCCAGATGACCGCTGCATCGGAAGCCCTCGACTTCGAGCGCGCGGCCCGGCTGCGCGATGACATCGGGGCGCTCAAACGTGCGCTGGAGAAGCAGACGGTGGTGTTCGGCGACGGTACCGACGCCGACCTGGTGGCCTTCGCCGACGACGATCTGGAAGCCGCCGTTCAGGTGTTCCATGTGCGCGGCGGCCGGGTGCGCGGCCAGCGCGGCTGGGTGGTCGAAAAGACCGGTGAACCAGGGCAATCCGGTGAGGGGTACCTCGTCGAGCAGTTCTTGACACAGTTCTACGGCGACCAGGCGGAGCTGGGCGACGGTGTCGCCAATCAGGACGAGACCACCAACCCGGTGCCCAAACAGGTTCTGGTGCCGGTACTTCCGGAGAACGCCGAGGAACTTGCCGATTGGCTCTCGGGCCTGCGTGGATCGCGGGTGGCGCTGCGGGTGCCGGTGCGCGGTGACAAGAAGGCGCTCGCCGAGACGGTTGCGCGCAACGCGCGCGAGGCGCTGACCCAGCACAAGCTCAAACGCGCCGGTGACTTCAATGCGAGATCCGAAGCCTTGCAGAGCATTCAGGACGCACTCGAATTGTCCGACGCGCCGCTGCGCATCGAGTGTGTGGACATCAGCCATGTGCAGGGCACCGATGTGGTGGCCTCGAAGGTGGTGTTCGAGGACGGTCTGCCGCGCAAATCCGATTATCTGCACTACGCGATCCGGGAAGCGGCGGGTGAGGGCCGGTCCGACGACGTCGCGTCCATCGCCGAGGTCACGCAGCGCCGGTTCGCCCGGCACATCGCCGATGCCGACCGGCCCCTGGTGGCCGAGGGAAGATCGCGGCGCTTCGCGTATCCGCCCAACCTCTACGTCGTCGACGGTGGCGCGCCCCAGGTGAACGCCGCCGCCACGGTGCTCGACGAACTCGGCATCACCGACGTCGCGGTGATCGGGCTGGCCAAACGGCTCGAAGAGGTGTGGGTGCCGTTCCAGGACGACCCGGTGATCTTCCCGCGCAACAGCGAAGGCCTGTATCTGCTGCAGCGGGTCCGCGACGAGGCGCACCGGTTCGCCATCACGTATCACCGCAGTAAGCGGTCCAAGCGGATGACGGCGTCGGCGCTGGACGCGGTGCCGGGATTGGGCGAGCACCGGCGGAAGGCGCTGGTCACCCATTTCGGATCGGTGTCACGCTTGTCGGCGGCCAGCATCGAGGACATCACCGCGGTGCCGGGAATCGGGGTGGCCACCGCGCGCGCCGTGCTGGAGGCCCTCGGCGACGGCACGAGCGGTGCGGGCGCACCCGATTCCGGCGCGCAACCGGCAGTTTTGGACAATGATCGAACCGACCAAGATCAACAGGCATCGGGGTGACTGAGCAATATATGAGTGACGAATCTGGGATCGAGGTCGTCCTCGTCACCGGGCTGTCCGGTGCGGGACGCGGTACCACCGCCAAGGTGCTCGAAGACCTCGGTTGGTATGTGGCCGACAACCTGCCCCCGGAGCTGATCGCCAGGATGGTCGACCTCGGGCTGGACGCCGGTTCACGCATCACCCGACTGGCGGTGGTGATGGACGTCCGGTCCAAGGGTTTCACCGGCGATCTGGATTCGGTGCGCACCGAACTCGGAACGCGGGGGATCACCCCGCGGGTGTTGTTCATGGATGCCTCCGACGAGGCACTGGTGCGGCGCTACGAACAGAACCGGCGCAGTCATCCGCTGCAGGGCAATCAGACCCTCGCCGAGGGCATCACCGCCGAGCGGTCGATGCTGGCATCGGTGCGCGCGGTGGCCGACCTGGTCATCGACACCTCGACGCTGGCGGTGCCCGCACTGCGAGAGAGCATCGAGCGGGCCTTCGGGGAGGAGGCCGTCGCGCACACCAGCGTCACCGTCGAGTCGTTCGGCTACAAGTACGGACTGCCGATGGATGCCGATACCGTGATGGACGTCCGGTTCATCCCGAACCCGCACTGGGTCGATGAACTGCGTCCACACACCGGCCAGCATCCGGCGGTGCGGGACTACGTCTTGGGCCAGGACGGCGCCGCGGAGTTCCTCGACACCTACCATCGGCTGCTGGGCGTGGTGATCAACGGTTATCGCCGGGAGGGGAAGCGGTACATGACGGTGGCCATCGGCTGCACCGGCGGAAAGCACCGCAGTGTGGCGATCGCGGAGGCGTTGGCCGGGCGGCTGCAGGGTGGTGAGCAGTTGACGGTGCGGGTGCTGCACCGCGATCTGGGGCGCGAATGACAGCCCCCCAACCGAGGCGTACGAGCGATCCGCGGGTGGTCGCGCTCGGCGGCGGGCACGGTTTGTATGCCACCCTGTCCGCCGCGCGCCGGCTCACCCCGCATGTCACGGCGGTGGTCACCGTCGCCGACGACGGCGGGTCGTCGGGCCGGCTGCGCAGCGAATTGGATGTCGTGCCACCGGGCGATCTGCGAATGGCGTTGGCGGCGTTGGCCTCTGACAGTCCGCACGGCCGGCTGTGGGCGACCATCCTGCAACACCGGTTCGGTGGCAGCGGCGCACTGGCCGGGCATCCGATCGGCAACCTGATCCTGGCCGGGCTCAACGAGGTACTGACCGATCCGGTGGCCGCCCTCGACGAGCTCGGCAAGATCCTGGGCCTCAAGGGCCGGGTGCTGCCGATGTGCCCGATCGCCCTGCAGATCGAGGCGGACGTGGCCGGGCTGGAGAGTGATCCGCGGATGTTCCGCGTGATCAGGGGTCAGGTGGCCGTCGCGACGACGGTGGGAAAGGTGCGCCGGGTGCGACTGCTGCCGGGCGATCCGCCGGCCACCCATCAGGCGGTGGACGCGATCATGGCGGCCGACCTGGTGGTGCTGGGCCCCGGGTCGTGGTTCACGAGCGTGATCCCGCATGTCCTGGTGCCGCAGCTCGCGGCGGCGCTGCAGGCCACTACGGCCCGCCGGGCCCTGGTGCTCAACCTGGCGGCCGAACCAGGGGAGACGGCCGGGTTCTCGGCCGAGCGACACATCCACGTGCTGGCCCAGCACGCGCCCGGCTTCACCGTCGATGAGATCATCGTCGACTCCGTGCGGGTCCCCAGTGACCGTGAGCGCGAGCAGTTGGTGCGGACGGCAGCCACGCTGGGCGCCAACGTGGAGTTTGCCGACGTGTCCCGGCCTGGTACACAGTTACATGACCCATCGATGCTGGCCGCCGCATTGGAGCGGGTCCGGCTGCGCGGCAGGGCATCACGTCCGGATGACAGCGATTCCACCGCTCCCCACCCGGCTTGGCCGGCCGGGGGAGTACCGGGGCAATCGACGGTGAATGTATCGAGGGGTGACGATTCGTGGCGATGACCGCTGAGGTGAAGGACGAACTGAGCCGGCTGGTCGTGAACTCGGTGAGTGCACGCCGAGCCGAGGTGTCCTCGCTGCTGCGTTTCGCCGGCGGCCTGCACATCGTCGCCGGTCGGGTGGTGGTCGAGGCCGAGGTGGACCTCGGCATCATCGCGCGCCGGCTGCGCAAGGACATCTACGACCTGTACGGCTACAACGCCGTGGTGCATGTGTTGTCGGCCAGTGGGATCCGCAAGAGCACCCGTTACGTGGTGCGGGTCGCCAAAGACGGTGAGGCGCTGGCCCGTCAGACCGGGCTGCTGGACCTGCGGGGCCGGCCGGTGCGCGGGCTGCCCGCCCAGGTGGTCGGCGGCAGCGTCAACGATGCCGAAGCCGCCTGGCGTGGTGCGTTTCTGGCGCACGGGTCGCTCACCGAGCCGGGGCGCTCGTCGGCCCTGGAGGTCAGCTGCCCGGGCCCGGAGGCGGCGCTCGCGCTCGTCGGCGCCGCACGGCGGCTCGGTGTGAGCGCCAAGGCGCGTGAAGTCCGCGGCAGCGACCGGGTGGTGGTCCGTGACGGCGAGGCGATCGGCGCCCTGCTGACCCGGATGGGCGCTCAGGACACCAGGCTGACGTGGGAAGAACGCCGGATGCGGCGCGAGGTCCGCGCGACCGCGAACCGGCTGGCCAACTTCGACGATGCCAATCTGCGCCGCTCGGCGCGGGCGGCGGTGGCGGCGGCCGCCCGGGTGGAGCGGGCCCTGCACATCCTCGGCGAGACGGTGCCCGATCACCTGGCCCAGGCCGGCCGACTGCGCGTGGAGCACCGGCAGGCCTCGCTGGAGGAACTGGGCCGCCTCGCCGAACCGCCGATGACCAAGGACGCGGTCGCGGGCCGGATCCGGCGGTTGCTGTCGATGGCCGACCGCAAGGCCAAGCAGGACGGCATCCCCGACACCGAGTCGGCCGTCACGCCGGATCTGCTCGACGACGCCTGAGGCCGGCCGGACTACGCGTGCACGGCGTGCCTGCTGTGCTTGCCGTGCGATTCATGATGAGGCTTTTTGGCCGGGTCCGGGTGCTGATCGCCGGATGAGTCGGTAGCGCCGTCGGCCGGCGAGGCCGGGGCGGCGGCAGCTCCTTGAGGTGCACCATCTTTCGGCGGGGCCGTGGTGGTGCCGTCCGTCGGGGCGGCCGCCGCCGGCCGCGCGGCCGGCTGGTGCCGCCAGCCGAATGTGTGTCGCGGAGTGGACGTCTCGGTGCTCGGTGCCGTCTCTGGGGTCGTATCGGCGGCAGCGGCTGGGGTCGTTGTGGTGGTCGCGGAGAGCGTCACGGTCGCCGCGGTGGCGGCAGGCACCGCCGCCACCGCCGCCACGGCGGTGGTGGTCTTGGTGCCCAGAGCTGTCTTGGCCGACTTGAGCAGGGTGGCCACCGCCGAGGCCAGGGACGCCACGAGCTGCTGCACCCCTTTGACCGCGGTGCTCACGACCTGGTTGATCCCGGCGACGATGGCCTTGATCGCGGCGGCCAACTGGGTGACGGGATAGGTGACCGCGCCGCTGACGGGGTGCGCGGAGATCCAGGCCTTGATGACGGCCACGGCTTCCTTGGGCGTCCAGTCCGAGTTGAAGATCCCGAAGCTGCCGCCGGAGTAGTCGGAGTCGATGAGGGAGAAGATGAACGACGGCCCGACGCCGGCCAAGGTGGCCCAGGTGGTGAGGAAGTCCTGGATGAATGCGGCTTGATTCGCCTCGCCCGCCGCGGTGGAGGCCTCGCCGTACTCCGTGGCCCAGATCAGTTTCAGTGCATCACCGTTGGCGTTCATGAGCGCCCGGAGCGCCTCGAGTTGTTGCAGCGCCGAGTTGACCACCGTGGCGCCCGCCGAGAACAGACTGGTGCTGTACGGGTGGAAGGCCAGCGCGTCGAAGAAGCCTTCGGCGCCGTCGGCGTACATCTCGGCGAGGAATGTCACCGGGTTGACGGTGAGCGAGCCGAGCGTGATGCCCGCGCCGAGAACGCCACCGATGACCTCGGCTGCGGGATCGACCGCCTTGATCGCGGTGTACGCGGCCTTCAGCAGCGCCGTGTAGGCCGCGGCATCCGGGGTGGGAAACCACCCGTTGACCCCGTTGGGCTCGTTCCAGATCTCGTAGGCGTCGATCTTGGCGACTCCGTTGTTGGCCGCCGCGCCGTAGCGACTGGCCACTGCACTGACGAAGGAGGCGAAGTCCGCGTCGGAGGTGGGTGCTCCGTTGGCCAGTCCGCTGCCGTACTGCGTGGCCCAGCCCGGAGTGCCCGTGATCGCGGCATCCACGGCGATGCCGTAGGAGGCCGCAGTATCGAGCAGTTGGTCGGCCTGGGTCCAGCTGTAGGTTCCTGCGGTGGGTTCTATTGCGCGCCAGGGCAGATAGATGCGGATCTGGGTGACGCCCATCGACTGCAGATCTTGCATGGCGGTGTTCAGGTCGGCCTGATCCATGTAGTACAGGCTGGATTCGGCAATGCCCGTACTGGTCGATGAGGTGTCGATGGCGGCAGTCAGCGCAACCGTGTCGGCGACCAGTACGGGCCGCGGTCGCGGGGCGGGCGGCGGCGCGGTCAGGCCCGCCGATGCACTCAGCACGGCGGCCGCGAGCAGAGGCACGGACATTGTGGAAAGGCTGGAAATGATGCGGCGACGATTCAGCGACATATCCCACTCCCGACGCTGGGTGAAAGGTGCTCCGACCTGGAGGTCAGAGGACTGTAACCCACCGAAACCGTGACAAATCGACGACGATTTTCAATAGGCCGCAGCGAATTGACTCCCGGAGCAATTCCATCGCCGCCCGTGTGCCAACTTGTGCAAATGTGGCAAATTCTCGAACATCAGACCCCGGGCACGGAAGTGGTCCTGTTGCGCCGGAATCGCTTGTAGCGCAGTGAAAGTAATGGTCCATGACTTATATAGCGGTGCGCTTCGCCGGCTTTCGGGACAACTGTTGATCGGCGAAATGGGGCGTGCGCCATTGCCTTTCCGGTGAGCGACGAGCGATCCCGCGGTGGCGGCCCGATGCGCGGGTTCCGGGAAATTGTCGCGCCTTCTCCCCGAAGGCCCGGATCAGCATTTAGTGATCCCGATCGCCGGCGTTGGCAATGGGTGTATCCGGTTGCGAACGCAACGTCTGGCCGGGATGTGCGACCAGCACATCGTGGGAAGGTTCACAGGTATCACGCAGCAGCATCGCTTGTATCGGTGGTGTCGTGCTGTGCGGCAGGCCGCTCGTACCGGGATCGAACGGCACCGGCACCGCGCTCGGTTTCGGGGCGGGCGGCGGCCGGGTGGCGGCGTGGGTTGTAGCTGTGTCGTGCACGGGTTTTCGGGGCAGTGGGCGAGACCGTAGATTCTGTCGGGTCGGCGGCTTTCCGATGCGGCCGGGCGGTGCCGTCGGGCTCGGGGTCGGCCTGGGTTGTCGTATCCCCATCCGCTGCGGTGACTTCCGGCGCAGTCGTAGGCGACGGCTCCGGAGCATCGGCGACGGTGGTGTCTTTCTCGGCGACCTCCTCGGCCACGGCGATCGGTTCGGCCTGTGTGGCGGTGGCGACTTCGGCGGTCTTGGCGGGTTCGGCGATGGCGGGTTCCACCCGCGCGGAGGGGACCGCTGCAGGTGCCGGCGTCGTCGCCTTGGGTGCCGGGGCGAAAGCGGCGGCCAGGCCGACCGCCGACTCGACCGCATCGGCCGCGATGTTCACGACGGCCCGCACGGCGCTGGCCAACAACAGGGACGCTGTGGCGACGATGGCCCGCACCGTGTTCACGACGGCGGTCAGCATCTGGGTGGCAAGGCTCGCCGGCCGGTACTGCGCCACGAACTCGACCAGGTCGTCCGGATCCCACGGCCCGGTGTGGGTGGCGATCCAGTCCTTGATCACGTCGGCGGCGAGTTTGGATGTCCAATCGTCGTGATCCGGTGGCCAGGTCGATCAGTGAGTAGATGAACGACGGGCTCACCGTACTCGGTTGCCCAGATGAGCTTCTCGCCGTCGCCGTTGGCCGCCATGATCTCGCGCAGCTTCATCAGCTGTTTGATCGCAGAGTTGTAGAACGTCAACCCGTCCGACAGCGTGCCGGTGAGGTTGTTCGGGTGGAACGACAGGGTGTCTCCGGCGTGGCGGTCGACACCCGTCGGCTTCCCACGGCCGGGCGTCGCTCCGGCGTGGTTGTGAGGTTGTACTGTGTGGCGACACACCGGATGTCGACACCCATAAAGAGGCGACGGTCGCGATGAGACTGATCCTTGAGCTGATCCGCCCCTACCGGTGGATGACCGCCGCCATTTTCGGCGTGCTGGTGATCCAGATCGCGATGGGTCTGGCCGCGCCCTGGCCGTTGAAGGTGGTGCTCGACAGTGTCGTCGGCGACCATCCGCTGCCGGGCTGGTTGCACGGACTGCTGCAGCCGATGCTCGGCGGCGAGGGCCGCATGCACATCGCCGGTCTGGCCGCGATCATGGTCATCGTCATCGCGCTGATCGCCGCGGTCGCCACGTACGCCGCCAACTACCTCACCGAAACGGTCGGCCAGCGCATCGGCAACGATCTGCGCACCCGGGCCTACCACCACCTCCAGCAGCTGTCGCTGAACTATTTCGACACCCACCGCGTCGGGCCGATCCTCAGCACGCTCACCGATGATGTCGACACCATCCAGGACTTCGCGTCGGCATCGACGCTCGGTATCGCGACCGACCTGCTGACCATCGTGGGCATGCTCGTCGTGATGCTCTGGCTGCAATGGGATTTCACCCTC